>QEVT01000401.1 GCA_003576755.1 bacterium | reverse complement strand
CCCGGCGCCGCCGTCCGGCCGGTTGCGGCGCGGCTTTGTGGTAGAATCCCGCCCCATGCGGATCGTTGTCGACGCCATGGGAGGTGACCACGCGCCCGCCGCCCCGGTAGAGGGTGCGGTGCTGGCGGCGCGATCCCATGGCCGCCCGATCGCGCTGGTCGGGCGGGCGCCCGAGATCGAGGCGGCGCTCGCGCGCCACGACGTCCGCGGCCTCGACATCCAGGTGGTCCACGCGCCTGACGCCATCGCGATGGACGAGCTCCAGCCGGCGGCCGCGGTGCGCGCCCGGCCGGACAACTCGATGTCGCGCGGCATGCGCCTGATCCGCGCCGGCCAGGCCGAGGCGTTCGTCACGATGGGGCACACCGGCGCGGCGCTGGCCAGCGCCGCGCTCAACCTCGGGCGGATCCCGGGCGTCAGCCGCGCGGCGGTCGCCACCCCGTTCCCGACGCTCTCGGGGACGTGCGTCATGATCGACATCGGCGCCAACACCGAGGTCAAGCCGCTGTTTCTCCTGCACTTCGGCATCATGGGCGCGGCGTACGCCGAGCGCGTGCTGGGGGTGTCGGACCCGCGCGTGGGCCTGCTCACCATCGGCGAGGAGCGCGGCAAGGGCACCACGGCGGTGCAGGCGGCGCTGCCGCTCCTCGATCGCAGCGGGCTCAACTTCGTCGGCAACATCGAGGGGCGCGACGTGCCGGCGGGGCTGGCGGACGTGGCGGTGACCGACGGGTTCACCGGCAACATCCTGGTCAAGTTCGCCGAGGGCGTGAGCTTCCTCATCCAGGAGATCCTGCGCGAGTCGGCCGCCGGCCATCCCCTGAGCATGCTCGGCGCGTACCTGATGCGCCCGGCGTGGCGCGCGGCCCGCCAGCGGCTGGACTACCGCGCCTACGGCGGCGCCATCCTGCTGGGGGTGCGAGGCGTGGTGGTCATCGGCCACGGTCGGTCGGACGGCGAGGCGGTGCAGACGGCGATCGACGTGGCGGCGCGGGGCGTCGAGCACGGGCTGGTCGACGCGATCGCCGCGGGCGTGGCGCGCACGGCGAGCTACGCGGGCGACGACGGCGCCGCGGACGGCGAGGATGGCGGCGCCGACGCGGGCCAGCCGGCCGGCGCGACGCTCGGGGTGCCGGAGACCGCCTCGGCGTGAAGATCGTCACGCACACGGCGCTGGCCGCCCGGCGGCGGCGGCAGGCGCTGGCGTTGTCGCTCGGCGGGACGCTGGTCCTGTTGGCGGGGCTTTGGCTCAACTTCCAGGGGCGGTTCGGCTGGGCGTTCGCGCTCCTCGTGCTCGGGACGCTGGCGAGCTGGGTCGGCATCGCCTTCGGCGACCGCTGGATCGCCGTGCCGCGCCCGGATGTGGCGCTGGCCGACGGGCTCCGCGAGCGCACGGGCCGGGTGTTCGCGCTGTACCACTGGGTGCTGCCGGCGGACCACGTGTTCCTCGCGCCGTGGGGGGTGACGGTGTTCGCGGTGTTCAACCACGACGGGCCGATCGATGTCGCCGGCCGGCGGTGGCGGGACGCGCGGCCGCTGTGGCAGCGGGCGCTGCGCTTCGGCCGGCGCCCGGTGGCGCATCCGGGCGCGGCGGTGACGGCCGACGTCGCGGCGGTCCGCGGCGTGCTGACGGCGGCGGACGCCGAGCTGGCGTCGGTCCCGGTGGAGGCCGTGGCGGTGTTCACGCACCCGCGGGTGGACCTGCGGGTGGCGGACGCGGACCTGCCGGTGCTGCGCGCGGCGGACCTCGGCGAGTGGGTGCGCGTGGCGATGCGCCGGCCGCGTCTCTCGGACGACGTCCGCAAGCGGGCCGAAGCGGCGCTCGACGCGGCGGCGGCGGCCCGGCGGGGGGGCTGAGCGGCGGGGCCCGGCGCGGGCGCGGCGTCGGGCTACGGCCCGAGGTTGAACACCTCCACCAGCCCGATGCCGGTGCCGCCGGCGACGCCGCGCACGATGCCGGTGTAGCTGCCGGGCTCGAGGTCGAGGATCAGCGCGGACTCGCTGGGGAACGCGGGCGCGGCGCCGGCGGCCTGCAGCTCGGCGGCTTCGGGGCGCGTCCCCCAGTCGTCGTTTTCGGTGAGCGGGGCGGCCTGCTGGAAGAGCGAGACCATGGGGTTGGCCAGGACGCCGGGCACGCCGTGGCTGGTCAGGCTCGGCCCGAGGGCGCGGACGAGCACGCGCACGGGCCCGTCGCGGACGATGAACCCGCCGATCATGACGTTGTCGCCGGTGTTGACGAGCCCGCGGGTGGAGATGTTGGAGAGCTTGCCGGCGCCGCTGACGAAGAACACCTCGACGAGCGCCACGCCGACGCTGGGCCGCGACGGGGCGACCTTGGCGGTGTAGGCGCCGGGCGCGAGGGTGCGGACGAGCGCGGCGTCGTTGGGATGGGCGGGTGCGAGCCCGGTGGCCTGCACGTCCTCGTCGCCGTTCCAGTTGTCGTTCTCGGCGACGATGGTCTGCCCGCTGTAGAGCGAGACGTACGGGTCGGGCAGCGCGCCGGGCACGCCGAGGGCGGTCAGGCTGGGGCCGAGGGCGCGGACGAGCACCTTGACGGGGCCGCCCTGGACGATGAACCCGGCGATCAGCACCTGGTGCTGGCTGCGGCCGATGAACCCGCGGGTGGAGATGTTCTTGAGGATCCCCGGCGGCCGCGGCGTGGGCGGGGTGGTGGCGGTGGGGATCGGCGTGGGCGCGGCGGTGGGCGGCTGGGCGGTGGCGGCGGTGGTGACGGTGGGTTCGGCGGTGGGGGGCTGGGCGGCCGCGGG
>QEVT01000400.1 GCA_003576755.1 bacterium | reverse complement strand
GCCGCCACGCCCGTCAGCACGCGCGGCGCCACGCCGCGGCGCGCCGCCTCGAGCGCCATGCGGAAGGCGGTGTCCTCGCGGATCCGGTCGGCCACGAGCAGCGCCTGGGCCGGCGACAACCGCCCGGCCAGGTAGTCGCGGATGAGCGCCGGATCGTCCGCCGTCGGCCCGGCGCCCGCGCCGGCAGCGGACATGATGCGCGCCCAGGCGCGGGCGCCGGCCGCCACGACGTCGGCATCGGCCGGCACGTCGGCCTGCAGCGCCGCGACCGCGCGGTCGACGAGGCCGTCGAGGCGGGCATCGGCGCCCGGGCGTGGATCGTGGGTCGGGATGGGGGTGCGGTCGTCGTTCATGGCATCCTCCGATGTGTCGCTGGCGGCGCCGGCATCCTCCGGCGCGGCGGCCGTGGCGGGCGACTGCGTGGTCATTGGAGACCCTCCGTCGGCGCGGCGTCGACGAGCGGCGCCAGCGACGCGCGGACGCGCTGGCGCGCCCGGTGCAGCGTGACGCCGATGCTGGCGTCGCTCGTGCCCAAGAGCTCGGCGATCTGGCGGTTCGTCAGCCCCTCGACGTAGCGGAGCGCGAAGATCTCGGCGGCGCGCGGCGGCAGCGCGCCGAGCGCGTCGCGCAGCCCGGCGCGCAGCTCGGGGTCGGTGGCATCGGCGGCGGGGTCGGCGGACGCGGCAGCGGACGTGGGTCCCGTCGCGGTGGACCGACTGCGCGCTGCACGCGATCCCGTCGGGCCATCCCCTTCCAGCCGATCCAACCCGACGGCCGGCCGACGGCGGCGTTGGCGGAGCGTGTTCAGCGCGGCGTTGACGGCCAGCCGATGCAGGTAGCCGCCGGCGTGGGCGACGTCGGTCGCGCCCGCCTGGCGCACGAGCTGCAGGAAGACCGACTGCAGCACGTCCTCGGCGTCCTCGGCCTGCCCGACGATGCGGTAGGCCGTCCGGTACACCATGGCGTGGTGGGCCGCGAAGAGCGCCGCGACGTCCAGCGGCCGGGATGTGGGCCGGATCACGGGCCGGGCTGCGGGCGCCCCGAGGCGCCCCGTGAGCAGTTGCACGTGTGTCTCCTGGGCACGGCGGGCTTGCGAAGCCGCGGCGCCGGGCCGCGGCCGGCGCGCCGCCGGGTCGGGCGGTCGCCGTGCGTCACGGGGAATGACACCGGAGCGGTGCGGATCATTAACACGCGGGCGGCATCCGACGCGCGCGACAGGGCCAAGGCGTGACCGGCGGCCACAGCGGCGGCGTGCCCGGGCTTCCATGCGGCGGCCCGGCACGATCGCGGGGCGGGTCTCGCAGGCAGGCCACATCGCGTCCTCATCGGCGTGCCTCGGCGACGGCCATCCGCAGCGCCACCGCGAGCGCCGCCGCGTTCGAGCCGGCCCACAGAGCGCGCGTCGGCACACGGAGGAACGGCCGCCGGCGCTTGGCCCACAGCAGCCAGCGTTCCCACGCCGCCATCCGCAGATCCGCGGGCGGCTCGAGCAGCCCCGCCGGGATGTCGGCGCCGAGCCAGTCGCGCGCCAGGCCTAGGGCGAGCCATGCGCGCCGGTCGAGCCGGGTGCGGGCAAGCTCGGCGGCGAGGGCTTCCCAGTCGACACGGTCGCCCACGGCGTCGATGGCGTGCGCGAGGTCGACCACGGCGCGCAGCGGCGAGAAACCGCGCCGCACGCCGTTGGCGACGAGCGTCAGCACGAGGTCGGTCGGCGCCGGCACCCGCAGCGGGAGTTGTGTGGTGTCGGAGTCACCGACGTGCACGGTCTCGGCGCGTTCCCAGATCCCCTCCCAGTCGAGCCGCCCGGCCGCCCAGCGTCCACCGCCGAACAACGACGGCTCGAGGTCGTGGTGGGCGGTCCCGTCGAGCTCGACGTGGTGGCCGGCCGGGGCGCGCCGGTCGGGGTTGGCCCGCACCAGCGCGTCGCGGATGTCGGCCACGGCCGCCTCGGCGCGCGATCGGTCGGCGTCGCGGACCGACAGGTCGATGTCGGCGGCGATGCGCACGGCCGGGTCGGCATACACGGTCAGGGCGAGCGCCGCGCCCTTGTGCGCCAGCACCGCGATGCCGGCCTCGGCCAGCCGGGCGAGGATGGCGTCGCGGATGCCCTCGACCTCGCGCCACCGCAGGGTGCCGGCGATGTGTTGCCGCCGAAGGGACGCCGCGGTCGAGGCGGGCACCTCGAAGTCACCGGCGCGGGCCAGCGCCTTGAGCCCCTGCCAGGCCAGCGGGCCGACCTGTCCCTCGAGGGCGCGGGCCGGGAGGCGGTCCCAATCCAGCGGGCCGCGGGCAAGACTCCGCGCCCGCGCGGTCGTGGCGGGATCCGGATGGGGGCGCAGGGCCAAGAGCAGCAACGCCTCGTCGGCGGGCATCGGGGGCAGCACCCGGCGCCCGAGCGCGCGGCCGGCCCGCTGCACAGCGCGGGGGCGCGGGCGGTGCGGCCACCCCACGGCAAGCTGCCAGCGCGCCACGGCTGCGGTGGCACAGGCCAGCGCGCGCTGCCCGGGGTCGTCGGACCGCCAGCCGCCGGGGGCCTCGACCGCGGTCACGCGCCCGAGCACGAGCCGCGGGTCCAGGGGGGGATCGCAGCCCGCGGTGTCGTCGCCGCGCAGCACGAGCCGCCCGTCCGGGGCGCGCCCGACCAGGCGGTGGGCGACGAGCCCGCCGGGGGTCGGCGCGCACAGGATGTCGCCCGGGCGGGGCGCGGGCGCGGGCACGACCCGGACGACGTCGCCGTCGTGCAGCAGCGGCCGCATGCTGCCGCCGACGA
>QEVT01000399.1 GCA_003576755.1 bacterium | reverse complement strand
ACCCGGCCGGGGCCGACACGCCGCCCGCCGGCCACCTGGCCGCGGCCCTGGCGCGCGCCGCGGCCGTCGTCCCGCTCGACACCGCCGGCGCGCCCGCCGCCGACGGGCGCGTCACCGTGCTCTCGCTCGGCATGTCCAACGCCACCCAGGAGTTCAGCCGGTTCGTCCAGCTCGCCGGCGCCGACCCCCAGAAGCACCCGCGGGTCCTGCTGGTCGACGGCGCGCAGGGCGGGCAGACCGCCTCGGTCATCCGCGACCCGAACGCCAACTTCTGGACCGTCGTCGACCAGCGCCTCGCGCGGGCCGGTTCGAGCGCGGCCCAGGTCCAGGTGATCTGGCTCAAGGAGGCCAACGCCCAGCCCGGCAGCCGGTTTCCGGCGGACGCGTTCCCCGCCGCCGCCAAGGCCCTGCAGGACGACCTGGCCGCCGTGGTGCGGGTGGCCCACGCGCGCTTCCCCAACGCCAAGCTGCTCTACCTCGCCAGCCGGACCTACGCCGGCTACGCCTCGACCGCCCTCAACCCCGAGCCCTTTGCCTACGAGTCCGGCTTCAGCGTCAAGTGGCTGATCGAACAGCAGGTCGACGGCGACCCGGCGCTGAACTTCGACCCCGCGCGCGGCGCGGTCCGGGCGCCGCTGCTGCTCTGGGGCCCGTACCTGTGGGGAGACGGCCTGACGCCGCGCGCCGACGGGCTGGTGTGGCGCTGCGAGGACTTCACCGCCAACGACGGCACCCATCCCTCGCCGAGCGGGCGCCACAAAGTGGCCGGCCTGCTCCTGGCCTTCTTCAAGTCCGACCCCACCGCCCGCGGCTGGTTCATGGCCGACCCCGCCGCCACGCCGGCCGCCGTGCCGACGTTCGACCCGGGGAGCGTGCCGACGGCGCCGTCGCCGCCCACCGGCACGGCGGCGAGCCCGACCACCTCGGCGACGGTGTCGGCAACGACGGCGGCGACGGCAACGACGACGGCTCCGGTCGCCACCCACGCCGCCACGCCGAGCCCCATGGCCTCGGCCGAGGCCACGCCCACGCCGGCGGCGACCGTCTGCATGGACTGCGGCCGCGGCGGTCCGGCCTACCTGCCGTGGCTCGGGCGGGATGCGGCGATCGAGGCGGCCAGATAGGGCGCGCGGCGCCGTTCGTCTCACCCTGGATGACATCGCTCCGGGCCGAAACGCCGCAGCCCGCAGAGGCCGGCGCCTCCCGTGGCCACATCGCGTGCTTACGCCGAGATCGGCCTCGCCACGACCAGAACGTTGCCCTCCGGGTCGGCGAAGTAGGCGGCCTCGTCACCCCAGTCGCGGGGGGCAGCGGGGGCGAGGAGGCGGGCGCCGGCCTGCCGAAGCCGCGCGACCGCCCCCGGCAGGTCCTCCACACGCAGGTAGATCTCGGTCCCGGTGATGGACCCCGCGGGAAGCGTCGCCGGGGCGATGCCCGTGTTCCGTGCAAAGCCCTCGCGCTGGTAGAGGCCGAACAACATCCCTCCGGGCAGCATGTACTCCACGTAGACCGGAACCTCCACCGCGATCGCCCACCCGAAGGCCGCGTCGTAGAAGGCGCGCGATCGATCGAGATCGTTCACGGCCAGGATCGTCAGGATGTGGCGGGCTGGAGCGGGCTCGTTCATCGGGGGTCCAGGCATGCTTCGAGATCGTGTTCCCTGTTCACCGCCCGCATTCTACCTCACCGCCAGTCCGCACCACCACGGTGCTCGACGCCAACCATGCCGTCGTGCGGCAGCGGCCCGCCGAGAGGAGTGGCACGACGACGGTGCGCGTCTTGTCCAGGGAAGCAGGGTAGAGGCTTTGCCCCCCCAGAGCGCCGCGATGCTATCATGTGGTCACGCTGGTGACCACAAGGAGGTGCCGGATGAGCGGGACCATCGGTGTGCGCGAGCTCAAGGCGCACGCGAGCGAGATTCTGCGGTGCGTCCGCGAGGAAGGCGCAAGCTACACCGTCACCCATCGCGGGCAGGCTGTCGCGCGGCTGACGCCCGTTAACCCCGGCCAGGCCTTTGACGAGGAGGATCTTTCCCCCTTCGGCAGCGTCGAGGAGATGAACGACGGTTTCGATCGGCTCGCGGAGGAGATTGCGCGGCGCATCCCACCCGGTACGGCGGTCTCGGCCGTCGAGGCGGTGCGCGAGCAGCGGCGCGACCTGTGATCGTCGTGGATTCGAGCATCTGGGTGAGCCGGATGGTTCCTCAAGATGCCTTCCATTCAGCATCCCGGCGCTGGATCGCGAACGCCGTCTCCGGCGGCGAGACCCTCGTGATTCCCAGCTTGGCCCTGGCCGAGACGGCGGGCGCGGTGGCCCGGCGCACCGGCTATGCCGTCGTTGGCAGGCAAACGGCGCGTTGGATTCTGCGGATCCCGGGACTCCGGGTGGACCCGGTCGACCGTGCCGTCGCGATGGTTGCGGCGCGACTTGCCGCCGACCTGATGCTGCGCGGGCCCGATGCGGTCTTCGTGGCGCTCGCGTATCGGCTCGGCGTGCCGCTCATCACCTGGGACAGTGAGCAGGCAAACCGCGCCAGTCCACTGGTCACCACCCTTCAGCCCCAGGTCTAGGCTGCTCGGCTGGACACGCGCCTCGCCCAACCTGTGTGACGCAGGCGAACCCACCCTGGGAGCGCCGCCTTCCAGGCGGCATCGGACGACGCAGGCCGGCAAGATGCCGGCGTTCCCAGCAGTGGCCTTGTTGTTTGACGAGTCCTATGGTATGTTCGGGCCTATGTCATCCCCTCCGCCCGCCCCCTCCGACACCCAGCGCCGCGACGTCGTCATCCGCATGGCGCAGGTCATCGGCAGCATCGTGGTCATGGGCGTGCTGCTCTTCGGCATCGCCGGCACGTATCGCTGGCCCGAGGCGTGGCTCCTGCTCGGCCTGTTCGCCGGCATCACGCTCGTGGCCGGCATCGCGTTCGCCCCCCGGCACCTGGCCGTCGTCGCGGCGCGGTCGCGCATGCACGTCGACGAGGCACCCCGGTGGGACCGCGTGATCGCCGCGCTGTGGGGAGTGCTCGCGCTCATCACACCGGCCGTCGCCGCCCTCGAACACCGCTTGCGGGGCGCCGAGCCCTGGTCGCCCGCCCTGCCCGTGACGGGAGCCGTCATGCTTATCGCGGCCTACGCCCTGACCGCGTGGGCGATGGCCGCCAACCCGTTCTTCGAGACGCTCGTCCGGATCCAGCACGAGCGCGGCCACGTCACCGTCACCGGCGGCCCGTACGCCTACGTCCGTCACCCGGGCTACGTCGGCACCGCGGCCACCGTGCTGGCCATGGTGCTCATCCTGCGCTCGCCTTGGGCCCTCGTGCCGGCCGTCCTCGGCGTCGCGGCGCTGATCGCCCGCACCGCGCTCGAAGACCGGTTCCTGCGCGAGCAGCTCACCGGCTACGCCGAGTACGCCCGGCGCGTGCGCTACCGCCTGCTCCCGGGGGTGTGGTAGCGGCAGCGTGGGCTGAAACGGCCCGGCGCGGTTTCTCGACCTCATGGGAGATCGACGCCGGAGATCGACGCGACCGAGGAGGAGCACGAGCCATGCCTGCCCGGATCTGGACGCCCGCCGCCCCGCTTGCCCTCGCCGCCGTCGCGTGCCTCGCCGCCCCAGGCTTCCCCGGTGCGCCGCTCGCCCACGGCCAGCCCGGGCCGGCCGCCCCCACCCTGATCACCCACGTCGCCGTCGGCACGCAGCCCGTCGGCGTCGGCGTCAACCCCGCCACCAACCGCATCTACGTGGCCAATCGGAGCGCCGGCACCGCCTCCGTCATCGACGGCGCCACCAACGCCGTGGTCGCCACCATCGCCGTCGGCCTCGCCCCGTCGTACCAGGTGGCCGTGGACCCCGGCGCCAACCGGGCCTACGTGCTCAACAACGGCAGCGGCACGCTGTCGGTCATCGACGGCGCCACCGACACCGTGGTCGACACCATCCGCGGCCTGCCGTCGGCGCCCGAAGGCCTGGCGGTCCATCCCGGTCGGCGCGAGGTGTACGTCACCCGCAGCGCCCGCACCTTCACGGTCGTCGACGCCGCGACGCACACGGCCGTGCGCGACATCGACACCGCCCGGTCCAACCACACGATCGCCGTCAACGCCCAGACCGACCTGGCCTACGTCGCGCTGTCCTCTCCGGGGCGCCTCGCCGTGATCGACCTGGCGGCACGTGCCGCGCGCCTCGAGGTCCCCGCCGTCGGCCACCCCGCCGTCGACGCCACGACCAACACCGTCTACCTGGCCGACTTCCTGGCGCCGCGCCTGTGGATCGTCGACGGCGCGACACACACCGTGGCCGGCACCGTGCCCTTGGCCAGCCCGCCGCTGCTCGTCGCGGTCGACCCGCCGCGCCGGTGCGTGTACACCTCCCATCCGTCCGGCATGCTCAGCGCGATCAGCATGGACAGCCGCACCGTCGTCGCCACCCTCCCGCTCGGCCTCCAGCCGGCCGGCGTCGCCGTCAACCCCGTCAACGGGCGGGTCTACGTGGCCAACGAGCGGAGCAACACCGTGAGCGTGGTCCAGGGCGGCGACTGCCGCAGGGAGACGGTCGAGACCGCGACGCCGACGCGGTCCCCCACCAGCCCGCCGACCGCGACGGCGACCGTCACCCCCACGTCGCCCCCCACCGCGACACCGACAGCGACCGCCACCCCCACGTCGCCCCCCACCGCGACGCCGACACCGACCGCGACACCGACGCCGACACCGACCGCCATCCCGCCGCGGCCGGTGTTCCTGCCCATCGCCCTGAAGGACCCCGGCTGCCCGCCCGCCGATCGGTTCGTCGACGTCGCGCTGGTCATCGACGCGTCCACCAGCATGCGCGGCCTCACGGAACGCGGGCGGCCGAAGCTCGAGGCCGTCGTCGAGGCCGCCGAGACGTTCCTGGGGCAGGGGATCCGCCTCGACACGGGCCAGGACCGGGTGGCGGTGATCGCGTTCAACGACCGGGCCCACCCCCTGCAGGGCCTGACGTCCGACCGCGGCCTGCTCCACGCCGCGCTCCGGCGCGTGGCCGTCCGCGAGCAGAGCCGCGTCGACCTCGGCGTCGCCGCCGCCACCGCCGAGCTGACCGGCCCGCGCCGGCGGCCCGGGGCCGCGAAGGCCATGATCGTGCTCAGCGACGGCCGCGCGAA
>QEVT01000398.1 GCA_003576755.1 bacterium | reverse complement strand
CGGCGCCGTCGGCCGGGCGGGCGCTCCCGCGCGCCGGCCGCTCGCCGATCGCGAGGCCGAGGCGCGACGCGGCGGCACCCGCGACCACCTCGTCCAGCCCGGCGAGGGTGCCCTTGGCCCCGAACGGCTTGACGACGAGATCGGCGTCGATCCCGACGACGCCCCGGGTGTCGAGCGTGCCGTCCGGGTGGGCCACCAGCGCGCCGAAGCCCACGCCCTTGGCCGCCAGGACGGCGACCACGGGCTGGCCGCGCGCTGCCGCTCGTTCACGCGCGGTGCGCGCCGACGCGGCCAGCGCCGCCGACATCTCCGCCGCGAGCCGTGCCTTGACGGCGCTGCCGAAGACCGGCTTGGGGTTGCGCTCGACGGCGCCGTCGAGGCCGCGGGGGAGGGCCACGACGTTGGCGGCGCCGTCGCCGGCGCCGCCGCTCACCAGCCGCACCAGCCCGTCGCGATCGACGAGCTGGTTGTGACAGCCGACGCACGCTTGCGCCTCCGGGCCCCCGACGCGCCGGTAGAACGGCACCGGCGGGGGTGGCATCACGCCCGCGGGACCGGTCACCGCTCCGCCGGCCGTGCGGGGCGCCGGCGCGTCGGGCCGCCGCCCCTCCACGCCGCGCCACGGCGCGTGAAACAGCACCGCGCCCTGGCGCACGAGCTCCGAAGCGTCCACGGCGCCGGCGTCGATGTCGGCACGGTCGATGGCGCCCGGGCCATTGCCCCGCCCGCCGATCAGGGTGCTGAATCGCCAGCCGCCGGCGTCGGACCCGTTCGCGCGATCCGCGTCCGCAGCGGCGGCGACCACGCCCACGAGGACGTCGCGCCCGCCGGCGTGCACGGTCCGAAAGGCGCCGATCGGCGCGAGGTCGGGCGAATAGCTGTAGCCCGCCACGTGCAGCGATCCGCCGCGCCCGGCCGCCAGCGCATAGGCGCGGTCGTCGAGGCTCCCCGCCAGGCGGCCGCCGCCCGGCACGACGCGCCCCGCCCCGTCGAGCTGGATCACGAACGCGTCGCCGTCGTCCGGATCGTCGTCGCCGCGCGCCGGCTGACCCGGAAAGTCAGTGGACCGCGAGTAGCCCGCGACGGCCGGCGTGCCGCCCGCACCGATCGCGATGGCGAACGCGTGGTCCGTCGCCCGCCCGCCGATCACCGTCCGCCAGGCCCATCGCCCATCGGGCGCGACCTTGGCCGCAAAGGCGTCGCGGCCGCCCCCGGGTCCCGCCCGGCCCGACCCGCTGCCGGCGGCCGAGTCGGCCGGGAAGTCGGCCGACTCGGAGTAGCCTGTCAGAAACGCAGCCCCTGAAGCATCGACGGTCACGCCCGCGGCCCGCTCGGCGCCCGCGCCGCCGAGGAAGGTGCTCCACACCAGCCCCCGGCCGTCGGCATCCAACCGCGCCACGAAGGCATCGGTGCTGCCTCCGGGCCGCGACTGCGCCGCGGCGGCGAGCGGGAAATCGGCGCTCGCCGTGTAGCCGGCCACCGTCGGGCGACCCTCACCGTCCACCGCGACGCCGAACGCCAGCTCGTCGCGGCCGCCGCCGAGCAGCGTCGCCCAGCGCACGGCGCCGTCGGCGCCGCCGAGGCGCGCGACGAACGCGTCGCGGCGGCCGGACAGCCGGGGTTGGAGCGCGGCGACCACCGGGAAGTCGAGCGAGTCCGACGACCCGGCCACCACCACGTCGCCCCCAGGCGCCAGCGCCACGGCCCGGCCCTGGTCGCGCGCGGCGCCGCCCAACCGCATCGCCCACAGCACGCGTCGGCCGTCCGGCGCCAGCTTGACGACGAACGCGTCCTTGTCGCCCGCCGCCGGGCGCGACCCGCCCGATGCCGGGAAGTCCGCCGAGTGGGTGTAGCCGGCGACGTACGCCGCGCCCGCGCCGTCGACCGCCAGCCCGTAGGCGCGGTCCTCGTCCTCGCCGCCGAGATACGTGCCATACACCAGCCGGCCGGCGGCGTCGAGCTTGACGACGAACGCGTCGTACCCGCCGCCGCCGTACGCCGGCTGCGCTGCGTTGGCGGTCGGGAAGCCGCGCGAATCGGTGTAGCCGGCCGCGTACGTGGCGCCGGCGTCGTCGACCGCCACGGCCCAGGCGACGTCGTAGCTGCCGTGGAGCTGGCCGCCGTAATCGTCGGCAGCATCGGGATCCGCCGCCCACGCCGTCAGGGGCGCGCCGCCGACGACGAGCGCGATGGTCATGAGGCGTCTCGCGGCGCGACAGGCGCCGGCGGCGCCGGGGCGAGCGGGCATGGCGCACTCCTTGCCTTGGTCGGAGGAACGCACGAGCGGGACAGGCCAGAGTATACCGTATCGCAGGCATGCGGGTCACCGGCAGCCCGGACACGAGAAACGCTTGCTGGAATCGCGGCGTCGCGCGCCGTACCCTCATCAGGCCACGCGCGGCGCCGTCGGTCGGGCCGCGCCCGTCGACCGCGGCCCGAGCGCCGCGGCGTCACGCTGGCCAGAGGAGGATGCCCCGATGTCACGGGCGTGGTCGACCCTTCACCAGGCGATGCTCGACCTGATCTATCCCCCGCGCTGCGTCGTCGAAGCGTGCGGCGCGCCCGGCCACTGGCTCTGCCCGCGGTGCACCGGCGCGATCGCGGCGCTGCCCCACCCGCGCTGCGCGTGGTGCGGGGCGCCGCGCGACGCCGTCGACGGCTGCCCCGATTGCGGCGGCGAGCCGCCCCCGTTCGAGCGGGCGACGGCGGCCGGCGTCTACGCCCCGCCGCTGCGCGACGCGATCCGGGCGCTCAAGTACCGCCACGTGCGCCCGGTCGCGCCGGTGCTCGGGCGGCTTG
>QEVT01000039.1 GCA_003576755.1 bacterium | reverse complement strand
GCATCCGCCGACGAGGATGTGTGGCGGGCTGCGGTATGCGTCTCGGCGGATGCTTCGCCCCTACTGGCGTGACCGGTGATCAGCGGCTGAACGCTTACCCATGGACAATCTCCTTAGCGGTGACGGTCAGGGGCACAGTCACGAACTTGTATTCAGATACATGTCAGAGAGACTTCATACCGCGCGCGCTGATGGATGGGGGCCTTGCGCGCAATTTATCATACTACACGACCCTAATCTTGTCAACACTCAATTCCTCCAATGGACCAATCACCGGGCGTACCTCGTTGTTGGGGGAGGAATGGCTGGATGCTTCAGTGCCTTGGCGTCGCTGTCGTCGTCAAGTCTGAAGATATCGTTCCTGGAGCTGCGGGCTTCCAGCCCGCCCGGCCGTCCAAGCGGGCTGGAAGCCCGCAGCCCCAGTGGGTGGCCAGCGATAGAATGCGCCCCCATTATCCGTGCCCGTCGAGACTACGTGGCTGACGGCTTGCGCGTGTGGTGGCACGGACCCATCGTGAGACCATGCTGTTGCGGTTGCGCGTGCGCGGATACCATGTCCAGGTCTGCTGGGAAGTCGACCGACGCCAAGCCGAACACCTCGATCGGTGGGGCGGGGCGGGGCGGTCGCGTTGCGATCCCTCGTCGTCCAGCCGTAGCGCGCCGGCGCCGATCTCCAGCACGGCGAAGACGAACCACGTGCGGCAAGAGCGAGCGGATCCGCGCTCCCCGGCAGCCGTTCGAGGAAACTCCGTCGCGCGTCTTCTCCACCAGCCGGCGCCGCCTCCCGAGAAGAATCGACGAAGCACCCGAGAAATTCAGTGTTCGCGCCATGAGCCGAGACGCTCACCCGCCGCCCGGCCGCTGCGTGTAAGCGAAGCCGCCGTCAAGCCACCGCCGCCAACGCGTCGCGCGTTTCCGCCGCCGCCGGCGTCCCCTTCTCGACTTCGAGCTCCTCGAGGCGGTCGATGATCAGCCGCACCATGGTGGGGTTGACGCGCCGAAGGTCGGCCACCAGGTCCGTCCAGCGCTGGTGGACCTCCGGGTTGGGGTGCTCGTGGACCAGGATGGCCATGTTCGCCGGGTGGGTGTAGCCCGGCGAGCTCGCCACCGGCTCGCGCGCCTGTCGCAGCGCCGTCGAGAGGTAGTACGACAGCATCGGCGGGAGCAGCCCGTACATCTTGTCCCACACCGGGCGGGTCTCGCGCATCAAGCCGAAGAACGCCAGGTAGTACTGCGCCGAACGCGTATAGTCGTAGCTGAGGTAGCGGGCACCGGCCGCGGCAAAGCAGTAGCTGGCGATGAGGGTCTCGAGCTCCATCTCGCTGGCGCCCGGCTCGCCGCGGCGCAAGAGGTCGAGCATCACGCGCGCCGCCTGGAGGAAGTGCCGCCGCGCCTGTTCGAAGCTCTTGGGGCGGACGGCGTGGCCGCGCGCGGCCAGGTCGGCCGCGCGATCGAGCGACGCCGGCTCGTCGAGCGTGCACGCCTCGACTTCCTCGACGACCGCCCGCAGCTCGGGCAGCTCCCTGAAGCGGGCCGGCCATGCCCATCCCGCGCCGTTCTGGGCCGGGTCGGCGACCCGCAGCCGGGCCTGCGCCAGCTCCGCCAGGTGCGCGATCCGCGGCGCCGCGTCGAGGCTCCCGAACAAGAGCTGGGCCAACAGGTCGTTGGCGACCGGCAGCCCGCTCTCGAGGAACACGCCGAGGTACACGCTCTCGCAGGCGTCGACGAATGCCTGCTCGTCGAGGCCCGGGCGGAGCGTCAACCGGTCGAGCTGGAACGACCCGGGCACGGGCTCGAACACGTCGGCGTAGCGCACGAGCTTGGCCACGTCGCGGACCTGGTTGCGGTCGCGCAGGATCTGCTCGGCATCGTAGTGCGCCGCCAGGTCGAGCACGGCGGCGTTGAGCGTCAGCGTGCCCGGCTGCTCCGCCAGGACGTGGTAGAGGTCCTGGAGCACCTCCGTGCGGAGGTCGCGGCTGCCGTCGAAGAGCCGGAGCTCGGCCGACCGCAGCGCGGCCCGGTACGCAGCCGTCTGGTCGTCGGCCGGCGTGGCGCCGGGCGTCGCCTTCGACCGCACCCACAGCTGCTGGTCGATGACCCGGATCTGCACGATGTCGGACTGGGCCTGCAAGAAGTCCTTGAACTGCGGGAAGCCGAGCGTGACCTCGTCGAACGTGTTGTCGATCGACAGCATCGTGTGCTTGAGCGCCGCGGCCAGCACCTGCTCCTCGCCCGGCCGCGCCGTGCGCCGCTTGAGGGCCTCGACGAGCAGCGCGCGGGCCTCGTCCAGCCGGCCGGAGGCGGCGCCCGTGTCGATGCCGACGATGCTCTCGTAGAGCACGAAGTGGTCGCACGCCTTGACCAGGACCGCGCTCGTCGCCTGACGCAGGCCGATGCCGACGACCTTCTTGCCGTACGCCCGCAGCTTGCGCGCGATGGCGGTGTAGTCGCTGTCGCCGCCGACGATGACGAACGTGCCGATGTCGGGCTTCAGCAGCGCGGTCTCGAGCACGTCGACGACGAGCTGGATGTCGACCGCGTTCTTGCGCGTCCGACCGCCGCCGTACGCGAAGAGCTGCGTCAGGTCGACGGAGTGCTCGATGAGGTCTTCGCTGTAGCCCTTGAACCGCGTCCAGTCGGCGTAGGCGCGCCGGATGATGCAGTTGCCCCAGCGCTCGGCCTCGCGCATGATGGCCCCGAAGTCGCACTCGCCGTACGAGCCCTGGGCGGAAATCGCGATGTTCTCGAAATCGATGAATACGGCGACCCGGTCGCTGCTCATCCCCACTCCTCAAGCGGCCAATAACCCAACCGGCGAATCGAATACCCAACCACGGCGACGCCCGTGCGCCGACCGGTCCCCGCGTCCGGCGATCGCGATCGGCTCCCCCGCGCGGCGCATGCTATGCTCAAGCCTGCGCCGTCCGCGCACGCCCGTCTTGTTCTTTAGGGACGCAGGAACCGGGGCGCGCGATACGGCCACCTTGGCGGCGATCCGGACTTCGGGAGCATCCGCGTGCAGATCCACACCCTCGACCTCGACTTCCAGGGCACGCCGCAGGCGGTGGCGGCCTATCTGCTCGACGCCCCCGGCGGGCCGATCCTGGTCGAGTGCGGGCCAGGCTCGACCGTCGGCGCGCTCACGGCCGCGCTGGCGGACCATGGCTGCGCCCCGCGCGACGTGCGGCACGTGCTGGTGACCCACATCCACCTCGACCACGCGGGCGCGGCCGGGTGGTGGGCGGCGCGGGGCGCGCAGATCTACGTCCACCCGGCCGGCGCGCCCCACCTCGCCGACCCGTCGCGGCTGTTGGCCAGCGCGGCGCGCATCTACGGCGACGCCATGGATCGGCTGTGGGGCGACATGCTGCCGGTGCCGCCCGACCGGCTCGTCCCGCTGGCCGACGGCGCCGTGATCGACGTGGCCGGCCTGGAAGTCGCGGCCATCGACGCGCCGGGCCATGCCGGCCACCACCTGGTGTACCGCATCGGCGACGTCGCCTTCACGGGCGACGCCGCCGGCGTGCGCCTGCCCGGCCAGTCGCTGATCGCGCTGCCGGCACCGCCGCCGGAATTCGACCGCGAGGCGTGGGACCGCACGCTCGACCGGCTGTCCGGCCTGGACCTTGCCACGCTCTACCCGACGCACTTCGGCCCGTGCGGCGAACCGGCCGCCCATCTGCCGGCCCTGCGCGAGGTGCTGCACGCCGCCACCGACTTCATCCGCGCCGGCATGGCCGCGGGCCTGGACCGCGACGCGCTGGTGCGCGACTACGCGGCGTGGAGCCGGGGTCGCGCGCGGGACGTCCCGGACGATGTCTGGGCCGCCTACGAGCTCGCCAACCCGCTCTTCATGTCGGTCGACGGGATCGTGCGTTACTGGCGCAAGCGGATGGGGGTATAATGCAGCCAGGGTCGGAAGCGACGATGGCGAGGGCACACGTCGATCTGCCAGCGGCGCCAGCGGTCGCCCCGACGCGATCGCTCGACACCTGCGACCCTGGTCGACCCAACGGGGGACCGTCATGAGCACGACTCGCACCGTCGATCCGCCTGCCCCGCCCCAGGCCGCCGTGCGCAACGGCAGCCGCAACGACGGCCCCGCCAACGGGCACGCCGGCGTCGCGACGGCGGTCCGCGCCGCGGTCGGCGCGACCGACGGCGGCGGCGACCGGTCGGGCGACGCCCCGCCCCTCCTGTTCGAGATCGCCTGGGAGGTCTGCAACCAGATCGGCGGCATCTACCAGGTGCTGCGGAGCAAGGTCCCCGCGATGAACGCGCGTTGGGGCGACCGCTACTGCCTGGTGGGGCCCGACAACCTCGGCTCGGCGCTCCTCGAGTTCGAGCCGGCCCCGCCGGACGGGCGCCTGGCCGAGGCGCTCGAGGCCCTCGCGGCGGCCGGCGTGCGCGCGCGGTACGGGCGCTGGCTCGTCACCGGCCGGCCGCAGGTCATCCTCCTCAACCACCGCGTCCCGCGCGCCGACCTCGACCGGATGAAGTACTTCCTGTGGGCCGACCACGGGCTGTCGACGCCGCCCGACGACCCGCTCATCGACGACGTGGTGTCGTTCGCCCACGCCGTGCGCCAGCTCATGGCCGCCCTCGTGCGCCGCGGCACCGCGCAGCCGCTGATCGCCCACTTCCACGAGTGGATGGGCGGCCTGGCCATCCCGCTGATCCGCCGCGACGGCCTGCCCATCGCCACCGTGTTCACGACGCACGCCACGCTGCTCGGGCGCTACCTCGCGCCCAACCACGACCAGCTCTACCCGGCGCTGCCCTACCTCGACCCGGCCGCGGAGGCCGCGCGCTACGGCATCGAGGCGGCGCACGGCATCGAGCGGGCGTGCGCGCACGGCGCGCACGTGTTCACGACCGTCAGCGAGGTGACGGGCGAGGAGTGCCGCTTCCTCCTGGGCCGGGCGCCGGACGCCTACCTCCCGAACGGCCTGAACATCCAGCGCTTCGATGCCAAGCACCGCTTCCAGTCGCTGCATGCCGAGCACAAGGAGCAGATCCACCGCTTCGTGCGCAGCCACTTCTTCCCGTACTACAGCTTCGACCTCGAGAACACGCTGTACTTGTTCACGTCGGGCCGCTACGAGCCGCACAACAAGGGCTTCGACCTGTGCCTCGAGACGATGGCCCGGCTCAACGCCGAGCTCAAGGCCGAGCCCCTCGGCGTGACGGTGGTGTTCTTCGTGGTCACCCAGCGCGGGGGCGTGCAGATCAACCGCCAGTGCCTGCGCAGCCGCGGGATCATCCGCGAGCTCTACGACACCTGTCAGGCCATCACCAGCCAGGTCGGCGCCAAGTTCTTCGACCACGTCACGAGCGGCGAGATTCCGAAGCTCAGCGACCTCGTCGACGAGACGTGGATGCTGCGGCTGCGGCGGACGATGCACGCGTGGCGGCGTGACGGGCTGCCCCCGGTGACGACCCACGACATCGAGGACGAAGGTCATGACCCGGTGCTGGCGCACATCCGCGCGCTGTGGCTCGACAACGCCGCGGAGCACCCGGTCAAGGTGGTCTACCACCCGGAGTTCATCACGCCGGCCAACCCGCTGTGGAAGATGGAGTACGACGACTTCGTGCGCGGCTGCCACCTCGGCGTCTTCCCGTCGGCCTACGAGCCGTGGGGCTACACGCCGCTGGAGTGCATCGCGTCCGGCGTGCCGGCCGTGTCGAGCGACCTGGCCGGGTTCGGGCGGTACGTGCAGGCGCACATGCCCGGCCACGACCACTGGGGCGCCTACGTGCTGCGGCGCGAGGGGCGGGGCTTCCACGAGAGCGCGGCGGACCTGGCGCGGATCCTCGTCGAGTTCTGCCGGCAGTCGCGGCGCGACCGGATCAGCCAGCGCAACGCCACGAACGACCACGCCGACGCTTTCGACTGGATGAAGCTGGCGGTGCACTACGCCGAGGCCCACGACCGGGCGCTGGCGGCGGTGGGGGCGCGCTAGCCGGGGCCGCCCCGACCGGGCCCGGCGGCGGCCGTGCAAGCCAAGGCGGTGTCTTGACGTCGTTGGGGCAGTCGACCACCGCGGCCATGCCCCCACGCTCCCCGCTCCACGCGGCAGCGCGTCGCGGCGCTTCCGACCCGCGCGCGCGTGCGTGTCCGAAGTCGCCGCACCCGGTGGTTGCATGTACGCGTACCGTCCCACACCCACCGAAGGAGGCCCGATGTTCCGCTCCCACCGCCGTCGCCCCGCCGACCATCCCTTCCTGCACGCCGCCGCCCATCGTCGCGGCAGGCTCGTGTTGCGCCGGCTCGCCGCGCTCGCCATCGCCGCCGCCGCCGCGCTCGCCGCGCTCGCCGCCGGCGGCCCGAACGACCGAATCGCGACCACGTCGCCCGTGCATGCCGCGCGCCTCGCCGGCATCTCCGGCGCCGGCGTCGTGGGCTGCCAGGTGGTCAACCTCGACAGGGCGCAGCCCGCCACGGTCGTGGTGGACCTGTACAAGCAGGGCGGTGGCGCCCCCGTGTCGATCAGCCGGCCCAACGTTCCGGCCGGCGCGGCCGCGAACTTCTACCTGCCCAACGAGAGCGTCCTGGCCAACGGCGCCTTTGCCGGGATCTTCAGCTCCGATCGCGAGATCCGGGTGATCTGCCGGACGGACTGGAACGTCAGCGGCGGCGCCGCGCTCTACGAGGACAGCCCGCCCGGCACCGACATCGTCGTGGCGCCCGCGGTGAAGGCGTTCGGGGGCCAGACGTCGATCGTGTCGGTCCAGAACACCGACACCGGCCAGCAGGCCAGCGTCGCCGTCGACTTCGTCGCACGCGGCAGCGCGGCGCCGGCGGCGTCGACGACGATCGCCATCGCGCCGGGCACGTCCGCCACGCTCGACCTGGGCCGCTTTCCGCAGTTCGCCACCGTGCCCGGGGGCACCATCGGGCACCTTCGGATCCGCTCGAGCGTGCCCGTAGCGGTCCAGGCGTTCGTCGACGACGAGACGAGCCAGAGGGGGGTGTACGGCTTCCAGGGCGTCCCGGTCGACCAGGCGGCCGAGCGCTTGTTCGCGCCGGTGGTCCATGCCGCGGCGCCGGTCGATCCGGGCGACCCGACCGCGCTGATCGTGCAAAGCTCGCGCATCGACGTCGTCAACGTCGACGGTGCGTCCCCGGCGTCCGTGGCCCTCGCGTACACCGGCGTCGCCGGCGCCTGTGCCGGGCAGACGTATCGCTCGCCCTCGATCACGGTCGACGCCGGCGGGTCGGCGACGATCGACCAAACGCCGCCCGCCGGCCCGCTGCCGGCGGGCTGCACGGCCGCGGCGGTGGTCGAGGCCACCGGCGGCAAGGTCGTCGCCACCGTGCTCCAGACCGCGCGGCCCGGCGGGCTCGCCGCAGGCTACAACGCCATGCGCGCCGAGGACGGAGCGACGTCGGTGTTGCTGCCTTTGTGGCGCAACCAGCACACGGCGGCCCGCGTCTCGACCGCGTTCCACGTCATGAACCTCGGCACGGCGCCCACCGAGGCCACGCTGACGGTGCTGCTGCAGGACGGCTCGACCGCGGCGTGCGGGGCCGCCTGCACCGCGACGATCCCCCCCGGCGGCGCGCACCAGTGGTGGCCGCCCGTCATCGCCGCCCTGCCGGCCGGCCGCTACGGCGCGGCCTTCGTCACCGCCGACCAGCCGCTGGCCGCCGTGGTCACCGACACGTCGGCCGTCGGCGCCGCCGACCTGGCGAGCCATGTGGGTGCGGCCCGCGGCACGTCGGGATCGGGAGGCCTGCGGAGCGGGCGGCGGTACCTCCCGCTGCTCCTGAAGTCGGGGATGCAGTCGAGCACGCCGACGGCGGCCGCGACGACGACGGCGATGCCCACCGGAGTGGTGCCGACCGCCGGCCCCACGGGGACGCCGACCCCGCGCCCGCGGCCGACCACGCCGCCCTCGCCGACCCCGTCCCCGACCGTCGCGGCCGCCGGCGGCGGGCCGCAGGTCGGGCGCGACCTCCAGGGGCGCGTGCCGCCGGCGGCCATCAACCAGGCCATGGCCGACCCCTCGCGGGTGGCCGGTTGGGGCATGCCCATGAACCCCAACCGACCGGTGGGCCCGGACAACCCGCTGCGGACGTGCCTGGCGCTGCGAAACCCGAACCAGCCGTACCACCCGATCTTCAACGGCCTGGTGTTCAAGGCCAGTTGCCCGTGAGGGTGATCCCGCGGCCCGCCCCGCCGCACGATTGCGGGGCGGGCCGCGCTGCGGACGGACCTCGCGACGGGACCGGTGTGCGCGCCGCTCCCGCACGCCGTGCTTGACCGGGATGCGCCGGGCAGGAACGCACGAAGGCCGCGACATCCTTGCGATGTCGCGGCCTTCGGCTTGCCGTGGCGGGAGCGACGGGATTCGAACCCGCGGTCTCTGGCTTGACAGGCCAGTATGTTAACCGCTACACCACGCCCCCGCGTGGACGAAGGGGAAGTATACGTGACGGCAGCGGCGCGTCAAATCTCGCCGGGGCCGACGCATTCCGGTCCGGCATCGGGCGGCAACTGGAGTGCGTCCCAGGCCGACGTTGCGTGCGTTCCCCCGTGAATCGCACCGATTCGCGCCACGCATCGGACGCCTGACCGGTGCTCCGCAAGGCCCCACCCGCCCCCGCGGCGCCTCACCCGCCGCGCAGCACCGCCGCGAAGGCCCCGATCGCGCGCTCGACGTCGCCGGCCGACACCTCGTAGTGCGTCACCGCGCGCAGCCGCGGCCCGCCGATGGCCAGGACGCGCACGCCGCGCGCGGCGACCGCCGCGACGAGCTGGTCGGGCGACCCGGCCTCGGGCCGCAGCGCGAAGATCACGATGTTGGTCGCCACACGCCCTGGGTCGAGCACGATGCCCGGCAAGTCGGCCAGCCCCTCGGCCAGCCGGCGGGCGTTGGCATGGTCGTCCGCCAGGCGGTCCGCCATCGTCTCGAGCGCGACGATGCCCGCCGCCGCGATGACGCCCGCCTGGCGCATGCCGCCGCCGAGGAGCTTGCGCGCCCGGCGCGCGCGGTCGACGAAGTCCCGCGGGCCGCACAGCACGCTGCCGATCGGCGCCGCCAGCCCCTTCGAAAGGCAGAACGTCACCGAGTCGGCGTCGCGCGCCAGGTCGCCGACCGGCACGCCGAGCGCCGCGGCCGCGTTGAACAGCCGGGCGCCGTCGAGGTGGACCGCCAGGCCGTGCCGGTCCGCCACCCCCCGCACGGCGGCCATGTACGCGGGACCGAGGACCGCCCCGCCGCAGCGGTTGTGGGTGTTCTCGAGGCAGACGAGCCGCGTCGGCGGGAAGTGCACGTTGTCGGGGCGCACCGCGGCCTCGACGGCCGCGACGTCGAGCGTCCCGTCCGCCTCGGTGGCCACCGGGCGCGGATGGATGCCGCCCACGGCCGCCGACCCGCCCGCCTCGTAGACGAACGTGTGGCTCTGGTCGCCGAGGATCACCTCGTCGCCGCGGCCGCAGTGCGCCAGGAGCGCCGCGAGGTTGCCCTGGGTCCCGCTGGCCACGAGCAGCCCCGCCGCCTTGCCGACCCGCTCGGCCGCCATCGCCTCGAGCCGGTTGACGGTCGGGTCCTCGCCGAACACGTCGTCGCCGACCTCGGCCGCCGCCATCGCCGCGCGCATGGCCGGCGTCGGCCGCGTGACGGTGTCGGAACGCAGGTCGATGGGGGCGGCGTGCACGGCTACGGTTGCGCCGCCAGCCGGGCCCGTGCCGCCGCCAGGCGGGCGAGCGTCGCGTCGCGGCCCAGCACTTCGAGCGTCTCGAACAACGGCGGCGCCACCGACCGCCCGGCGATGGCCAGGCGGATCGGCTGGAAGGCGACACCGGCCTTGAGCCCGCGTTCGGCCGCCAGCGCCCGCAGCGCGGCGTCGATCGCGGCATGGTCCCACGCCGCCAGCGCGCCGAGCGTCGCCTCGGCCGCGGCCAGCAGGCCCGCCGTCGAGGCGGCGTCCAGGCCCTTGGGCACCAGCTCCTCGAGCGCGGGGGCCACGGCGTCGGCCCACAGGAAGTCGACCAGGCCCGGCGCATCCGCCAGCGTCTCGATGCGCGGCTGGATCAACGGCACCACGGCGCGCAGCCGGGCGAGGTCGGCCGCCAGGCCCGCGCGCTCGAAGAACGGCGCCAGCCGCGCCGCCAGGTCGTCGGGCTCCAGGCCCCGGATGTAGACGCCGTTCAGCCAGTCCAGCTTCTCGGGGTTCCACGCGGCCGGCGACGGCTTGACGTCCTCCACGCGGAAGCGCTCGATCGCCTGCGCGCGCGAGAACACCTCCTCGGCGCCGCTGTACGACCAGCCGAGCCGGGCCAGGAAGTTGAACATCGCCTCCGGCAGGTAGCCGGCCGCGCGGTACTCGCGCACCAGCGTCATCTGCTCGAGGGGCCGCCCGTCGGGGCCGACGGTCTTGCGCTTCGACATCTTGCCGCCGCCGTCGGGGTTGAGCACGAGCGGCAGGTGCGCCCAAACGGGTTCGTCCCACCCGAAGCACGCGTAGAGCTGGAGCTGGATCGGCGCGCTCGGGATCCACTCGTCGGCGCGCAGGACGTGGGTGATGCCCATGAGGTGGTCGTCGACGACGACCGCGAAGTGGTAGGTCGGGAAGCCGTCGGTCTTGACCAGGACGACGTCCTCGATCTCGGCCACGTCGAACACGATCGCGCCGCGCAGCACGTCGTGCAGCGTCGCCGCGCCGGCGAGCGGCATCTTCAGCCGGACGACGTGCGGCTCGCCGGCCGCCGCCCGGCGTGCGCCGGCCTCCGGCGGGAGGTCGCGGCAGTGGCGGTCGTAGCCGATCTTCTGGCCGGCCGACTGGCGCGCCTCGCGGACCCCGCGCAGCCGGTCGGCCGAGCAGAAGCAGCGGTAGGCATGGCCCTCGGCCACGAGCCGCTCGGCGTACGGCCGGTAGATCGCCAGTCGCTCGCTCTGCAGGTACGGCCCGGCGTCGCCCCCGATGCCGGGACCCTCGTCGGGCGCGATGCCCAGCCAGCGCAGCCCCGCCATGAGGTCGTCGATCGCATCCGGCACCAGCCGGGTCCGATCGGTGTCCTCGACGCGCAGGACGAACGCGCCGCCCTGCTGGCGCGCGAAGAGCCAGTTGAAGAGCGCCGTGCGCGCCGTGCCGACGTGCATGTAGCCCGTCGGCGACGGCGCGATGCGCACCCGCACGCCCGCGGCCGGCATGCCCGTGCCGGTCGTCACGCGAACTCCAGCGGCTTGCGGCGCACCAGCACGCTCTGGACGAGCCCGATCGCCGTCAGCACGGCCAGCACGCTCGACCCGCCGTAGCTGATCAGCGGCAGCGAGATCCCGGTGACCGGGAGGAGCTGGAGCACCACCCCGATGTTGACGAACGTCTGCGCCAGGAGGTAGGTGCCGACCCCGATCGCGATCAGCGAGCCGGCGAAGTCCTGCGCCACCGACGCCGCGCGGAACACGCGCCACACGATGAAGCCGAGGAGCAGCAGGAACGCCAGGCCGCCGACGAAGCCGAGCTCCTCGGAGATGAGCGCGAAGATGTTGTCGGTGTACATCAGCGGCAGCCAGCCGCCCTGGGTCTGCATCCCGCTCGCGAAGCCGCGCCCCCACAGCCCGCCGTTGCCGACGGCGATCAGCGACTGGATGCTCTGGTAGCCGCTCCCGCTGGCGTCGAACGTCGGGTCGAGCATCACGCGCACGCGCTCGAGCTGGTAGTCGCGCAGGAGGTTGGTCTTGAGGGCGATGAAGAGGGTGGGTGCGCCGAGCAGCGCCAGCAGGCTGAAGTGCAGCGGCCGCATCCCGGCGGCGAACGCCATCCCGAGCCAGATCACGCCGAGCAGGATCGCCGTCGACAGGTTGGGCTGCAGCACGACCAGGAAGGCCAGGAGCGCCACCAGGCCGAGCGAGATCACGACATGCCGCAGCTGGCGCACGTCGTGCCGCTCGAAGTACGCGGCCAGACAGATCACCAGGACGACCTTGGAGAACTCGCTGGGCTGCACCGCCACCCTGCCGAGGTCGTACCAGCGCTGCGCCCCGCCCAAGACCTGGCCGAGCGAGAAGAGCGCGAGCAGGCCCACGACGACGCCGGCGTAGAGCCAGACCCAGAGCGCAAGGAGCACGCGGTACTCCGTCAGGGTCATGAGCAGCAGGATGGCGGTGCTCATCGCCGCGAACACCGCCTGCTTGACGACGAGGTCGTCCCACGTCGTGGCCGCCTCCATCCGGAGGGTGGCGCTGTAGATCATCAGCGTGCCGGCGAGCATCGCGAGCGCCACGGCCACGACGAGCGGCCAGTCGATCGCGCGGACACGCCGCCACGGCAGGCGCGGCGTCCGCCGGGCGCGCGGCGCGGAGATGGCGGTGCCGGCCACGTGGGGGAGGCCCGGTTAGCGCCCGCCGCCGGGGGCGGGGCGCGCGCTGTCCAGCGGGATCTCGGCCACGAGCCGGCCGTCCCGCTCGAGCGTCACGCGCACGTCGGCGCGGTTGACCGAGACGTGCCGCGAGATCGAGTCGATGATCTCGGCGCGGATCTCGTCGAGCTGCGCCGACGTGATCTGCGCGCGGTCGTACTCCAGCACCAGCTTGAGCCGTTCGCGCGCCACGGCCCCCGAGCGCTCGTGGTCCGCCGACCGCCCGCGCAGCCGGCCCAGCCAGCGGCTCACCGCGCCCCCCCGGCGGGCCCGTGGCCGGAGCGGAACAGGCTCGAGAGCCGGTCGAGGAAGCTCTGCTGGCTGGCGTCCAGCGTCATGAACGGCACGCGCTCGCCTTCGATGCGGGCGGCGATGTTGTGGAATGCCTGCCCGGCGCGCGAGCCCGCCTGCAACGCCACCGGCTCGCCGCGGTTGGTGGCGGCCACGATGGCGCCGTCCTCGGGCACGATCCCGAGGAGCTCGATGCGCAGCACGTCGACGACGTCGTCGGTTGTCATCATGTCGCCCTGGGCCACCAGCTCGGGCTTGATCCGGTTGAGGATCAGGCGCGGCGACGGCTTGCCGGTGGCCTCGACCAGGCCGATGACGCGGTCGGCGTCGCGCACGGCCGACACCTCCGGAGTGGTCACGAGCACCACCTGGTCGGCCGGCGCCAGGGCGTTGCGGAAGCCCTGCTCGATGCCGGCCGGCGAGTCGACGATGATGTAGTCGGCGAATGGGCGCAGCGACGCGCACAGCGCGTCCATCTCGTCCGGCGAGACGTCGTCCTTGTCGGCATGCTGATCGGCGGCGAGCAGCATCAAGCCCGGCACGCGCTTGTCGCGGATCAGGGCCTTCTCGGCCTGCGTCACGCCGCGGATCACGTGGATCAGGTTGTAGACCACGCGGTTCTCGAGCCCCATGACGACGTCGAGGTTGCGCAGCCCGATGTCGGCGTCCACCACCACGACGTTGCGTCCGCGCGCGGCCAGCGCGACGCCGAGGTTGGCGGTGGCCGTGGTCTTGCCCACGCCCCCCTTCCCCGACGTCACCGTGATGACCTGTGCGGGCATGCTCTCGCTCCCCTTCCTCGCGTGATCGGCGGCCGCCCGGTCCGCCGCCTCATTTGTATACCCGATCGGCGGTTCTGTAAAGCCCTGGCTCACGCCCCGTCCTCCCAAGGCCGCGGCGCCGGGCCCACGGCTGCGTCGACGGCGCGGAGGACCGCGCCGGTGCGCATCAAGCGCACCACGGCGTCGATGTCCGGCGCCAGCGCGCGATCCGCGGCGAGGAACGGAACGCGCGACCGGATGCAGGCGTGCGCGGCGGCGGTGCCCGCGCCGACCGTGCCGTCGCCGGCGCGCAGGTCGAGCGCCTGGGCGGCGGCGAGCAGCTCGATGGCGAAGACGCCCTCGACGTGCGCGAGCAGCCGGCGAAGGTGCAGGCCGGCGTTCATGCTCATGCTCACGTGGTCTTCCTGGTTGGCGCTCGACGGGATCGAGTCCACGCTGTCGGGATGGGCGAGCGTCTTGGCCGCGGACGTCAGCGCCGCCGCGGTGTACTGCGCGATCATCAGCCCGCTGTCGAGGCCCTGGGTCCCCGGCGCGGCGCGGACGAGGAACATCGGCAGCGATACGGCCTGGCGCCGCGCGTCGTGGAACCGGTAGTCGGTCAGCTTGAAGGTGCGCCGCTCGGACTGGCTGGCGCAGTCGGCGGCGATGATCTTGAGCCAGTCCATGGCGTAGCCCAGCGGCGCGCCGTGGAAGTTGCCGCCGCTCACCGCCTTGTAGGCCCGGGGCAGGTCGAGGAAGATCAGCGGGTTGTCGACCGCGGCGTTGATCTCGGTCCGCACGGTGCGCCGGATGACGTCGAGGGCGTCGCGCGCCGCGCCGAGCACCTGCGGCAGGCAGCGCACCGAGTACGGATCCTGCGGCGGCACCCGCTCGGGGTCGCGCGCGCGGTCCGCGGGGTCCAGCAGCGTCGACCCGGCCGTCAGCGCCAGCACGCGCGCGGCGACCGCGGCGGCACCCGCGAAGCCACGGGCGGCGTGCACCTCGGGCAGGAACGGGTCGCGAAAGCCGCGCATGGCCTCGAGCGTCATGGCGGCCGCGACCTCGGCGTGCGCCAGGATGCGGTCGGCGTCGGCGACCGCCAAGGTCGCGAGCGCCGCCGAGAACGTGGCGCCGTTGACCAGCGCCAGCCCTTCCTTGGCCTCGAGCACGACCTGGCCGCCGGCCAGCGCCATCGCGGTGCGCCCGTCGACGGCCCGCCAGCGGCACGCGGCGCCGGTGACGGGGTCGCGCGTGACGTGATCGGGGGCCGAAGGGCCGTCCGGAGACGCGGCGTTCGTGCTCGCGCCCGACGCCGCCGCGTCCCACGGGATCCACGCGTCGCCCTCCGACGCGTCGAGCGGCAGCGCCGCGTCGCCCGGGCCCGGCGCCGGCGGCCGGCTGATGATCCGCGCGAGGTGCGCCAGCGGGGCGAGATCGCCGCTGGCGCCGAGCGATCCCATGCTCGGCACCCGGGGGTATACCCGGGCGTTCAGCATCGCGAGCAGGCGGTTGACGACGCCGACCCGGATGCCCGACCGGCCGCTCGCGAGCTGGTGGCTCCGGATCAACATCCCCGCGCGCACCACGTCCTCGTCGAGCGGGTCGCCGGTGCCGGCGCTGTGGCTGACGAGGAGGTTGCGCGACAGGACGCGGGCGTGGTACCGCGAGCGGAACGTCTCGCGGCCGGCCAGCGCGCCGAACCCCGTGTTGATGCCGTAGATCGGCCGCGGGGTGCCGGCCTCGAGGTCGGCGACCTGCGCGTCCACCCACGCGGCCGAGGCGGCCATCGCGCGCTCGAGCGGGCGTTGGCGCGCCGGATCCTCCTCAAGGAGGCGGACTCCGCGCCCGCCGCGCGCGACGTCGACCACGTCGCCGATCGACAAGCGCCGCGGAGCGCCATCGGCGCCGGCGAGGTCCACGGGCGGCTGGGGCGGCAAGGGGTGCGCGGAATCCAACTCGGTCACCATCCACGCGCGGCGGAAAAGCCGCGGCCGAACCAGCGTTGTGGTACCCCCAGGGGGATTCGAACCCCCGTCTTCACCTTGAAAGGGTGATGTCCTGGTCCCCTAGACGATGGGGGCGCAACAAATTTCAGTATACCGGCGGGCCGGGCGCGCACCAAATGGCTCTGCTGGGCCGGCATCACACCGCCGGCACGGCGTACGGCACCCGGACGAGCTCGCCGGCGTCGTTCTCCTCGAGGAAGTACAGCTTGTCGAGGCCGGTGACGCGGTCGGGGAACAAGACGCCGTGCAGGTGGTCGATCTCGTGCTGGAACACCCGTGCCTCGAAGTCGTGAAGGTCGAGCTCGACGCGGCGGCCGGTCCGGTCGAGGGCCCGCACCTTGATCTGGACGTGGCGCGGGACGTCGCCGAACAGCTCCGGGATGGAGAGGCAGGCCTCGCGACCCTCGACCTTGGCTTCCGACGCCCACACGACCTCGGGGTCGGCCAGGGCATACGTCCGGACCGGGCTGTCGGGATCGTCGATGTCCTCGGGCACCTCGGCCACGAACACCTGCAGGTCGAGGCCGATCTGCGGCGCGGCCAGGCCCACGCCGTTGGCGTCGCGCATCGTCTCGATCATGTCGTGCATGAGGTTGCGGATGCGGCGGTCGATCCGGCGCACGGGCCGCGCGGTCGAACGCAGCACGCGGTCGTTGTCGCCGACCGAGACGATGGGCCTGATGGACACCTGGAATGCTCCTGACGCTTTGCTTGCCGCAGCCTTCTGGGGCCGACATCTGCCGGCGCCCGCAGCCCCCAAAATATAGCAGACAACCCCTTGCCGGTGGGCCTGGCGCCCGCTCGCACCGGCGCCCGCGGCGACTGGCTCCGCCGGCCGCCGCGGGCTATGATTGCCCGCCCCGGATCGCGGCCACCTGCCGCGCTCGCCGGCGCCGTGCCCATCCCTGGAGCGCCCATGCCTCCCTGGCAGCACCCCGCGGGCGGTGGCCCGATCGACGAACCCGACTGGACCGCCCTCGACGCGCGGGCCCACGCGCTGGAGCTCGGCCTGGAAGGCCCGTTGCCGTCGCCCAGGCGCATCTGCATGATCGCCTACCACACCTGCCCGCTGGCGGCGCCCGGCGGCAAGGAGACCGGCGGCATGAACGTGTACGTCCGCGAGCTGATGCGCCAGCTCGGCCGCCGGGGCCTCGTCGTCGACTGCTTCACGCGCTCGCAGAGCAGCCTGGTGCCGCACATCCCCGACACCGACCTCGGGCCCAACGTGCGGGTGATCCACGTGACGGCGGGCGACGAGGCGCCGCTGTCCAAGGCCGACGCCTGGTCGGCCGTGCCGGACTTCGTGGCGGGCGTGCGGGCGTTCATCGCATCGCAGGGGGCCCGGTACGACCTCTACCACAGCCACTATTGGATGAGCGGTTGGGCGGCGCGCGAGCTGGCGCGGCGGCGCCCGGCCCCCATCGTCCACATGTTCCACACCCTCGGAGCGATGAAGGACCTCGCGCAGGGCGATGGCGCCACGGCCGAGATCGGCCCGCGCCGCGGCGTCGAGGCCGAGATCATGGCCTTCGCCGACGCCATCGTCGCGGCCACGCCGATCGACAGGCAGCACATGGTCGACCTCTATGGCGCCGAGCCCGGCAAGATCGAGGTGATCCCGCCGGGCGTCGACCTCCGGCTCTTCCGGCCCATGGATCCGCGCGCGGCGCGCGCCCATCTCGGCCTCGACGCCGACCACCGGATGATCCTGTTCGTCGGGCGGCCCGACCCCGTCAAGGGGCTCGACACCCTCGTGCGCGCCATGGCGCTGATCATCGCCGCCGAGCCCGAGCTGGCGCGCAACAGCTGCCTGTGCATCATCGGGGGCGACAAGACCGACGACCCGGCCGAGATGACCGCCGAGATGCAGCGCATCCACCGCCTGCGCGAGAACCTCGGCATCGCCGACTTCGTCACGCTGCTCGGGCCGCAGACCCAGGACGAACTGCCGTACTTCTACAACGCGGCCCAGGTCGTCGTCGTGCCGTCGCGCTACGAGAGCTTCGGGATGGTGGCGCTCGAAGCCATGGCCTGCGGGGCCCCGGTGATCGCGTCGAACGTCGGGGGCCTGGCCACGCTCGTCCAGGACGGCCGCACCGGCTTCCTGGTGCCGGACGGCGATCCGGCGGCGCTGGCGGCACGGCTCCGGCCGATCATCGACGATCCGGCGCTGCGGCAGGCGCTCGGCTTGCACGGCGTGGCCGTGGCGGAGGGCTACAGCTGGGCCTCGATCGCGGGCCGCATCGAGCAGGTCTACGAGCGGCTGTGGGCGCCGGCGACCTCGGCGGCGGCGCCGACCGACATGCTATACTGACGGCCCCGGGAGGAGTGCCGGAGCGGTCTAACGGCGCCGTCTTGAAAACGGATGGGCAGCGATGCCACGGGGGTTCGAATCCCTCCTCCTCCGCCACCGCCCGTCACGGCGCCGCGATCGGCACGCGCCGCAGCGCGATCGCCTCGGGCACGCCCGTGCCCTCGACCAGCCGATATGCGCGGTCGACCGACAGCCCCGTGTACGTCTCGACCAGCCCCGACCCCGGCCACCGAACGGTGACCGCGCGGATGGCGGTGGCCGCGCCCAGCCCGAGCTCGAGCCGCAGGCTGTTGGCCCCGAAGCTCGACCCCGTGCCGACGGTCGCGTGGATGTCGCGCGGGCCCGCGGCCTCGTCGAAGGTCACCTTCACCCGCGCCCCGATGGCGGCGCGGTTGGCGCGGGTGCCTTGGAGCTGGAGCGTCAGCCAGCGGTTCGCGTGGCCGGGGTTGAGGAACAGCACCTTCTGGTACCCGTCGCCGGCGTACGCGCCGCCCTGGTTCAGCCAGATGTCCTGGTCGCCGTCGTTGTCGACGTCGCCGAAGGCGACCCCGTGCCCCTTCTGGATGTGCCCGACCCCGGCCGCGCTCGTCGCCTCCTGGAACCGGACGCCGGCGTCGTTGCGGTACAGCCGGTTGGGGTACAGCGACTCGAACTGCGGGTCGCCGGTGGCCAGGTAGAGGTCCAACCAGCCGTCGTTGTCGACGTCGCCGAAGTTGCTGCCCATGGTGAACGTCGGGCGGGTGAGGCCGAGCGACGCGCTGGCGTCGGTGAAGGTGCCGTCGCGGTTGTTGCGGTAGACGTGCGGGTGGTCGCCCTCGGTCGGCAGGCCGAGGTAGCCCGCGATCAGCTCGGCGGTGCGGCCCATCGCAGGCTGGCCGTAGTCGGCGGCGCCGATGTCCTCCCAGCCGTCGTTGTCGTAGTCGAAGAACCAGGCGCTGAAGCTGAAGCGCGGCTCGGTGACGCCGGCCTCGACGCCGACGTCGGTGAACCGCCAGCGGCCCTCGGCGTCGGGGCCGTCGTTGTGGTAGAGGCCGTTGGCGCCGCCCAGGCGCGACACGTACAGGTCCGGCCGCCCGTCGTTGTCGTAGTCGCCCCAGACCGCGCCCTTGATGTAGGCGACGTCGGCGTCCTGTCGGGTGAAGGTGCCGTCGTGGTTGTTCCGGTACAGCTCCGAGGGGTGCGTCGGCCGCTTGGAGGTGTCCTCCTGCCCCAGCGCCGCGGGGATGACGTCCGCCGGGATGGACTCGTTGCCGACGAACAGGTCGAGCCAGCCGTCGCCGTCGAAGTCGGCCCACGCCGCCACCTGCGTCGGGTGGAAGGTGAGCAGGCCCGCCGCCTCGGTGACGTCGGTGAAGGTGCCGTCGCCGTTGTTGCGCAAGAGCGAGTTGGGGTGAAGCCCTTCCTCGCCGAGCCACGAGCCGCGCGGCACGAACAGGTCGAGGAAGCCGTCGTTGTCGTAGTCGGTCTGGACGACGTGCAGCCCGCCGAAGAGGCCGTCCAGTCCGGCGGCGCTCGAACGATCGGTGAACGTCCCGTCGCCCTCGTTGCGGAAGAAGCGCAGGGGCTCGTTGAAGCCGAACGACGAGAACACGGCGTCGAGGTCGCCGTCGTTGTCGAAGTCGTCGAGCACGGACCCGCCCGAAAGCGAGACGGCGTCGAGGCCGAGCGACGGCGCGACGTCCTCGAACCGGCCGAGGTCGACCTCCGACGCGAACGTCGACTCGGGGATGAGGTGCTCCGGCGGCACCGCGTCCGGGTACGTGCCGAGGGTCATGTGCGCGAGGTTCAGCATCCACCGCGCGACGAGGTCGCCCGGGTCGGCGGCCAGCATGCGCTCGAGGACTTCGACGGCTTGCGCCGACCCCTGCTGGTCGACATGGATGCCGGACCCCCGCAGCGGCAGCAGGCAGGAGTCCGCGGTGTGGCGGGTGATGCAGTTGGTCTGCTCGCCCAGCCGCAGCCAGGCGATCGCCAGGAGCGCGCGGACCTCCGCCAGCGCCCGTGGGTTGGGGCTCCGGGCCGCCGAGAGCCCTTCCTCGATCACGCGCATGCGCTCGACCGCCTCGGCCGTCCGCCCGGCGTACAACAGGTTGAACGCCACGCGGATCTCGTACTGACGGCGTTCCGACGGGTCCTCCGGGACGCCCGACGCCAGGAGCCAGCGGGCCCGGTCGGCGTTGGCGTAGCGGTTGCCCATGGGGTAGGCCTGGATGGCCAGCCGGATGCGTTCGAGCCGCTCGGTCATCGGCATCCCCGGCACCTGCCACGTCGCGGGGTCGACGGGAGCGCTGGCCGGCGTCGGCAGGGCTTGCGGCGTCGGGACGGCCGTGGCGACGCCGATCTCGCTGCCGCGCCGGATCGACCATGCACCGACCGCAACGGCGGCGACGAGCGCCAGCGCGCCCAGCCGGACGGCGGGCGCACGGCGCCCCGGGCCCGCGGCGCCGTGCGCCGCGCGCGTCG
>QEVT01000397.1 GCA_003576755.1 bacterium | reverse complement strand
GGCGCCGGCGTCGGCCGGCGCCGCCGGCGGCGCGGCCACCGGCGCGGCGCTGTCGCCCTGCATGTAGTTGCCGATCCACAGGCCGATGGCGAAGATCCCGGCCACGGCCAGCAGCGCGATCAGCCCGTAGAGCAGGCGCGAGTCGAGCTTGATGGTGACGTCGTTGCTTCCCTTGTTGCTCATGGCTTCTTCCTCCTGAAGATGAACGGTCGATGGTACGAATGGCCCGTCACGCGACGCGGCGCCCCGAGGGGCGGGCCGGATCGCCGGTGGCCCCGCCTACCGGAGCCAGGCGAACCAGCGCACCGGGCCGTCGATCTGAACGGGCTTGCCGCCGACGGCCGGCATGGTCCACACCTGCTGGGCGCGCGAGGCGTACCACAGCCCGACGAAGGCCAGGGTCCGGCCGTCGGCGGTCTCGGCGAAGTCGTCGAGGTAAAAGACCTGCGTCAGGTCGGTGAGCTGCCGCGGGGGCGCGCTCCCGTCCAGCGGCACGATGTAGAGGTTCTCGATGTCGGGGCCGGCCTCCATCCGGGCGCCGATGCCGGCGCGCTCGGCGGCGCCGTAGTCGCGCCCGACCCGCGAGAACACGAGGTGCTCGCCGTCGCGGGGCCAGTACAGCTTGACCCCCGGACCCGGGACCGGCGGCGAGCTCTGCAAGAGCGGCCAGCGCTCGGTCAGCGCGCGGTCGTCGGACCCGTCGGCGTCGACCGCCCGGAGCGCCCACCCTTCGCTCGAAAGCGCCGGGCCCGCGACGTACGCGACCGTCTTGCCGTCGGGCGACCACTGCGGCCGGATGCCGCCGGCCGCGACGAGGGTGCTCACCGCTCCGTCGGCGGTGACCTTGATGATCGGCCCGCCGTCCTTCTCGGTGTTGAACACCCAGGCGCGCGCCGCGGCCGACCAGCGCGCGTCGTCGGCGGCGTCGCGGTACAGCGGGCGCAGGCTGCCGTCGCCGACGTCGACCACCCAGATGCCGCGCGAGCGGTTGTCGACGCTCGGATAGATGGCGAAGCGGCCGGCGTCGATCCAGGTCTGGTCGTCGGGCAGGAAGACCTTGACGGTGGGCTGCAGGCCGAGGGCCTGGCGGATCGGGTTCAGGTCGACGTCGCGGGGCGCCGCGTCGCCGACCCGCCAGTGGCGCACGCCGTACACCAGGGCCACCTCGTCCTCGGCGAGCCAGCTCAACCGCTCCCCGTCGGGCGACCACACCGGGTTGATGTCGCGCAAGGCGTCGTCGGTCACCCGGACCGCCGGCCCGTCGATGTCGGAGACGTAGACCTCGAGCTTGCCGTCGCCGGCCCCGAGGAAGGCCACGCGCCGGCTGTCGGGGGACCACGCGACGGGATGGTCGCCGGCGTTGAGGCCGTAGAGCGCGATCTCGACGTCCTTGCGCTGCGACACGCCGAGCGTGGCCGGCACGCGCGTGTAGGCGCCGATCTCGCCCGGCGCCAGCCCGCGCGCCAGGTCGAGGTTCCCGTCGACCTCGACGTCGGCGGCCGCCGTGCCGGCGTTGAACACGCGGACGTTGGCGTTCAGCCCGGGCGCCTCGCTCGGCTCGTACGCCACCGGCACGCCCTGGATCTGGTCGCCGCGGCTGATCAGGAAGATGGTCTTCAGCTCGTGGTCGGCGAGCTGGAACGGCGCCAGCGTCGCCACGGGGTTGCCCTGCGCGTCGCGCACCTCGAGCTGGATCGTGCCGACCGGCGTCCCGAGCGCGCCGCCGGCCCGCCCGTAGGCCATCGGCGCCCCGAACGGGGCGCCGCCGACGTAGGCGACGAGCTGACGGCTGCTCTGGCTCGCGGCGGCGTGCACGATCCGGAGCCGCCCCTCGCCCCGCACGTGTCGGCTGTTGTCGTCGACCAGCACCGACAGCGGCTCGGCGGCACCGGGCAGGTGCACCACGGTGTACTCCTTGCCCGGGCGCAGCCGGAGCGCCTGGGTCTTGCCGCCGACGGTGGCGGTGTGCATCTCGCTGGGCAGGTTGTCGCCGGAGACGGCATGGTTGGCGCCGCCGTCGGTCTCCATCACCCACATCGCCGCGTCGGGCCCGGCGAAGAACGCCACGCGCGTCCCGTCGGGCGACAGCCAGCCGCGGCCGGGGTCGTCGGGCGGCGACCACACCGGCGGCATCGACGCGTCGTCCAGCGCGACCGGGCGCGCATCGCCGCCGCCGGCCGACACCCGGTAGAACGTGCCGTTGCGGAGGTAGATCAGCTGGCCGGCCAGCGTCGGGCGCTGCGCCGGCGGCGTGAACGTGGCCAGCTTCGGCATGCGCTCGAGCAGGTCGGTGACGTCGGAGATGCCGGCCGTGGCGTTGGCCGCCGCCTGCTGTTCGCGATACGCCGCCACCGAGTCGGAGACCGGCGTCTCGAGGCCGGGGATCGGCGCGCCGCCGGCCTGGATCTGGCGCAGGAGCGCGTCCATGGTCGGCTCGCCCGCCGCGCCGGCGGGCGCCGGCGTCGCCGCCGCCCCGGGGGCGAGCGCCGTGGGCGCCGCCTCGGTCACAACCGCGACGGCGCCGTCGGCCGCCTCGGTCAGCTTGGCGAGCTCCGGCGCGAGGTCGACCGTCGTCTGGCCGCCGGCACCTTGCCCGCATGCGGCCAGCGAGGCCAGCGCGAGCGCCGCGATCAGCCCGTGCCCGTACGGGCGGCGGACACCCAACCGTGTAGCGTGCAGTTGTCGCATCATCATCCCATTTGTCGTCTTACAGCGTGTAAGACCCCTCTGCGCCGGCCGGCGCGCCGGGGTCGTGCAACCAGGAACGGCTCAATCGGCGGGAACGTCGAACGGCTCGCAGCGGCGCTCGCACGCCGCGCC
>QEVT01000396.1 GCA_003576755.1 bacterium | reverse complement strand
ACCCCGCTGTCGCCGCGGGCGGCCGCCGCCGGCGGCGCCGACCCGGCCGCGCCGCCGCCCGCCGCCCGCAAGCTGACGTGGAAGGAGCAGCGCGAGCTCGAAGGGCTCGAACGCGAGATCGCGGCGCTCGAGGCGCGGCAGGCGGCGCTGGCAGCCGAGATCAACGCCAGCGGCGGCGACTTCGCGCGGCTGGAAGCGCTCAGCGCCGACCTCGCCGCCGCCGGCACGGCGCTCGAGCGTGCGCTCGAGCGCTGGCTGGCGCTGTCGGAGATCGCCCACGGTGCGGCCGCCGGCCAGTAGTCGGGGCACGGCTTGACGGCGCCGGCGATGGCACGGTAGATCGCCGCCAGGTCCTCGCCGTCCGGCGCGACGAAGAAGTCGCCGGGCGCGCTGGCCATCGCGGCGAGCGCTTCGGCCTCGACGTCGTCGCCGAGGCCGATCGTGAACACGCGCATGCCGGCCGCCTTGGCCGCGGCCGCCGCCGCCACGGCCGACGCCACCGGCTCGGGGTTGTTGCGGCCGTCGGTGAGGACGACCATCGCCGGCCGGTGGCCGGGGCGGCGGCGCGGGCCGGCGAGCTCGGCCTGGGCCGTGCGGATGCCGAGGTCGATGCGGGTGAGCTGCGCGGTCGCGATGGTGTCGAGCGCGGCGAGCAGGGCCGCGCGGTCGCCGGTCAGCGCCTGCGACAGCGTGGCCGAAGCGTTGAACGCCACGATCGCGGCCTGGTCGGCCGGCAGGTCGAGCTGCTCGAGGAACAGCCGGGCGGCCGCGCGGGCGGCGTCGATCTTGGTCCGGCCGGCACGCGTGAGCTCGAGCATGCTCGACGACGCGTCGATGACGAGGACGACGTCGATGCGCGGCGCCTCGACCGCGCACGGCGGCTCGTGCAGCGCCAGCGGGAGGTAGACCGGGCGCGGCTTCGGCGTGGGGGTCGGCGTCGACGTGGCCGTCGGGGTGGCCGTAGGGGTGTGGGTCCGCGTCTGCGTCGGGCTCGGCGTGGCCGTCGGCGTGCGCGTCGGGGTTGCGGTCGAGGTCGCCGTCGGGGTCGGGGTGTCGGTCGGCGGCGGTGTCGCGCTCGGCGCCTCGCCGCACAGAACCTCGACGTCGCCGATGCTCGCGCCGCTCGGCAGCACCGAGTCGTCGTCGAGCCCGAGCGGCGCGCCACCGACCCGACCGCCCAGCATGATGGTCCGACCGAGCGCCAGCGGCACCGGTCCCACAGGCTGGCACACGTCCTCACGCCGCACCCGGCTGCCGGTGGGGTTGTCGAACCACAACGCGCCGCCCGACGGGATCTCGAAGCTCATCCGGTCGAAGCTGATGCCGAACGCGCTGCCGACCACCGTGTCCGGCCCGGTCAGCGCGGCGAGCCCGCCCTGCCCGCTTTCGTCGCCCAGGCCGGCGCGGTCGTCGTAGTGCTCGGCCGGGTCGGGCGCGCGCCACGTGTCGCCGGCCGCACGGGCGAGGAGGATGTCGCCGAACCCGAGCCCGAAGCCCTCGTCGCTTTGGGCGGCGTACTGCGACGACGTGGTGTCGACCAGTCGGTCGCGCAGGCCGAGCACGAGGTCGCCGGTGCCCGTAAGCTCGAGGTCGCTGAGCATCGGCATCGGAAACACACCGTAGGCATCGGCCTCGTGGTCGCCGAGCGTCCGGTACACGTCCACCCACGGCTGCCAGCGGAGCGGGATGGTCTGGCCGCGGTTCATCCAGTCCGGCGCCCGGAAGTGGCCGCGCAGGCCCCCGAGCGGGAACTGGGCGACGAGCCGCATCGCGGAGCCGTCCGGCCGGCTGGCGTACACGTAGCCGGCGAGGTCGTCGCGGGCCCGGCTTTCCTGCGCCGAATGGACGACCCCGTGGTAGACGAGGCCGCCGTGGGCCTTGAGGCCGAACGGCCGGGCGTCGGCGACCCAGCCCGCGGTGGCGGCGCCATGGGCGAAGCTGCCGAGAAGCTGGCCCGACGGGACGGCGTAGCGGTAGATCCGGCGGTCCGCCATGTTCATGACGTACAGCTCGGTCCCGCTCGGGTCGAGGTCGATGTCGCCGAGGCTGTTCTTGCCTGCCCAACGCCGTGCGATCACGTCCGGGCCGGCCTGCCGGTTGTCGTGGTGGTTCTCGCCGGCGTTCGGCACGTCGGCGAAGCGCGTGACCGCGCCGCTGGCCACGTCCACCCGATACACCGCGCCCGGCCCGCCCGGGCCGAAGAACGCGCCGCGCTTCTGGTAGGCCGCGGCGTAGACCGCGTGCTCGGCCCGGCTGTACGCCAGCCCCCACACGGTGCCGACGTCGCGTTGCCGCGCCAGCGCGTATTGCGGGGCGTCCGAGGGGGTGTCGCGGAAGGCCAGGATGGCGGGGCTGTCGAGGTCCTTGAAGTTCGTCGTGTTGCCGTACACGAAGAAGCACGTCGTCACCAGGTACGGGTTGGTGCCCCGACAGGCCGTCTCGACATCCGGCGGCGCAGCACGCGGCGCCGCCGGGGCGGCGACGACCGCGCCGATGCCGGACACCGCGACGGCGCAGGCCGCCACCGCGAGGCGCCGCAGCTCGATCGCGAAGTTGGGTGCGCGTCCCGATCCCATCGGCCGACCTCCTGTCGCTCGAGACGAGGGGTGGCGGCGGTGCGACCGCCGCGCATAGGGGCGGGACCGAGACGATCGGGGGGCGCGGAGTGTGACCGTGGGCCGCCGGCGCGAGGGGGCGCGTCGGAGCCGCCCACCCTTCACCCGCCGCCGAGCGCCCCCGCCAGCCGCGCCCCGAGCCAGCCCACGGCGCCGAAGACGGCCGCGGTGCCCGCGCGCCCGAGCGGCGTGTCGTCGAGCCACTCGCCGAGCGCCCCC
>QEVT01000395.1 GCA_003576755.1 bacterium | reverse complement strand
GTCACGCCGAAGAACGCGTGGAACGGCAGGGAGCCGAACACCATCGCCAGCTTCGTCACCGGCGTCACGTCCCGCGGCGACGGGTCCACGCCGATCACGACCCAGTAGAACAGGTAGCCGCTGATCAGGAAGTGCAGGTTCATCAGCACGTGCGCGGCATGGCTGTCGGCGTTGGCCTCGAAGATCCCACCCAGGTACAACGCGTAGAAGCCGCCGACGAACATCACCGACGCGACGACCGGATGGGTGAAGAACCGCGACGGCGGGCTGTGCAGGAACGCGAGGAGCCATTCCCGCGGGCCGGGGTAGCCGTCGCGGCCCGCCGGTTTGAAGGCCCGCAGCGCCAGGGTCATCGCCCCGCCGAGGGCGAGCAGCACGGGCGCCAGCATCGACATCGCCATGTGGGCGCCCATGTGGACGCTGAACATCGCCGGCGAGTACATGCCCACGCCCGACGACGTGGCGACCAGCAGCACGAAGCAGCCGGAGAACCAGGCGATCGACCGGCCGACGGGCCAGCTGTCGCCGCGCCGGCGCAGCGTCCACAGCCCGATCGCGTAGGCGACCGCGAGGACGAGGGCGATCGTGCCGAAGATCAGGTCGAAGCGCCACGCCCCGAAGAAGAGGGTGCCGAGTGTCGGGGGGCCGTCCAGGTTGTAGCCCAGCTCCACCTCGAGCAGCGACGGCACCGTCGCGGGCGGGGGCGGCGGGGTGCGGCCCAGCCCGACGGCCAGGCCGACCGTGGCGGCCAGGATGACGGCCTCGACGGCCGCGAACCGGACGAGCGCGCCCCGATCGTCGGGGTTCGCCTCGAGCGCGGGCAGCGCACGGCGCCGCTGCATCCACCCGAGGACACCCAGGGCGATCAGTGCCAGCGCCTTGGCCACGATCAGCCGGCCGTAGGTGCTGGTGAGCAGCTCGTCCGCGGGCAGCCGGACCGCGGCGTTGACGACCCCGCTCAGGGCCATCACCGCGAACGCCAGCCCGGCGACGAACGAGAACCGGCGGGCCGCGAGGTCGGTGTGCGTGCCGCGGCGCCACCCGTGGGCGAGCAGGGCGAACAACCCGCCCGCCCACACCGACGCCGCGACCAGGTGCAGCACGAGACTGTTGGTGGCCATGTCGTGCGACCCGCCCGACGACGAGTGCCCGGTCAGGGCCAGCGGCATCAGGGTCACCAGCGACAGCAGCAGCAGGTACGGCACCCACGACCAGCGCACCGCGGCGCGGATCAGCACCGCCAGGATCAGGGCGAGCGCCGACGTCCACGCCCACGCGAGCGCCGTGTCGACCTGCCCGATCGCGCCCCACAGGTTCTCCGGCTTCAGCGCCTCGGCCAGCGGCTGCCCGGAGGTGTCGGACAGGGTCAGCGGCACCAGCACCGCCGAGCACAACGCCCAGATCAGGGCGGCGGCGCCCGCGGTCCGCACGGCCCGGTAGCCGCCCACGTCCAGCACCCCGCTGCGCTGCGGCGGCACCAGGAACGCGGCGAAGAACAACGATCCGACCGCGGCGACGGCCGCGACCTCCGCGATCGCGCGCACCGCGGGCAGTCCGTAGGTGGTGAGCGGTCCCGGGTCCGGGATGCCCAGCAGCACCAGCGCCTGCGCGGCGGACAGACCGACCACGATCGGCGCGACGACCGCGGCGACGAGCCCGAGGAGGACGTACAGTGCCGACGTGTTGCGCCGCCCGGCCGGCGGCGAGGAGGTCGGCGCGGCCGACGCGAGCTCGGGTGATGCCATAGGTACCAGGGTAGGACCTCGGCGAGCGCCGCTACGACGCACCGTCGGAGACGTGCGCCACCCACCCGGCGACCGGGTCGAGATCGAACACCACGCGCAGGGCGTCGAGGGTGTCGGCCGCGTGCAGAGCGTCGCAGTGCGGCAGCGCTGCCGCCATGGGCCCCGTCTCGGGACGGTAGCCGGGCCGGCCGGCCCGCGGGTTCAGCCACACCAGCCGGTGGGCGCGGCGACGGATCCGCGCGACGGCCCGGCCGAGCGCCTGCGGATCGTCGCTGTCCCACCCGTCGGAGGCGACGAACACGACGGCGCCGCGCAGCAGGTTGCCGTGGTGGGAGGCGAGCAACGCCTCGAGGCTCCCGGCGATGTGGGTGCCGCCGTAGCGGTCGACGACCGTGTCGTTGGCGCGGGCGACGGCGTGCTCGGCGGAGCGGTGCGCCAGGGTCGCGGTGAGCCGGGTCAGGCTCGTGGAGAACGCGAACACCTCGGCGTCGCCGGCGCGCACCGCGGCCCGCATCAGGTGCAGGTAGGTGTCGGCGTAGCCGTGCATGGACCGGCTCACGTCGCACAGCACCACGATCCGGCGCGGCCGGCGGATCGGCCGCGCCCGGCACAGACGGATCAGCTCGAACCCGGTGTGCCGGGAGGCGGCGAGGGTGGCCCGCACGTCGAGGCGGCCGTGGTGGTGCGGCGTGCGGCGGCGGCCGAGGCGCCGCGGCCAGCGCACCCGGGCCTGCTCGAGCCACTGCCCCAGCAGGCGCAGGTCCTCGGGCCGGAGGTCGCCGAACGGTTGGTCGGCGACGATCTCGACGGGGCTCGGCGCCCATGGCCCGGGCCGGCCCGTCTCGCCGGGTCCGCCGGATCGACGCGGGGCGCCGGTGTGCCACGGCACACCGGACTGCGGCGCCCCCGGCGGCGCGTGCGGCGCCGGCACGGTGGTCTCCCCCGCGCCCGTCGCCCCGTCGGGTCCGGTGCGCCGGGCGTGCGGGTCGACGGCGAGCGCCTGCTGGTCGAAGACCTCGGCGAAGACGGCGTCGAATGCCTCGAGCGCGTCCTGCCGGTCGACGAGGGCGATCCGCGCCGTCCAGTACAGGCGACTGC
>QEVT01000394.1 GCA_003576755.1 bacterium | reverse complement strand
GCCCGCACTGGCCGACCTGATCACCGAACGGGCTGCTACGCTCAACCTCGGAACATCCTGGGCTGGCTCATGACCGCCCCGGATTGTTGAGAAGATACCTTGGCGCGATCCCCGCGATCGTGGTATGCTCGCCAAGGCTCGAACCGAGGCGCCCCGGTGCGCCCGGCCGATGCGACCCGACCCTCACCCTCAGCCAGCGTGGAGCACACCGGATGCCGCCGACCGGCACGACCATCCTCGCCGTCGCCCTCGCGTACCTCGTCGGCGCCGTTCCCGTCGGCGTCGTGGTGTGCCGGCCGTTCGGCGTCGATCCCCGCCGCTTCGGCAGCGGCCGGACCGGCGGCACCAACGTCTACCGGGCCGCCGGTGCGCGGGCGGCCGTGCTGACCGTGCTCGGCGACGTGCTCAAGGGCACGGCCGCCGTCGTGCTCGCCGACCGCCTCGTCCCCGGCGACGGGAACGCGGTCGCCACGGCGCTGGCCGCGCTCGCCGCCATCGTCGGCCACAACTACTCCGCCTTCATCCGGTTCGCCGGCGGCGCCGGCAGCACCCCCAACATCGGCGCCTTCCTGGCCCTGGCCCCCGGCCCGCAGTGGTTCGCCGGCGCCGCGCTCGTCGCGTGCGCCGTGTGGTACCTCGGCCGCATCGCGTCGGTCGCCAGCCTCACCCTCGCGGCGTGCCTCGCGCTGGCGTGCGCCTGGCTGGTCATGACCGGCGCCCGCCCGCCGGCGCTCATGCTCTACGGCCTCGGCCAGCTCGCGCTGGTCGCGTGGGCGCTGCGCCCCAACATCGCCCGCTTGCGGCAGGGGACCGAGCTGCGCGTCGACCGGCCCGCGGGCCGCCAGGCTCCGCCCGCGTCGCCCGCGCCCTGACCGTGCGCACCGCCGCGCCATGCCGACGAGCCCGCCATGAACCGCACCACGATCACCCGCTGGACCATCGCCACCGTGGTCTTCCTGGCCATCGGGTGGATCGACTTCACGTGGGGCCACCGCTGGGGCCTCGCGGCCCTCGTCCTCGCCCTCGTCGTCGTCTACCGCTTCGGCGGGCACGGCCCGCGCCCCGGCCGCGGCCAGAGCCCCGCCCCGCCCCCGGAATGAAGGCCCTCGTGGCCGGGGCCGGCGCCGTCGGGAGCTGGGTCGGCGGCGCCTTGGCTGCCGGCGGCGCGGACGTGACGCTGGTCGCGCGCGGCGCGCACGGCGCGGCCATGGCCGAGTCGGGGCTGACGCTCCGCGGCGTCGGCGGCGGATGGTCCGTGCACACCCGCCCCCGGGTGGTGGCGCGCGTGGCGGAAGCCGTCGCGGCCGCGCCGTTCGACGTCGCGCTCGTCGCCGTCAAGAGCTACGACACGGCGGGCGTCGCGGCCGAGCTGGCGGCGTCGGCCGTGTCGCGCTGCGTCGTCTCGCTGCAGAACGGCGTCGGCAACGAGGCCGTGCTCGAGGAGCACCTGCCCGGCTGCGCCGTCGCGCCCGCGACGCTGACGACGGGCGTGGCGATCGCCGCGCCCGGCGTGGTCGCGGGCGGCCGCAAGGGCGGCGTGGGCGTCGCCCCCGCGGTTGGCGCCACCGGCGTTCCGGCGGGATCGCCCGCCGACGCATCGGGCGCGCCGCCCGCGCCGATCCTGGCCGAGCTGGTGGCGCGGCTGGCCGTCGCGGGCCTCGACGCCCGGCTCTACCCCGACGGCGCCGCCCTCAAGTGGTCGAAGCTGCTGCTCAACATGCTCGGCAACGCCACGTGCGCCATCCTGGCCTGGCCGCCCGACCGCGCGTTCCGCGATCCGCGCGTGTTCGCGATCGAGCACGCGGCATGGCGCGAGGCCGTCGCCGTCATGCGCGCGCTCGGGATCCGCCCGGTCGCGCTGCCGGGCTATCCCGTCGACGTCTACGCACGCGTCGGCACGGCGCTCCCGACCCGCTGGCTGTTCGCGCTGGCGCACCGGTCGCTCGCGCGGGCGCGCGGGTCGCGCCTGCCCGGGGTGGTGGCCGACCTGGCTGCCGGACGGCCGCGCTCCGAGGTCGAGGTGCTCAACGGCGCCGTGGTGCGCGCGGGGGCGCGCGCGGGCGTCGCCACGCCCGTGAACCGCGTGCTCGTGGACCTGGTGGTCGAGCTGGCGGCGGGCCGCCTGCCGCGCCGGTCGTTCGCCGACCGGCCGGAGGCGCTGGCGGCCGCCGTGCACGCCGGGCGATGGCCGGCAGAGGGATGATCGATCCGATGAGCGACCGCACCGACCCGGCGCGGGCCGCCCCTCCGGACGGCGGGTCCGATCGGGCCGCCGGGCGCGAGACCGGCTTCGTCGTCGGCCGCGTGGACGTGGTGTGGCTGGGCGGCGCGGCGCGGCTGGACTTCCTGCAGCGGATGAGCACCCGGCGGCTGGTGGACCTGGCGCCCGGCGAAGGGCGCGCCACGGCGGTGGTGTCCGACACCGGGCGCATGGTGGACCTCGTGGCGTGCCACGCGGGGGACGCCGGCGCCGCGCTCGTCACGACCGGTCCCGGCGCGGCCGCGGTGGTGGCGGCGCACCTGCGCCGATACGTGCTGTACGGCGACGACGTGCGCGTGACCGATGCCTCGGGCCAGGTGACGGTGCTGCGCGTCGTCGGCCCCGCCGCGATCGGCGTCGTCGACGCGGCCGTCGACGGCATCGTGGCGGGCGACGCGGCCGGCCGGGGCGGCATCGACCGCGCCCCCGCCGGCGCGTCTTCCGTGGCAGCGATGACGCCCGGCCAGTGGCGGATCGTCGGGCCGGACGCGCGCCCGGTGTGGGTGCTGCGGCACCCGCGGCCGGGGGGGCTGGAGGGCTTCGACGTCGTCGTGCCGGCCGGCGACGCCGCGCGGGCCGCGGCGG
>QEVT01000393.1 GCA_003576755.1 bacterium | reverse complement strand
CGCGAAACCCTGGCGCGCGGCGGCGGCGGGTCGCCGGCCCTGGCGCGCGGCCGCGGCCGCGCCGCCGCGCCATGGCCCGTCACGCGAACCCCAGGCCGCGCTCGCGCAGCGACACCCAGCCCCGGCGGGCGATGATCAGGTGGTCCAGCACCTCGATGTCGAGGATCCGGCCGGCCTCGACGAGCTGGCGGGTGACGTGGATGTCCTCGGGGCTCGGCGCCGGGTCGCCGGACGGGTGGTTGTGCGCCACGACGATCGACGTGCAGTTGCGCCGCACGGGCTCGCGGAAGACCTCGCCGACGCGCACGAGGCTGGCGCTGACCGAGCCCTTGTACACCTCGTGGACGCCGAGCACGAAGTTCTTCATGTTGAGCAGCACGACGCGCAGGTGCTCTTGCTCGAGGTCGGCCATGTCGGCGCTGAGCAGCTCGGCGACCTCGCGCGGCGACTGGATCTGGCGCGGCTCCTCGGCGGCGTGCGCCACGAGGCGTCGGCCGAGCTCGATCGCGGCCTTGATCTGCACGGCCTTCGCGGGGCCGCAGCCCGGCACGGCGCACAGCTCGTCGATCGACGCGCGGGCGAGGCCGCCCACGCCGTGACGCGCGACGATCAGGCGGCCGACCTCGAGCGCGCTGGCGCCGTGCCGGCCGGTGCCGAGCAGGATCGCCAACAGCTCGGCCGTGGCCAGCGCGCCGGCGCCGACGCTGCACAGCCGCTCGCGCGGCTTCTCGGCCGACGGCAGGTCGCGGATCCGCGCCCTGGCGCGGGCGAGGTCCGGTGCGAGCGGGGGAAGCGGCTGCGGGACATCGGCCGGGCCGCGAACGGGTGAAGCGGTCATGGTGTCGGCATGGTAATCGCGCCGCTCGGCCGCCGCCACGTCCCGCGCGCCGCGTCGGCGACACCGCGGCGACAGCCCCGGGGCAGGCGCATGCACACGAAGGTCTCGAAGCGGCCGCCCATACCCCTCCCGGGGCGGCCGCGACCACCCCCGACGCCCCGGCCGCCCGTGATATACTTGCGCCCATGCCCGTCGCCCCGCCGATCCGCGCCGTCCTGTTCGACGTCGAGGACGTCATCGCCCATCCCGACGTCGCCGCCGCCGACCGCCGGCTGGCGGCGCGCTGGCCCGGCCTCACCCACGCCGACGTGCAGCGCGCCCGGAACGGGCCGGCGCTGTACCCGCTGTGGGAATCGCACTCGACGGGGCGGCTGGACCTCGAGGGCTACTGGGGCGCCGTGCTGGCGGCGCTCGACCGCCCCGCGGCGCCGGCGGACGTCGCCGCGATCGTCGACACCTACCGGGCGACGGCCTGGGCGTGGCTCGACGCCGTCGTGCTGGCGTGGGTGCCGCGCTTGCGCGCCGCCGGGCTGCGCGCGGGCATCCTCTCCAACAGCGCCCCGTACCACGACGATCACGCCGCCGTCTTCGAGGGCCTGTTCGACGTCGCGCACTTCTCGCACCGCACCGGCCGCCGCAAGCCGGACGCCGACGCGTACACCGCGGCGGCCGTCGCGCTCGACGCCGCCCCCGCCGAGGTCGTCTTCGTCGACGACAAGCCGCGCAACACCGACGCGGCCGCCGCGCTCGGGTTCGTCGCCATCCGCTTCACCGGCGCCGTCGACCTCGCCGCGCGCCTGGGCGCGCCGGGCATGGCGACCGGGCGTTGAAGCCGGCCGCCGCGCCCGCCCTCGTCGACAGCGGGGCGGCCTGGGATGCCGCCGCCGCAGAGATCGCGGCCAGCCCGGCCCTGGCGATCGACATCGAGGGCGACGGGTTCCACCGCTACCCCGAGCGCGTGGCGCTCATCCAGGTGGGGCTGACGGACGGCACGGTCCACCTGCTCGACCCCTTGGCGCTCGGCGACCTGTCGGCCGTCGGCGCGGCCCTGGCCGACCCGGCGGTCCCCAAGGTGCTGCACTCGGCCGCCTACGACGTCCGGTGCCTCGACCGCGACTTCGGCTTCGCGGTGCGCGGCCTGTTCGACACCGCCATCGCCGCGCAGTTCTGCGGGTCGCGGCGGACCGGGCTGATGAACGTGCTGGCCGAGATCCTCGACATCGCGGTCGACAAGCCGAAGCAGCTGCAGCGCATGGACTGGTCGATCCGCCCGCTGCCGCCGACCGCGCTGGCCTACGCCGTCGCCGACGTCGCGCACCTCCTCGCCTTGCGCGCCGCGCTGGTCGAGCGCCTGACCGGGTTCGGTCGCCTGGGCTGGGTGGCCGAGGAGTGCCGGCGCCTCGAGCAGGTCCGCTACACCCCCCCGGATCCGCCGGAGGTCGCGTTCATGGCGCTGCGCGGCGCGCGCGACCTCTCGGACGCGGGGCGCGCGATCCTGCGCGAGCTCTTCCTGTGGCGCGACGCGACGGCGCAGCGTGTCGGGCGCCCTCCCCACCACGTGCTCTCGAACGACACGCTGCTGCTCCTGGCCGACAACCCGGACGCGCCGCTCCACCGCCTGCGGGGCGTCGACCGGCGGGTGCTGGAGCGCCATCGCGACCGGCTGGCAGAGGCCATCCGGCGTGGGGTCGCGGCGGCTCCGGTGCCGTGGCCACGGCGGGGGGGCGTCAACCCGTGGACGCCGGAGGCGCGCGAGCGGCTGGCCCGCCTCAAGGCGTGGCGCAACGCCGAGGCCGAGGCGCTGGACCTCGACCCGGGCGTGGTGTGGCCGGCACCGCACCTCGAGCAGGTCGCGCTGCAGCCCGGCCAGCCGTCGGCGGCGCTGGACGGGGGCGAGCCGCCGTGGGTCCGGGCGTGGCAGTGGGAGGCGCTCGGGCCGTCGCTGGCGGGCTTCCGCGTCGAGGCGCTGCGAGACGCCGCCGCTTGACGGACCGGCGGCAGGACCCGGG
>QEVT01000392.1 GCA_003576755.1 bacterium | reverse complement strand
CGGCCTGGACGCGGCGGCGATGCTCGCCGGTGGCGTCCGGGGCCTCGTCGTGCTCGGCACCGACCCGGCGGGCGACGACCCGCGGCACGCCGCGGCATTGGAGGCATTGGACTGCCTGATCGTCCAGGAGCTGTTCCTGACGCCGACCGCCAGCCGGGCCCACGTCGTCCTGCCGGCACAGGCCCTCGCCGAGCGCCCGGGGACCCTGACCAACCTCTTGCGCCGCGTCCAGCGCTTCCATGCGGCCGTGCCGCCCGTGGGCCGGGCGCGGCAGGGCTGGAAGATCATCCGCGACCTCGGCCAGCGATTCGGCATGTCCGAGCCGTTCGCCGACGCGGCCGACGTGATGGACGAGATCGTGCGGGCGATCCCGGCCTACGCCGGCCTGACGTACGACTCCCTCGGCGCGCCGCCTCCCGGCGCACCGACCGACATGCTGCTGCCGTTCGCGCCGCTGTCCGAGGCGCGCAAGGTCTCGTACGCCGGCACGGCCTATGAGAACCCCTACGGCGACGGCCGCCCCTGGCCCGCGACGGGCGCCGCGGCCGGGCTGGATTGGCGGCCACGCCCGATCGCCGCGGCGACGGGGGGCCGCGGCACCTCGGCGGGCGACACGGTGCTCGTCGTCCCAACCCGGACGCTCTACGACCTCGGGGCCCTCGTCGCGCCGTCGCCGCTCCTGCGGGGCCTCGTGGCGCCGCCCCACGTGCTCCTCAGCCCGTTCGACGCGGCGGCCCGCGGCCTCGCCGACGGCGCCCGTGTCCGCCTCACCACCCCACACGGAGCGGTCGAGGCGGCCGTCCGCGTCCACGACGGCGTGACCCCCGGCACCGCGCTGGCCCCCGAACGGCTGGGCTGGACGCTCCCGGTGCGCGCGCTCGTGGGCAGCGCGCCGATGGCGGCGGCCACCATCGAGGCCGTTGCGGCAGGGGGCACGGCATGACGTCCGCGATCGAGCTCGTCGAGACCGTGGTCAAGTGCGCCGTCGTCATCGGCGCGCTCCTCACCGGCTTCGCATACGCCACGTGGTTCGAGCGCAAGGTCATCGCCCGGATGCAGCTGCGTGTCGGGCCGAACCAGGCCGGACCGGCGGGGCTGCTCTTGCCGGCCGCCGACGGCATCAAGCTGTTCTTCAAGGAGAACATCCTCCCGGCCGCCGTCGAGAAGGGCGTCTACTTCCTCGCGCCCGTCATGAGCATGACCGTGGCCATCATGGCGTTCGCCATCATCCCGCTGGCCGACGCCGTCCGGGTGCCGTGGGGCGACGGCTGGCTGCGGTTCCAGATCGCCGACTACAACGTGGCGCTGCTGTACTTCCTCGGCGTCACGTCGTTCGCGGTCTACGGGATCGTGCTGGCCGGCTGGGCGTCGAACAACAAGTACGCCCTCATCGGCGGGCTGCGCAGCTCGGCGCAGATGATCAGCTACGAGCTGGCCATGGGGCTGTCGCTGGTCGGCGTGGCGATGATCGTCGGGTCGCTCTCGCTGTCGGAGATCGTCGCGTGGCAGAAGGCGCACGGCTGGCTGGTGGTGCTCCAGCCGCTGGGGTTCGTCATCTACTGCGTGACCGCCGTGGCCGAGACCAACCGCGCCCCGTTCGACATGCCCGAGGCCGAGCAGGAGCTGATCGCGGGCTACCACATCGAGTATACCGGGATGCGCTTTGCGCTGTTCTTCATGGCCGAGTACATCGCCATGATCACCGTATGCGCCGTCGCCGCCACGCTGTTCCTCGGCGGCTACGCGCTGCCGTTCGGGATCGAGGTGCCGTGGTACCTCGACCTCGCCGTGCTGCTGGCCAAGATCGCCGCCGGCATGTTCGTCTTCGTCTGGATCCGGGCGACGATCCCGCGGCTGCGCTACGACCAGCTGATGGACTTCGGGTGGAAGGTCCTGCTGCCGCTGGCCATCCTCAACCTGGTCCTGACGGCGCTCGGAATCTACGCCTACGAGAACGGGCTCTTGGGGTGAAACGATGATCGGCAACCTGCTGCGCGGCATGAGCGTGACCTTTCGGTCGATGTTCCGACCCACCGTGACCATCGCCTACCCCGACGTCAAGCGCCCGGTGGCCGAGCGGTTCCGCGGCCGCCACGAGCTCAAGCGCTACGCCAACGGCCTCGAGCGCTGCATCGGCTGCAGCCTGTGCGCCGCGGCGTGCCCGGCCGACGCCATCTTCGTGGTGCCGGCCGAGAACACCGACGCCGAGCGCTACTCACCCGGCGAGCGGTTCGCCAAGGTGTACGAGATCAACATGCTGCGCTGCATCTTCTGCGGCTACTGTGAGGAGGCGTGCCCGGTCGACGCCATCGTGCTCGAGCACGAGTACGAGCTGGCGGCCTACGACCGCCGGGCGATGGTCTACACCAAGGACATGCTGCTCGTGCCGCCCGGGCCGGACGGCGAGCCCACCCCGCAGGACACCCGGGGCCGGACGATACCGTTCCGGATGGGCGGCATGGACTACTTCTCGCCGTCCCTCGACGTCTCGCGCGAGGCCGGCGCGTGACGCCCGAAGCACTGGGCTTCTACGCGGTGGCGGCCGTGATGGTCGTCGCGGCGGTGGGCATGGTGGCGGCGCGCAACGTGGTGCACGGCGTGCTGCTCATGATCGTCAACTTCGTCGGCACCACCGTGCTCTACCTCTGGCTCCAGGCGCCGTTCATCGCCGCCGTACAGCTCATCGTCTACGCGGGCGCCATCATGGTGCTGTTCCTGTTCGTCGTCATGCTGCTCGGCGCCCGCGACCTGAGCCTGAGCGAGCCGCTGGCGGGCCAGCGGCTGTGGGGCGTGGCGCTGGCGGCCGTGCTCGGCGGCCTGCTCGTGTTCGTGGTGGTCGAGGGCGCACCGG
>QEVT01000391.1 GCA_003576755.1 bacterium | reverse complement strand
GCTCGCCGGCCGTGGCTGCGCCGTCCGGGGCGGCCGCGTGCCCGCCGGGCGCCGGCTCGGCCCGCCGGCGGTCGCCGCGGCGGTCGCGCTCGCGGCCGCCGCGGCCGCCCCCGTCGGGCTCGCGCGCGAACTCCGACTCGCCGGCGCCGGGCGGCGTGTCGCCGGCCTCGACCACCGGGTTGCCGTCGTCGTCGACGTAGCGCAGCTCGGGGCGCAGCTCGCGCCCGCGCAGCATGGTGTCGACGGCGGCGGCGATGTCGTGGTGCACCGCCACGCGGTACCAGTCCTGGATCTCGACCAGCACGTCGAACGTCGGCGGGGCGCGGCGCTCGAGCACGCTCTTCTGGGTGCCGCGCCGGCGCGCCTCCTCGTCCGACAGCGTCACGCTCTCGATGCCGCCGATGAGGTCCGACAGCGTCGGGTTCATCAGGAGGTTGCTGAGCGTGTTGCCGTGCGCCGTGCCGATGAGCTGGACGCCGCGCTCGGCGATGGTCCGCGCCGCCTCGGCCTCGGTCTCGCGCCCGATCTCGTCGATGACGACGACCTGCGGGTTGTGGTTCTCGACGGCCTCGATCATCACCTCGTGCTGGAGCGCCGGCGTGCGCACCTGCATCCGCCGCGCGCGCCCGATGGCCGGGTGCGGGATGTCGCCGTCGCCGGCGATCTCGTTCGACGTGTCGACGATGACCACGCGCTTGCTGTCGGCCAGGACGCGCGCGGTCTCGCGCAGCATCGTCGTCTTGCCCACGCCCGGCCGGCCGAGCAGGAGCACGCTCTGGCCCGACAGCACGATGTCGCGGATCATCTCGACGGTGCCGTACACCGCCCGCCCGACGCGCAGCGTCAGGCCGATGATGCGGCCCTTGCGGTTGCGGATGCACGAGATCCGGTGCAGCGTCCGGGCGACGCCCGCCCGGTTGTCGTCGCCGAAGTCGCCGATGCGGGCCAGCACGTGCTCGATGTCGGCCAGCTCGACCTCGATGTCCTCGAACGCCCGGCTGGCGCCGAACATGCGCGCCTCGGGGTGCCGGCCGAGGTCCATCACGATCTCGACCAGGGTGTCGGACCGATCGAGCCCCTGGATGGCGGCCTGCAGCCGCGCGGGCAGCACCTCGATCAGCAGCGCCACCTCGTCGACGTTCGACGGCGGCGCGGCGGGCACGGCACCCGGGGTCGCGGGCGGCCGGGCCGCAGATGGATTGCTCAAGACGGTCTCCTGGACGATGCGGGCGCCGGGGCGCAAGCGGCGAGCTCGACGGACGGCAGCGGGGCGGCGTCGCCCGCGGCTTCGCGCAGGCCGGCGAGGCGCCACACCGGCTCGCGCACCAGCGCGGTCATGGTCTTGACCAGCCGAAAGCGCCGTGCGACCGGCGTGAAGCCGTGCTCGCGCAGCGCGAGGTGCAGGGCGGGCTCGTAGCCGCGCGCCGCGGCATGGATCGGCAGGGTGTCGCCGCACACCGAGCGGGCCTCGGCGAGCGCCTGGCGCACCGCCGGCCCGGCGTCGGCGTCGGCGGCGACGGCGAGCCGGAGCCAGCTCCCGCCCGGGCCCGTGTAGAGCCGCCAGGCGGCGCGCGGCGCGCCGCGCGCGTCGAGCCAGACCCGGCGGAGGCGGGCGTCCCCGGCGTGCCCGCCGACGGGATAGTCGTCCCACGCCCCGTCCGCCGTCTCGCGCGCCAGCCGGACCGGCTCGGGCCAGCCGCGGAAGAGCCACGACTCGATCGCGTGGCGGTCCGCGTCGGCCTCGGGGCGCGTGGTCGTGTCGGGGATGGCCGCCGGCAGCTGGCCCGCCGGCCGGCGCAGGACGGCGTCGCCGGCCGCCACCGCGAACCCGAGCTGGCGCGCCACCTGGAGCAGGAGCTGGTCCTCGTCCGGGACGGCGACGTGCAGGCGCTGGACGCCGCGTGCCCCGAGGTCCTGGCACACCTCGGTGAGCAGCCGGTGCCAGCCCAGCGCCGCGCGCGGGGTCTCGTCGAGCGCGGGGGCGACGAACACGAGGTCGGCGTCGGCGCCGCGCCGCCGCGTGCGCGCCTGGGCGAAGCCGTCGGGCGCGTGGCCGTCGAGGAAGCGGGCCACATAGGTCCGCAGCGGGCGGTCGCCGACCGGCCAGCACGACCGCATCGCCCACGCCAGCGGCGAGCCGCCCAGCAGCACGGTGGATTCCAGCTCGAGGCACGTTCCGGTCTGTTGCTGGCGGCGGAGACGGAGGGCGTCTCGCGGGGTGAACGGTCGGACCACGGCCAGAGTATAGCACACGCACCGGAGCCTGCCCGGCGGCGGCCGAGGTCACCCGGAAGGCGGCGGGACGTCTTCGTCCTTGACCCGATACGTCGTCGTGATGGGCTCGGCCGGCGCCCCGCCGGCCGCGCCGGCGATCTCGGACCGCACCTCCGCCGGGGCAAGGTCGAGGAACATCCGGAGCGCCAGGAGCAGCACCGCCACGTCGTCGAGCTGCGTGAGGACCGGGATGGTGTCGGGCAAGAGGTCGATGGGCGAGAGCACGTAGACCACGGCCAGGAGCGGGATCAGCTTGACGAGCGCCGGGACCCGCGGGTCGCGGAGCAGCCGGACGGCCAGGCGGGCGCGCTGGAGCAGGTCGGTGGTGCGGGCGGGATCGCCGGGCGTCGGCTTGGGGCGGGGTGAAGGCATGCGTCGGGTCCTCGGGATGGCGGGCGGAACGGTGCCGCCGGCGGCGGGCGATGGCTCAATGATACACCGGCCGGCGCCGCGTGGGCGCCGGTGGGCGCGCGACGTCGTGGCCAAGCCTCGGGACCGCCGCCGCCGGCCCCGCCGCCGCCTGACGGGCGCGCCCGAGGGCCCGGAAGGGCGCCGGCACGGCGTAGCCGGCCTGGCCCGCGAC
>QEVT01000390.1 GCA_003576755.1 bacterium | reverse complement strand
GTCGCGCCCCGCGGCGACGACCGGAGCGGCGACGGGTCGCCGGCCCGCCCGTTCGCGACGATCGGGCGCGCGGCGCGCGCGGCCGGCCCGGGCACCGCGATCCGGCTGCGGCCCGGCGTCTACGCGGGCGGCGCGTTCGTCGAGAACCTGCGCGGCACGGCCGACGCCCCGATCTGGATCGGCGGCGTCCCGGGCGACGTGCGGCCGGTGATCGAGGGCGGCGGCGAGGCGCTCCACCTCGTGCGCTCGGCCTACGTCGTCGTCCACGACCTCGAGGTCCGCCGGACGACCGCCAACGGCATCAACGCCGACGACGGCGGCGTGACCACGGGCCCGGTGGAGGCATACCACCTGGTCTTCCGGGGCATCGAGGTCGCCGAGGTCGGCGGCAGCGGCAACCAGGACTGCCTCAAGCTGTCCGGCGTGGCCGACGTCGAGGTGCGCGACAGCGCCTTCCGCGCCTGCGGCGGCGGCGGCTCGGGCAGCGGCATCGACATCGTCGGCGGCCACCGGATCCGGATCGCACGCAGCCGGTTCGAGGCCATGTCCGGCAACGCCGTGCAGGCCAAGGGCGGCAGCGCCGACGTCGAGGTCTGGGCCAACGTGATGCGCGACGCCGGCGGCCGGGCGGTCAACATGGGCGGGTCGACGGGCTTCGCGTACTTCCGGCCGCCGCTCGACGCCGCCGCGGTCAACGCCGAGGCGCGCGACATCCGGGTGGTGGCCAACGTCATCGTCGGCGGCGACGCGCCCGTGGCGTACGTGGGCTGCGTGGGCTGCCTGGTGGCCCACAACACGCTCGTCGACCCCGGGCGCTGGGTCGCCCGCATCCTCCAGGAGACGACGTCGCGCGATGGCTTCACGTTTGCGCCCGCGAGCGGCGGTCGCTTCGTCAACAACGTCGTCTCGTTCCAACGCGCGCGGCTGTCGACGTTCGTCAACGTCGGCGGGGGCACGGCGCCCGAGACCTTCACGTTCGCCCACAACCTGTGGTACGCGTCCGACGCCCCGGCCCGCAGCCAGCCGAGCTTGCCGGTGCCGGAGGTCGGCGGTATCGTCGGGCGCGATCCGCGGCTCGACGCGGCCTTCCGGCCGGCACCCGGGAGCCCCGCGCGCGCGGCCGGCGTCGCCGTGGCCGGCGTGCGCGGCGACGCCGACGGGCGGTGCTACGCCGATCCGCCGAGCATCGGTGCGTTCGAAGGGCCATGACGGCCCGACCACCGGAGCGTCAACCCCAAGGAGACCGACATGACTGAGCAGGCCGGACCCGGACAGCCCGCACCGCCCTCCACCGCGGATCCGCGTCCGATCGACCCGCGCGTCCGGATCGGGCACGTCCACCTCAAGGTGGCCGACCTCGAGCGGGCGCTGGGCTTCTATTGCGGGGTGCTCGGCTTCGCGGTGACACAGCGCTACGGGCCGAGCGCGGCGTTCGTGTCGGCGGGCGGCTACCACCACCACATCGGGCTGAACACCTGGGAGAGCCGCGGGGGCCCGCCGCCGGCGCCGGGCACCACCGGCCTCTACCACGTCGCCATCCTGTACCCCTCGCGGGCGGCGCTCGCGGATGCCCTGCGGCGGGTGATGGCCGCCGGGATCCGGCTCGACGGGGCCAGCGATCACGGCGTCAGCGAGGCGCTCTACCTGCGCGATCCCGACGGCAACGGCGTGGAGCTGTGCTGGGACCGGCCCGAGGACCAGTGGCCGCGCGCGGCCGACGGCACCCTCGCGATGGTCTCGGATCGACTGGACGTCGCGGGGCTGCTGCGCGAGGCGACCTCGGCGTAGCCGATCGCCGCGGGCCGGTCGCTTGCGCCCGCCGACGAACCCACGATACAATCCGGCCACCCCCGGTGGCGCCCCCCCCGCCGTCGGGGCAAGAGGGCTCCCGGTTCACGGCCACGACGGAGCGACCGCGGCGACGGGAGTCGCGCGGACCGGACCACCGGTCCGCGACCCGGCCCGCCATCGCCACGTCGGCCGTCGGCCGCAGAAAGCGAAGCGCCCATGCCAGCGACACCGTCGTCCCGCCCTTCCGCGAGCCCGGCGCCGAGCGCCTCCGACCCCGCCACCACGGCCGTCCGGATCGTCTTCGACCTCGGCCCGTGGGTCTCGCCCTACCAGCACGGATGGCAGGCCGCCTACGACGCGCTCGTCGCGGACGTCGTCGCCGCCGGCCGGCGGCCGTACGGCGTGCTGTCGGAAGGGCTCGCGCCGACGCCGTGGGTCGACGCCTTGACGGGCGGGCTGCGGGCGGCACGCGCCGACGAGGCGCGGGACTGGATCGATGCGTGGGTCCGGCATGCGGCGGACGTGGTTGCGCGGTATGGCGACCGGGTGGCCGTGTTCGAGGCGCTGCCGGGGATGAACGCGCCGGTCGCGGCCTCGGGCGAGCCGCGGATGCACGCCGGCGGCGGCGCCTATCTGCTCGCGCGTATGCGCGCCGCCTGGCCGGCGCCCGACATCGGGACTGCCCCGCGCCTCGTCGGTGGGGCCCTGGTGGGCGGTGCGGGCGGACGCGCCGCCGCGATCGACTACGTTCGGCGGGTGCATCGGGCCGGCCGAACGGCGTACGGATGGCCCGATGGCATGGGCGCGGTCGACGGCTGGGCGCTGCACGGCGACGTGTCGGTCGACCCGGCCGGCGACGAGCCGCGGGCCCTGGCCGGAGCCCTCGGGCGGCGAGGGGGCGCCGCGCCGCTGGTGTACGTCTCGGGCTTCCGTGCCGCGGGCGCCGACGCGCGGGCGCCGAACGCGCGCTTCCCGGGGGCCTGGTTCAACCGCGTCGCCCGCGACCCGCGGATTGCCCTGGCCGCCGGCGAGCGGCTCGCGGACGGACCCGTCGGGCCGGCCGACGC
>QEVT01000389.1 GCA_003576755.1 bacterium | reverse complement strand
GGGCAGCACCGCGCTCATCCGCGCGGCCAGCGCGGTCAGCGCCGCGAGGTCGTCGCCGGCCGGCGCGCCGAGGTCGCGCAGCACCGCCGCGGGGGGCTCGCCCGCCGCGACCCGGTCCAGCGCGCGTTGCAGCCGCTCGGCCTCGTCGATCTCGTGCATCCTTGCCATGTCTGGTTCGATCACCACCGCCTCGGTGCCCGCCGCGGCCCTACTCGGGCGCCTCGGCATCGCCCATGCCCGACGGGTCGAGCTGCTGCCGGAGCCCACGCAGCGCGTGGTGCTGCAGGTTCTTGATCGCCCCCTCGCTGCGTCCCATCGCCTCGGCGGTCTCGCGGATCGAGAGCCCCGCCGCGAACCGCAGCGCCACGACGTGCTGCTGCAGCTCCGTCAGGTGCGCCGCCGCCCGGGCCAGCCGGGTACGGTCGAGCAGCCGCTCGGCCCGATCCAGGCCGGGATCTTCCTCCGCCACCAGCCGGTCGAGCCGGTTGTCGTCGTCGTCCTCGTCGCCGACCTCCGCGGCGGTCAGGGTCCGTTCGGGGCGCCGCCCGCTGCGGCGCCAGTGGTCGACCACGGTGTTGCGCGCGATGCGCAGCAGCCACGGCGCGAGCGAGCCGCGCCAGTCGAACGCGTCGAGCCCGCGGATCATCTGCATGAACACGTCCTGGGTCAGGTCTTCGGCCACCGACCGGTCGCGGATCCGGAAGATGACGTAGCTGTACACCCGGTCGACATACAGTTGATAGAGCCGGCCGAGCGCCTGGGCGTCGCCGGCCCGCGCCGCATCCACCAGGCGGTGCTCCGCCGTCGTCTCGGGCCGCAGTTCGCTCGGTTCGGGATGGCTCATGAGGGGTAACGCCGCGGCGGCGGGGAAGGTTAGAGGCTTCCCGGCCACGCCGACGGCATATCATACGGGTGCGCCGGGATTGGGCGCAAGCCGCGCCCCGCCGCGTGCCGGGCGCTCACCCGCCGCAGCGGAACGCGTGGCCGAAGGCCGTCACCGGGTCGGGGACGGGCCAGCGCTGCGGCAGGAACACGCGATCGGGGCTGTCGGTCACCTGACGCAGAAACGCGGCGTCGGCACTGTCGCCGAGCCCGACCGCGTACAGCACGACGCCGTCGGCGCGGGCGGCGGCGGCGCTCGCGGCGAGGCGGGCCGCGTCGGAGGCGCCGAGATCGGCCGCGCCGAGGTCGGTGAAGAGCACGATCGCCCGGCGCTCGTCGGGGCGGTGGCGGCCGGCGGCCAGCAGCGCGGACCCGGCGTCGACGGCCGCCCACGGGAAGGACCAGCTCGACTGGCCGAGGCGCGCGAGCCCGTCGGCGGCCGCGTCGCAGCACGGGCCGAGCTCGGACACGACGGCCGGGTCGCGGCCGAACGACAGCACCGCCACCCGATCGACCGCCGGCCGCAGCGCGGTGCCGAGCACGCCGTGCCGGGCGAGGTCGACGGCCGCGGCCAGGCGGTTGCGGTCGCCGAACCCGCCCCCGGCGGGCCGTTCCATGCTGCCGGACACGTCGAAGGCCAGGACCACCGCCGCCGGCGCGGCGCCGGGCGGCACGGCGCACGCCAGCCGCGCGAGGCGGGGCAGGTAGACGCGGTTCACCACGGCCGTCGGCGTCGGTGTCGGCGTGGGCGTCGGCGTCGGCGTCGGGGACGCGGTCGGCGACGGCGTGGCCGACGCTGACGGCGTCGACGGATCGGGCGTCGGCGTGGCGGTGCCGGTCGGCGTGCCCGTCGGGGTCGCCGACGGGCACGGGATGTGGATCACCGGGTTCGGCAGTCCGATCTGCTGCTCGCCGCCGCCCCACGGCAGGGCCGCGAAGCGCACGGTGGCGGTGACCGCCCGGCTGGCATGGACCCAGTGGCCGCAGTCCACGGCCTGGACGCCGTACGTCGTGGTCACCGCCCAGCTCGCGACCCCCATGGCGGGGGGATCGAAGGTCCAGGTCAGCCGATTGCCCTCGACGTGCAGCCCCGGGTCGGCGCTGCCGATGAACAAGAGGTCGTCGGCCAGCTCGTCGACCACGGTCACGCGCTCGATGGCGTTGAAGATCCCGACAGCGTCGGCGAGCTGCACGAGCGCCCGGTCGAGGAACGCCCAGCGGTCGGAGCGCAGGTGGAATCGGGGCTGGCTGGCGACGCCGGCGAGGCACCCGCGGGTGCAGGCGTTGACGTCGCCGGCGCAGGCGTTGACGACGAGCACCCCGGCGCGCTGGACCTCGGCGGCCTGCGCGCGGATGCTCTGGCACGTCGACTGATGGTCGGCGCCGCTGGCCATGACGATGACCTGGCGCGCCTGGGCGTCGGGGGTGCCGGGGACCCGCGCGGCGGCCAGGATGCCGAGACCTTCGCGCAGTCCGAGCGCCGGGCCGCAGATCTCGTCGGGGCTGTAGGTGCAGATGCTGCCGTCGGTCTGGACGTTGTTGACGTCCTGCAGGACGGTGGCGGGGTCCGACACCAGGTACTTGCGGGCGTCGACGCGCGGGGCGCCGGTGACGGGGATCACCGCCACCTTGACCCACGGCCGTCGCGCGAGGTCGAGCGCGCGGACGGCGTCGGCGAGCGCCAGCTTGAGCGCGTCGAGCTGCTCGCTGCTCATGTCGCGCGAGGCGTCGACGACGAGCACGACGTGGAGCGGGCGGCGGGCGGGGTCGCACGTGATGCCGAGCCCCATCGTCACCGTCGCCGTGCCCTTGTAGCGGATCTCGCGGGGCGCGATGTCGTGCGCCGCCTCGACGACGCACGGGGCGTCGCCGGCGGGTCTGGGCTGGCCGCCGGCGCTGCCGTCACGCGGGCGGTCGAGGCGGCCGCCGGGCGCCAGCCCGGCGATGCCCCCGATCGCGAGCCCGGCGAGGCAGGCGGCCGTCGCGACGGCGCCCCGGCCAC
>QEVT01000038.1 GCA_003576755.1 bacterium | reverse complement strand
GCATCCCGGCTGCCTAGAGTGGGGCTGGCGACTGGGACGAAGTCGTAACAAGGTAGCTGTACCGGAAGGTGCGGCTGGATCACCTCCTTTCTAGGGAGCACGCGTGCCCTCGGGCGCGCCACTCCTGATCTCACCATCATCCCCACCGCTTTCACTCTCTCTGCTGATGCCAAGGGCGCCGTACGGCGACTCGAGCTCGCTGGCGTCGTCGCGGGGCTGTAGCTCAGCCTGGGAGAGCGCCTCATTTGCAATGAGGAGGTCAGGGGTTCGAACCCCCTCAGCTCCACTGCGCCGCGCTGATTTGGCACCTTAAACAACCTGTGCTATCTATTGTGTTCCCGCGCGGACGGGAGCCGGCTTGAGGGCTTGACCTCGACCGCGCAGCGTGAGCTGCGCAGCCGAGGTCAGCGCTGAAGCCGCTGAAACGGGTGTCGGGCTTTCGGGCCCGGTACAGATGGCACCTTAACAGCTGAACAAGAGCCGAGGATCTCTGCGGAAGAGCACGAAGAAGTTACAAAGGGCACACGGGGGATGCCTTGGCACGGCAGGCCGATGAAGGGCGTAGTTGGCTGCGATAAGCCTCGGGGAGCTGTCAGCAAGCGTTGATCCGAGGATGCCCGAATGGGGAAACCCGACATGGTGAACCCATGTCACCCCACGCTGAACACATAGGCGTGAGGGAGGCAACCCGGGGAACTGAAACATCTAAGTACCCGGAGGAAAAGAGAGTATTCCCTGAGTAGTGGTGAGCGAAAGGGGATTAGCCCAAACCGATGTTGTGTAAGCGAGCAGGCGTTGCGGCATCGGGGTTGTACGGCGTGGCACGGGAAGCTGCTTCTTCCCGGCGGAGTTACAAAGCGCAAGTCTAGCAGAAGACGTCTGGAAAGCGTCGCCACAGAGGGTGACAGACCCGTATGCGAAAGACTTGAGCCTCCGGCCGCGTTCGTGAGTACCACGGGGCACGGGAAATCCTGTGGGAATCTGGGGGGACCACCTCCCAAGGCTAAATACCTGCCGTGACCGATAGCGAACAAGTACCGTGAGGGAAAGGTGAAAAGTACCCCGGCGAGGGGAGTGAAACAGAACCTGAAACCGTGTGTCTACAAGCTGTGGAAGGGCTATGCTCCTTGAGAGAATGCCCGACCGCGTGCCTTTTGGAGTATGAGCCGGCGAGTTACCCTCTGTCGCAAGCTTAAGGGAGTCACACCCGGAGGCGGAGCGAAAGCGAGTCTGAATAGGGCGCCAGAGTGGCAGGGGGTAGACCCGAAACCGGGTGAGCTTACCATGGCCAGGGTGAAGCGGGAGTAACATCCCGTGGAGGCCCGCACCGACCAATGATGCAAAATTGGCGGATGAGCTGTGGTAAGGGGTGAAATGCCAAACGAACCCGGAGATAGCTGGTTCTCCCCGAAATCGCTTTAGGGCGAGCCTCGTGATGTTGTTGTCGGAGGTAGAGCACTGGATGGGCTAGGGGGCGTCAAGCTTACCAAACCCAACCAAACTCCGAATGCCGGCAACACGAGTCACGGGAGTTGGACGGTGGGAGATGAGTTTCATCGTCAAAAGGGAAACAGCCCAGACCGCCAGCTAAGGTCCCCAAGTACATGCTAAGTGGGAAAGGAAGTGGGTATACCGAGACAGCCAGGAGGTTGGCTTAGCAGCAGCCACCCTTTAAAGAGTGCGTAATAGCTCACTGGTCAAGTGTCCCTGCGCCGAAAATGTAACGGGGCTAAGCATGTCACCGAAGCTGCGGAAAGCAACGCCAAGCGTTGCTTTGGTAGGGGAGCGTTCCCCACGCGACGAAGCTGTACCGTGAGGAGCAGTGGAGTGTGGGGAAGTGAGAATGCCGGCATGAGTAGCGCAAAATGCGTGCGAACCGCATTCACCGAATGCCCAAGGTTTCCGACGCAAGGTCGATCCACGTCGGGTTAGTCGGGCCTAAGCCGAGGACGAAAGTCGTAGGCGATGGACAACAGGTTAATATTCCTGTACCGAGGGTGCTGAGTGATGGGGTGACGCCGAAGGGTAGGCCAGCCGGGGAATGGTAGTCCCGGTGCGAAACTTGTAGGTCTATGATCTGCCTAGGGAAATCCGGGCGGGGAGACTGAGGAGTGATCAGCTAGCTGTGTAATGCAGCGAAGTGGTTGAGCCCATGCGGCCGAGAAAAGCCTCTAAACGTTGACGCACACTCGCCCGTACCGCAAGCCGACACCGGTGGGCAGGTCGAGTAGACCAAGGTGATCGAGAGAACCCTCGTTAAGGAACTCGGCAAAATGGAGCCGTAACTTCGGGAGAAGGCTCGCCCCCGAGCTTGAAGCCACTTGCTGGCGTAAGGGCATGGGGGTCGCAGAGAAACGGCCCAGGCGACTGCTTACCAAAAGCACAGGTCTCTGCTAACGCGAAAGCGGACGTATAGGGGCTGACGCCTGCCCAGTGCCCGAAGGTTAAGGGGATGCGTTAGTGCTTCGGTGCGAAGCGCTGAACCGAAGCCCGGGTGAACGGCGGCCGTAACTATAACGGTCCTAAGGTTAGGGACGCTAGCCTTAGTAAAACCGAACCATATGCGGGAAACTCCTCGCACAGCTGTCCGGTACTCGTTCGTGCATGGCACGAGCAGTAAAAATCCGGCAGACAAGGGGACAATCCGCAGGGAAGGCCTGGTCTGTACCAGGAACCCTCAGAGACTTTACGTTCGGGGCTGGCCGATGAAGCTCGATGCACAATGGGTGACAGGTTTTGTGGACGGTGAAGGCTGTTTTCATGTCGGCATCAACACGCATGCGGACATGAAGACCGGCTTTCAGGTTCTTCCTGAGTTCACCGTCGTACAGCACAAACGCGATGTGACCGTCTTGCACGCACTCAAGGCACACTTCGGATGCGGCGTGGTTCGGACCAGCCACGGCGACCGGATGGCCTACCGCGTGCGAAGCGTGGAGCACTTGCTCAACCACATCGTCCCATTCTTCACCGAGCACCCGCTCAAGACCAGGAAGCGTGTCGACTTCGAGAAGTTCCGACGCGTCATACTGATGATGTCAGCGGGCGAGCATCTGACGATCGATGGAGTCCAACGGATTCGGACGATCGCAAGAGCGAAATTCCTTGTCGGGTAAGTTCCGACCCGCACGAAAGGCGTAACGATCTGGGCACTGTCTCAACGAGGGACTCGGCGAAATTGAAATCTGCGTGAAGACGCGCAGTACCCGCAGCAGGACAAAAAGACCCCGTGGAGCTTTACTATAGCTTGCCATTGCGTCTGGGCTGTGCTTGTGTAGGATAGGTGGGAGGCTGTGAAACCGGGCCGCCAGGTTCGGTGGAGCCATCCTTGAAATACCACCCTTGTGCAGTCGAGGCCCTAACGGTTGGCCGTGATCCGGCAACCAGACAGTGGCAGGTGGGTAGTTTGACTGGGGCGGTCGCCTCCGAAAGTGTAACGGAGGCGCCCAAAGGTCACCTCAGGCCGAATGGAAACCGGCCAGCGAGTGTAAAGGCATAAGGTGGCTTTACTGCGAGACGGACATGTCGAGCAGTTGCGAAAGCAGGGCTTAGTGATCCCACGGTACCGAGTGGAAGGGCCGTGGCTTAACGGATAAAAGCTACCCCGGGGATAACAGGCTAGTCTTGCCCAAGCGTCCACAGCGACGGCAAGGCTCGGCACCTCGATGTCGGCTCGTCCCATCCTGGGGCTGAAGCAGGTCCCAAGGGTTTGGCTGTTCGCCAATTAAAGGGGCACGCGAGCTGGGTTCAGAACGTCGTGAGACAGTTCGGTCTCTATCCGCTGTGGGCGTAGGTGATTTGAGGAGATCTGTCCCTAGTACGAGAGGACCGGGATGGACTGACCTCTGGTGGGCCGGTTGTCGCGCCAGCGGCATCGCCGGGTAGCCAAGTCGGGAAGGGATAACCGCTGAAAGCATCTAAGTGGGAAGCCTACTCCAAGATGAGATCACCCTCCGGGATAACCGGGTAAGCGCGGTGGTAGACCACCACCTTGATAGGACGGAGGTGTAAGGGCTGCAAGGCCTTTAGCTGACCGTTACTAATGCGCGATCGGCTTCTTTCGCTTCCGCAATTTCCAAGGCTCTTGTTCAGCTCTTAGGGTGTCATCCCCGAGCACAATACATCGCTATAGCTTCAGACTCAGTTCGTCAAGAGCGAGTCTGATGGTGATTCTAGCGGCAGGGCAATACCTGGTCCCATCTCGAACCCAGTAGTCAAGCCTGCCAGCGCCGATGGTACTTCAAGGGTAGCCTTGCGGGAGAGTAGGTCATCGCCATCAGGCTCGTTTTTGTTTTGCCCGGCGGTGCGTGCGCCGGCGCCGCCCATCCGGGACTGCCGCCGCGCACGGGGCCATGCCGGACGCAGCGACTGCGCTGTGATCACCAAGCTCGGCGGTGCGTCGTCAGCTCACCCGCGGCACCCGCGCCAGGATCGTCGCCACGACCTCGTAGTTGACCGTGCCCAGCCAGTCCGCGACGTCCTCGGCCGTGATCCGCCGGTCGCCCTGCCCGCCGATCAGCACCACCTCGTCGCCCTGGCGAGCGCACTGGATGTCCGTCACGTCGACGGTGCTCTGGTCCATCGACACGCGGCCGACGAGCGGCGCCGCGGCACCCCGCACCAGCACGTGCTGCCACGTCCGCGGCGCGCGCCGGAAACCGTCGGCGTAGCCCACCGGGATGGTCGCGATCCGGCTGGCACGCTCGGCTCGCCAGGTGTGCCCGTAGCCCACGGCGTCGCCGGCAGCCAGATCGCGGACCTGCGCGATCTGGGTCTTCCACGCCAGCGCGGGCCGCAGACCGTGGGCCGCGATGTCGACGTTTGGCGAGGGCGCCAAGCCGTACAGGGCGATGCCCGGCCGCACGAGGTCGTAGCGGGCCTCGGGCGCGCCGAGCATCAGCGCGCTGTTGGCCGCGTGGACCTTCGGCGGGCGCAAGCCCGCGGCGTCGACCTCCGCCAACACTCGGCGCAGCGCCGCGAGCTGGGCCGCCGTGGCGGCGTGGCCGTCGGGCGACAGGTCGTCCGCGCAGGCGGTGTGGGTGAACAGCCCGTCGACCGCCAGGCCAGGCAGATCGCAGAGCTGCCGCAGGAACGGCGCGACGCCCGTCGGTGCCAGGCCGAGCCGGCGCATCCCGGTGTCGACCTTGACGTGGACGTGCACCGTGGTGTCGAGCGCGCGGGCGGCTTCGTCGAGGGCCAGCGCCGTCTCGAGGTCGAACACCGTGATCGACACGCCGGCCCGCACCGCCTCGCGTGCCTGCCAGGCAGGCGTGTAGCCCAACACGAGGATCGGGGCGTCGATCCCGGCATGCCGCAGGGTTTGGGCCTCCGACAGGCAGGCCACGGCGCAGGCGCTGGCACCGTTGCGCAGCGCGGTGTGCGCCACCCGCACCGCACCGTGGCCGTAGGCATCCGCCTTGAGCACGGCCATCACCTCCGCCGGTGCCGCGATCCGCGCCAGGGCGCGGGCGTTGCCGGCGATCGCACCCAGGTCGATCTCGACCCACGTCGGGCGGTCCGGCTGCAACACGACGATCTGGCGCCAGGCGGCGTCCTGCCGCACGAGGCGCCTCGGCACATCCGCCGGCTCGGCCATGAGCCCGGCGACGACCTGCTCCATGCGGGCGACGGCGCTGCCCTTGACGAGGGCGACGACGCCAGGGCCGAGCCAGGGCTGCGCCGCGGCGATGGCGTCCGCGGCCGTCAGCGTGACGGCGATCGCCGCAGGCTCCAGGCCGGCGGCCCGGGCGCCTTCCGCGATCAAGGCGGCCTGGGGGCCGCGGGTGACCAGGCGGTCGACCACGCCGGCGGCCCGGCGGCCGACGCGGCGGTGGCTCTCGTCCGACGCGTCGCCGAGCTCGGCCATGTCGCCGAGCACCGCGATGCGCCGAGCCGCCGGCAGGCCCGCCAGGACCTCGAGCCCGGCAAGCACGGCTTCCGGGCTGGCGTTGTACGAGTCGTCGAGGATCAGCGACCCGTCGATGCCGGGGATGCGGTTCAGGCGGCCCGGAACCTCGGGCAGGGTGGCCAGGCGCGCCACGACGGTGTCGAGCGGCAGACCGAAATGGTCGGCCACGGCCGCCGCGATCAGCGCCGAACCGACGAAGTGGCGCCCGAGCCACGGCATGGCCACGTCGGCGCGCGCGCCGCGGGGCGTCTCGATCGTGAAGGCCGTCCCATCCAGGCCGACGCGAATGCCGGAGGCCCGGAACGCGTTCGCCGCGGATGACGCATGACCACGGCCTTCGTGCGCCTCGGCCGCACCCGGCGGCCCTGGATCGCCGTCCGTCCCCTCGACATGGCACAACGCCACCGGCGCCGCCGTCCGGCGCGCCATCGCAGCCACGCGCGGGTCGTCGCCGTTGAGCACCGCCAGCCCGTGTCGGGGCAGGCACGCGACGAGCATGCCCTTCTCGCGCGCCACGCCGTCGAGGTCGCCGAATGCCGCCAGGTGCGCCGGGGCGACCAGCGTGACCGCACCGACGACCGGCGGCGCCATGTCGGTCATCATGGCCATCTCGCCGAACTGGTCGACCGCCATCTCGAGGACCGCCAGCGTGTGCTGGGGCTCGAGCTCGCCGAGCGCGATCGGCAGGCCGAACCGGCCGCTGAAGTTGGCGGGGTTGCGAAAGACCCTGAAGCGGGCCGCGAGCACGTGCGCGACCATCTCCTTGGTGGTGGTCTTGCCGACGCTCCCGGTGATGGCGACCACCGGGATGCCGGCCTGGCGGACCACGTGGCCGGCGTGGCGCCGGATGGCGGCCTCGGTGTCGGGCACGACGATGCAGGTCGCACCGTAGGCCGACAGGTCGACCGGCCGCTGGCAGACCACGCCGCCGGCCCCGCCGCGACAGGCGGCCGCGATGTGGTCGTGCCCATCCGCCTTGGCGGTCCGCACGGCAAGGAACAGCTCTCCGGGCTGCACGATCCGCGAGTCGAAGCTGAAGCGGTCGAAGCGCTCGGCGAAGACGGGGCCGTGCACCCGCGCGTCGGGATTGGCGGCCAGGAAGGCGTCGAGGCGGATCACGGGTTGGGCCGTGCGGCGAGAGGGTCGGTGCCAGGCCGCGGTTGGAGTCGGAAGCACATGCCGGCAATTCTAGTGCAGTGTGCCCGCGGGAGAAGCGGGCGCGGCTTGGCGGTCCGCCATCGCGATGGCCGCGGCGCCGGCCAGGACGTCGTCGCGCCCCTCGCGGCCGACACGGTGTTGACACGGGGCATCCTTCCATGGTATGCTGCTGGCAAATCGGTTTGCATCACAAACCGATCCGCATCGACAACCAAGGAGCTTGAGCCATGGATCCCGCCGCCGTCATGCCCTCGCCCACCGACATCGACGCGATACGGCGACGCACCGAGCGCTACTGGTTCGAAGACGGGCTGGCCGAGCTGGCCGTCGGGATCAACTTCGTCGTCTTGGCGCTGCTGTTCTGGACCGAAGCCCGGCTGCCGCCCGAGTCTCCCTGGCGTGGCCTCAGCGCCATCGGCCTGCCGATCGTCACGATCGGTGGTTACTTCGCCGCCCGTTGGGCGATCGGGCGGCTGAAGCAAGGCATCACCTACCCCCGCACGGGCCGGGTGGCGTACCGACAACCCGATGCGCGCCATCAGCGCATGGCGAGCGCGGCCGCCGCGCTCGTGGCCGCCGGGCTGGCGTTTGCCATCGTGCGATCGCCGGGGATCGAGCCATGGACCCCGGCGCTTGCCGGCGCCGCCCTGGCCGGTCTGCTCATGCAGGTCTGGCTCCGCTTCGGGCTGGTTCGCTTCGCGGCGTTGGCCGTGGCGGCACTCGTCGTGGGGCTCGTCGCCGGCCGATGGCTGGCGCCGATCGAGCTCGCCATGGCCGGTCTCTTCGGGGCGGTGGGATGCCTGCTCCTCGGGACGGGCACCGTCGCGCTGCGCCGCTACCTGCGCACCGCGCCGACGCCGGACGGAGCGCCGGAGTGAGCCCCTCCGTCGCCGACGCGGCCGAGCTCGACCCGTTGATCCACGCGCCGCCGCGGCTGATGATCATGGCGATCCTCTACGGGGTCGCGTCCGCCGACTTCTTGTACCTGCTCCGCGAGACGGCGCTGACCAAGGGCAACCTGTCGTCGCATCTGGCCAAGCTCGAGGCCGCCGGCTACATCGCCATCGAGAAGTCGTTCGTCGGCAAGAAGGCCCACACCGCCTGCCGCATCACGCCGGGCGGCACCGCGGCGTTCGCGGCCTACCGGGAGCGCCTGCGTGCGGTGGCCGACGGGCTGCCGGCCTGATCCGGACTTGCGGCGGGCGGAAGGGTGAGCGGATCTTGCCGTCGCAACGGCGAAGGGGCTGCGGTGAACGCAGCCCCTTCGTCTTGCGGCGTCTGCCACGCCGGAGGATGTCGTGTGCCCGGCCCCTAGGGAAGCCAGGCGCCGATCCGCCTGCCGCGGATCACGGGATGCACAGCACCTGGCCGGCGTAGATCAGGTTGGCGTTGGCCAGCCCGTTCGCGGCGCTGACGAGATAGACCGTCGAGCCGTACATCAGCGAGATGCCGTACAGCGTTTCGCCCGGCTTGACCACGTGGGTGTAGCGGCACTTGCCCGACGGGATGCCGCCGGAGCCGGGCTTGCCGCCACCGGCGCCGCACACCGTCACGGTCTGCCCCGCCCACACCAGGTTGGGGTTGACGATGCCGTTGCGGTACTGGAGGCCGGCGACGGTGTCGCCGTACGCCAGCGCGATCGAGTACAGCGTGTCGCCCGGCTTGACGACGTAGTCAAGGCATCCGCCGGGGGTCCACGGCGGCACGCCGCCCGAGCCCGGCCCGGTGCAGCCGGGGATCACCAGGCTCTGACCGGCGTAGATGTAGTCGAGGTACTGGATGCCGTTGGCCGCCGCGATCGCCGACGCCGTCGTGCCGTAGAGGCGGGCGATGGAGTAGAGCGTCTCGCCGGGCTTGATCACGTGCGTGCAGCTGCCATCCTTGCCCGGGTACCCGCCCTTGCCGGGGTAGCCGCCCTTGCCGGGGGGCGGCGGGGTCACCTTGCCGCCGGACGGCCTGGTCGCCGTCGCGGTGGCCGTCGGGCTGCCCGAGGGACGTGTGGCCGTGGCGGTCGGCGTGCGCGTCGCGCCGGGCTGGCCGTCGCACGTCACCTCGATCTCGCCGTCCGACAACGTTGCCGAGATCGGCAGCGCGGTCGCATCGGCCAGGGCCACGGCGGCCAGCTTGATCACCGTGCTGCCCGAGCCGATCGCCTTGAACGTGATGCTGGCGATGACGCCGCTGCCGTCCTGGGGCTGGGCCGGAGCGAGCCGGATCGCGGCGTAGTTGACCGTGCCCGTCGCGACGTCGACGGTGTTCTCCTGCACCAGGCCCTGCCCGCCGCTGACGTCCGGCAGGTTGCCCGGCTGGATCGTCACGCCCGGCGCGTTCGCATCGGCGTCGACGACCTCGACCACGTTCGGGTCGAAGCTGACCTTGAGGTCCACGCCGAAGAGCTGCTCGACATCGCCGATGAGGATGTCGACCTTCTGGGTGGCCGGGCACGTCAAGCTCACCTGGGGCGGCGACACCGTCACGGTGGTGCCCCCCTGCTTGAGCGTGGTGGCCAACACGGTCTCCGGGAACACCGGCGATACGCCCGCCGCCCACATCGTCAGCGCCGCCAAGCCGGTCAGGGCGCCGCGGCCGCAAAGCTTCCTGATCATCTGACCTCCTGAGTTCCGATGAGCACGCCTCGACCATTGACCGTGGTGGGGTCCGCATCTGCTGCGGTACGGGGTGGAGGCTCAGTGATGATGGCTCGAATCGAAAGCATGTTACCATAGCCGTAACAAGCCTGTCAAGACATAATAAAGCTTAAGACAGGGGCCTGCGGCTTAAAGGCAGGGCATGCATGCTGAAATCACGCCGACGTGAAGGGTTGACCGGAGGTGGCGGCACGGGAATAATCGTGCCCTCGCACGACCGGCGGGAAGATCCGTCCCCGACACGTGCCGGCGATGGTCCCCGCGTGGACCCGCCGGCCGACCACAAGGAACGCACGCAAGCATGGAACGCACATTGATCATCCTCAAGCCCGATGCCGTTCAGCGCGGCTTGATCGGCGCGCTCGTCAGCCGCTTCGAGCAGCGCGGCCTCAAGATCGTCGGCCTTCGCCTCTTGGCCGTCAGCCGCGAGCTGGCGCATCGGCACTACGCCGTGCACGAGGGCAAGCCGTTCTTCGCTGGCCTCATCGACTACATCACGTCCGGCCCGGTGGTGGTGATGGCTGCCGAAGGCCCGAACGCCATCGCGGTGGTGCGGAGCACGGTCGGCGCGACGCGGCCGGGCGAGGCGGCGCCGGGGACCATTCGCGCCGACTACGGCCTGACCGTCGGCCGCAACCTCGTCCACGCGTCGGACGGCCCCGAGACGGCGGCGGCGGAGCTCGACCTCTGGTTCGGCGCCGATGCGCTCGCGGATTACACGCGCGACGTCGACCGCTGGATCCTGGAGTAGACGGGGCGCTCGACGGCCGGGCAGGCCCGCGCGTGCGCGGCGTCGGCGCAGTCGCGGGCGCGGTGCCGCCCGGCCCCGGTTCGCCGGCTCAGCGCAGCGACGACGGCAGGATGCCCATCTGCTCGCGGTACTTGGCCACCGTCCGGCGCGCCACGCGCAGCCCGCGCGCCGCGAGCAGGTCGGACAGCTCGGCGTCGGTCAAGGGGTGGTCCTCGTTGGCGACGATCTCGCGCAGCACGTCCTGCACCGAGAGCGCGGCCTTGAAGAACATCGCGAACGGCACGATCTGGCGATTGGTCAGCAGCACGTACTTGCCCGCGGTGGCACGGCTGACGGTGGACTCGTGCACGCCCAGGGCCTCGGCGACCTCGGCCCGGGTGAGCGGCGCCAGGTGGCGCGGGCCGCGCTGCAGGAACGCCGTCTGTCGCGCCATCACGTACGCTGCGACCTTGTGCATGATCTCGCGCCGGTCTTGGATGTGCGAGAGGAACTGGCGCGCCCGGTTGACGTGCGCCTGGACGTGTGCGGTGTCGTTGGCGGTCAGCGGCTCGCCGGCCGTTCGGCCGGCGTCGAGGTGCTCGACGATCTCGCGGTAGAGCGGGTTGATCGAGAGTCGGAAACGGCGCGACTCCACCACCTCGATGTCGAGGGCGTCGGGCTCCTTGCCCGGCCGCACGATCACGTCGGGGGCGATGAAGCCGGGGCCGCTCTGGCGCTCCCACGGCGCCACGTCGACCTCTTCCGCGATGGGGTACGGCCGCAGGTGCGTGCGGATGAAGTCGCGCACCGCGACGATGTCGTCGTGCGTCACGCCGAACCGCCGCGCGAGCTGCCCGAACTGGCCGCGGCCGAGCGCCTCGAGGTGGCCGTCGATCATCTCGCGGGCCAGCGGGCAGGCGACGCCGATCGATTCCCAGCGGTCGAGCTGGAGCAGCAGGCACTCCTGGACCGATCGGGCACCGAGGCCCAGCGGGCCGACGGACTGCAGCGCGGCGAGCACCGCCTCGACGCGGGCCGGATCGGCGCCGAGCGTGTGCGCGACGAGGTCCAGCGACACGTCCAGGAACCCACGCTCGTCGAGCTCACCGACGAGGTACTCGGCGATGGGCATGTCGGCGGCGTCGAGCACCATTCGCAGCTCTTCGAGCAGGTGCTCGTGGAGGCCGCGCTGGTCGGCGATGCTCAGCAGGAAGTCGAACTGGTCGCGCTCGTCCTCGGGCTCGACCAGGGCGCGCGCGGCGTCCTCGACGAGCTCGTCGCCGCGACGGCAACGCAGGCAAATGCCGTCGGTCAATCGGTTGCCGCACACCGGGCAGGCGCCATCCATGCGCTCACGCTGCCGGCACTGGAGGCACCAGCCGTCGGCCATCAGCGCGGCGCCGCACACAGGGCACAGGTCGACCTCGGCGAGCTCGAGCGCCGGGTTGTCGGCCACGGCCTGCTCGATGACGTTCTGCAGCTCGACGCCGGAGAGCTGGAGGATCTCGGTGAACTGGATCAGGCTGGGCGACGGCCGCATGTCCATCCGCTGGCCCTGGCCCATGCCCATGTGCATGCTCATCCGTCTTCACCTCCCGTGATTCCGTACGCCTCCATCTTCTCGTACAAGAGGCGTCGGTAGATGTGCAGCGTGCGCGCCGCCTCGCTGCGGTTGCCGCCCGACTGGCGCAAGGCTTCCTCGATCATGCTGCGCTCGACGTCCGCCAGCACGGTCTTGAGGGGGACGCCGTCGCGCACCAGCGCCGGGACGTCGAGCCCGCCGGCCGGCGTGGCGGAGACGGGTGCGGCGTGGTCGAGGTCCAGCAGGTCCGGCGTGATCACGCGGCCGCCCGACAGCACGACCGCACGCTGGATGGCGTTCTCGAGCTGCCGGACGTTGCCGGGCCAGTCGGCGGCCAGGAGCCGCTGCACGGCCTCGGCGCTGATCTTGGTCGGCGGCGCGCCCGGAGCCGAACGGAAACGGTCGAGGAAGTGGGCGACGAGCGCCGGGATGTCGGAGCGGCGCTCGCGGAGCGGCGGCAGCTCGATGCGGATGACGTTGAGGCGGTAGTAGAGGTCCTCGCGGAAGCGCCCGGCGCGGACCTCCTCCTCGAGATCGCGGTTGGTGGCGGCCACCACGCGGGCGTCGGTGGCGATCGTCGCGTTGCCGCCCACGCGCTCGAACTTGCCGAACTGCAACACGCGCAACAGCTTCTTCTGCGTGCTCGGGCTGAGCTCGCCGATCTCGTCGAGGAAGATGGTGCCGCCGTCGGCGATCTCGAAGCGGCCCTTGCGGCGCTCGATGGCGCCGGTGAACGCGCCCTTCTCGTGCCCGAACAGCTCGCTTTCGAGCAGCGACTCCGGCAGCGCCGCGCAGTTGACGCGCACGAGCGGGCCTCGCCGGCGGCGCGAGCTCTGGTGCAGCGTCTCGGCGACGAGCTCCTTGCCGGTGCCGGTCTCGCCGGTGATGAGCACCACGGCGTCGCTGTCGGCCACCCGGCCGATCCGCTTGTAGACGGCCTGCATGCCGGGGCTGGTGCCGACGATGGGCTCGCCCGGCCCGGCGCCGGTGAGCCCGGCGGGCAGGTCGCCGGTCTCTTGCGCCAGGCGGCGGTGCTCGAGGGCGCGCTGGACGATGTGGCGGACGGCCTCGGGCTCGATGGGCTTGACCAGGTAGTCGTACGCGCCGGCCTGGACGGCCCGGATGGTGCGCGACGAGCTCGAGTCGGCGGTGATGACCACCACCGGGACGTCGCTCTGGGCGCGCAGCCGGGCCAGGATCTCGAGCCCGTCGGCGTCCGGCAGCCACATGTCGAGGAGCACGATGTCGGGGCGCGCGCGGGCGAACGCCGCCACGGCTTCGTCGCCGGTCTCGGCCTCGACGATGGTCAAGGGGTCGTCGGCGAGGTACTCCCGCAACAACTCCCGAATGGCAGGGTCGTCGTCGACGACCAGCACGGTGGATCGCATGGGCATGGGTGTCCGGTTGGCGGTCATTATACCGCCGCCGGGCCCGTGACGAGCGGGAAGGGGTCGGGCGGGGCGCGGGCACCCGGGTCGGGACGGGGCCGCGGGATGGGATGGGGACGGTGGCGCCGCGCGGGGCGGGAGCCGACTCCCGCCCCGCGCCGACGATCCGACGTCAGCCGCCGCGCATGGCCTTGCTGGTGGGTCCTTCGCCGAGCGGACCCATGGTGGCGATGACGGCGTCGAGGTCGGGCAGCGCCACGTCCTTGCCGCGCAGCTCGAGGTTGACGCCGTCCTGCTCCCAGGTGAGGATGATCTGGTCGTTGGCCTCCGTCTTGTAGACGGTGTGACCCCCGACCTCGCGCTCCTCCGCGCCCTCGATCGCGATGCCGCGCGCCGGCGACTGGAGCAGCACGAGGGTGCCGCCGCCCTCGATGTCGTAGATGATGCGCACGGCCGGCAGCGCGTCGGTCGCCTGGCCCTCGTTGGCCTCGACGAGGTGCACCGAGCTCGGCGGGTAGGCGCCCTCGGGCAGCGTGGCCGGCTCGAGCAGCTGGAACGGGATGGCCGCCAAGGCTTCGTCGAGCGTGACGGTCCGGCGCTTGCCCTGCACGGTGGGTTGGGCGGCGGGCGCATCGACCGTCGGGGGCACGGCCGGGATGACGTCGTCGGCCGAGGACGGCGCGGCTGCGGTGGCGACGCCTTCCGGCGCGGTGCCGTCGGCGGCGGCGTCGCTCGGCGTCTCCACCGCGGCCGGGGCGCCGCCGTCGTCCGCCGCGTCGTCGGCCGGCGCGGCACCACCGCCGCAGGCGGCCAGGCTGCCCGTAAGGCCCAGGGCCAGGCTCAGGGCCAGGGCGCGGCGCCCGGCCGACCATCGTCGCGTGTTCATGGATGGGATCTCCTTCTCCTCGGCTGCGCCCGCACTGCGGGGCGGGGCGCTTGCGTGTCACAAACCGGGCGCCCCGTCGACCGGGGCGCGCATGCGTATATTATATCGGTGATGGCGGCCGCGGCGGGCGCCGGCATGCAAGTCTCATCCGATGCTCATGGCCGCTGGCCGCGCAAGCGTGGCGGTCGCGGCGACAAGGAGGCGACCAGATGTCAGAACCGACGGCGGCGAACGCGATCCGCGTCGCGCTCGAGATCGGTCAGAAACATGTGTTCGCGACGGCGCTCGACTGGCCGGGCTGGTGCCGGCGCGGCAAGGGCGAGCTGGCGGCGATCGACACGCTTCTCGACTACGCCCCGCGCTATGCCCCCGTCGTGGCCCGCGCGGGCCTGGCGCTGCCTGAGGACCCGCGGGTCGAGGTCGTCGAACGGCTGCCCGGGGGCGCGGGCACGGAGTTCGGGGCGCCCGGGGCGGTGGCGGAGGACGAGGCACGGCCGACGACGGCCGAGGAGGGCGAGCGCCTGGCGGCGATCCTGGCGGCATGCTGGGCGGTGTTCGACGACGTGGCGGCGGCGGCACCGGAGAGCCTGCGCAAGGGGCCGCGCGGGGGCGGGCGCGATCGGTCGAAGATCGTCGAGCACGTCGTCGAGTGCGATCGGGGGTACTACGCGCGGCGGCTCGGGGTGCGCCATCCGCCGTTCGCGCCCGACGACGCCGCGGCGGTGGCGGCCTTGCGATCCGACATCCTCGGGGTCATCCGCGCGCCGTCGGATGGCGCGCCGGTGGTCGAGAAGGGCTGGCGGGTGCGGTTCGCGGCGCGCTACATCGCGTGGCATGTGCTGGACCACGCGTGGGAGATCGAGGATCGGAGCGTGTAGGCCGCGACCCTGGGCCGCATCGCTGCAAGGGGAGGGGGCGGTTCCACCGTCAAGACCCGTCACCGCCTCCGGCCGCCGGCCCGGGGGCTGGATCTCGATCCACCGCGGCGCGCCGCAGCGCCGAGGTCCAGCGCGTACAGCGTGTCGACCTCGTTCTTGCCGTCCAGCGACCCGCCGTAGACGGGCATCCAACGCAGGTGCGGCAGGCACACCGCGCCGTGGTCGTGGCGCGGCCCCGGGCCGACGCGGATGTCGTACCCCTCCCAGGCGCCGCTTGCCAGGTCGAGCCGCCACACTCGGCCCGACGCGATGTCGGTCGCCTCGCCCGTGCGGCCGCCGAAGACGATCATCGCGTCGCCGTCGGGCACGTAAGCGGCGCTGTGGTCGGTGAGGGTCGGCCCGCCTTCCGCACCAACTGCGAGCCAGTCCGCGGCGCCCGGGGCGTAGCCACCGCCGAAGAGGGGCGAGCACCACGTGGACGTGCCGCCGGCAGGGACGGGGTGGGTCTTGCCGGCGGCGCGGATCAGTAACACAATTGTGGTGCACGTTCGACGCGCGGCGTTGCAGGAGACGACCTTCACATGCCATCGCCATTTCCGGGAATGGATCCGTTCCTCGAGGATCCGGCAGGGTGGCCGGACGTCCATCACATGTTGCTCGGCAGCATTCGCGAGCTGCTGCAGCCGGCGGCGGCACCGCACTACCTGGTGCGGATCGAGGAGCGGGTCTACATCACCGACCCGGAAGGCGATCCGGGTTACCCAAAGCTGGTGCCGGACATCATCGTGACCGAGGTGCCGCGCCGAAGCCTGCGGGAGCCCGTCGTCGTAGGTCGCCCGACCATCGCGGAGCCCGTCAAGATCGCGATGATGGTGGAGCCCGAAGTTCACGACTACTACCTTGAGGTCCACGATGCCCGGTCCCGTGAGGTCGTGGCAGCGATCGACGTCCTGTCCCCCGCCAACAAGGTCGCCGGTTCACGCGGACATCAGGCGATGATCGAGAAGCGCGACACGCTGCGGCGCGGCGGGTCGCACTGGGTCGAGATCGACCTCCTGCGCGCCGGGATGCGTGCGCGGCAGATCGCTCGGCGCAGCGACTACTGCGCGACCGTCTGGCCGGCCCACGAGACCCACATGTACGCTTGGTTCGCCGACCTCCGCGATCGGCTCCCGGTGATCGCGGTGCCGGTCCGCCATCCGGACGACGACCTGCCGCTCGATCTCCAGCGCGCCCTCGACGTCGCGTACGACCGCGCCGACTACGCCCGATTGATCGACTACGACGCACCGGTGCCCGCTCCGGCACTCGGCCCGGCCGATCAGGCGTGGGTGGAGCGGGCGTTGGCGGTGTGGCGGGAGGCGCAGCGTCGCGCCACACCCTGACCGCATCCATCGATCACGACGTTCCCGTTACGCGACAGCGGCGGCCTGACGGCGTGACGCATCGCCCGCTCCGGACCGCCCCCATCCGGTCGACGGCGCGCGGCATTGTCACCTTTGGCTCCCCTCGCCTGCCAATACCGCCGGAACCATCGCCGGCGATGGCCACCCCCGCCATCAGACATCCGCGCGCGGCCCTCGGCCTGAGCCGCAGCGGCCGACCCTGGCTGAGCAGACGCTGTAAGCTGCGGAAGCCGATCTGGAAACAGCTCAGCCCATCGGTTACACGTTAAGCCCCGGACGAACGCGTCAAGGGCTTGTTGCGGGGACGAATGACCAGGCCGTCAATCCTGCACCCTGCCGCCGCGGAATCATCCCGCCGCACCCTCACGGCCCGCCGTCAGGGAACATGCCCCCGTCATCCACCTCCACCCCCGTGCCCCCCGGCACCAGCACCACCCACGTGTTGCCCGGGCGGAGCGCCACCGCCAGCCCGTCGCCGTCGATCAGCCCGAACGGCTGGTCGGGCACGCCGCGCAGCCAGCGGCCGGACTGGGCGACGCCGTCGCGCAGGACGAGCGCCGGGCCCTCGCCATGCCAGCCGAGGTCGCCGGTGGCCGGGTCGGACGCCGGCAGCGTGAGGACGACGACGTTGGCGACGGCGAGCGGCTCGCCGGTGCCGATGTCGGCGAGCGTGGCGGCGGGAGCATCGGGTCCGGCGGACCCGGCGGACCCGGCGGACCCGGACGCGCCCGATGGCGCCCCCCACCCCAGCCGCCAGACGCCGAGCACGCGGTCGAGCCGGACGACGACCGGCGTGCCCCCCGGCGGCGACAGCGTGACGGACTCGGCCGGGCGGTCGAGCTTGCCGAGGGGGCTCTCGGAGTACCCCCATCGCGGCGGCTCCGGAGGCGGGCCGGCGGGCGTCGTCTCCGCCAGGGCGCCGCCTGCGGCGTCGGACCCTTGCCCGGCCCCGCCGGCCGCGCGCCCGGACACGCGCGTCAGCGCGATGTCGGCCGCCCGCAGCGCCTCCGCGACGGCCTCGGTCGCCGACGCGGCCGTCACGCTGGCTCCGAAGCTCCGCGCGACCTCGACGGCGACGGGGTCCACCGGCCCGAGCGGGCCGATGGCCGCCCCGCCTTCCGGCGGCTCGAGCGTCAACGCCGTCAGGCGCAGCGTGCCCGACGGCGCTTCCGTCACGCCGGGCGCAGGCGCCGGGACGAGCGACCAGAAGACGACTTCGGTCGTTTGCACGCCCGACGGGCCGGCGCCGTTCGCTCCGAGCGGCACCTCGATGGCGACGGCCCGGGGGCGGCGCGCGGCGATCTCGGCCGTGTCCGACGGCAGCCCGCTCAGCGGGTTGACGTTGGCCGCGAAGGCTTCCTGCGTGGCGGTGTAGGTCGGCGTCGGCGGGAGGCCGGGGTCGTCGTCCTCGACCACGACCACCGCCGTCGGCGCCGCCCCGCACGCGTTGGCGGCGAGCCCGACGGCGATGCACGCCGCGATGGCGGCGCGGCGCGGGCCGTTGCGGACCGGGGACGGGCGTGCGGCCGACGAGACCGTGGGCGCGTCGTGCGCGAGAGCTCGGGGCGGTCGGGGCATGGGGCCACGCTCCTGGGGGATGGGCATCGGTCGAGGGGGATGGTCGCCGGACGGTGCCGATCGGTGGGTCGGGTCGGTTGTCGGCCTGGAGTCGCGATCGCGGTGCGCCGATGCCGGGCGGGGATCGGCGGCATCCGCCGCGGGTCACGGCTCGGCCCTGAGCAGCCGGGGCAGGTAGACGCCGCCTGGGGGCGGCGTGGCGGTGTTCGGTCCCGGGGTCGTCGCGGTCGCGCCGCCAGTGGGGGTGCCGGAGCCGGTGGGGAATGCGGTCGGCGACGTCCCGTCGCCGCAGCGCAGCCCCCAAGTCGTCCGCGTGGTCTCGGCGCCCTTGGTGCCGCCGTGGAAGACGGCGGTGTTCGTGGCGGCATCGTAGGCGGCCGCCAGGCCCTTCACCGCCTCAGGGCGCTTGCCGGGGGGCTGGATCTCGATCCACCGCGGCGGCGCGGCGCCGAGGTCCAGCGCATACAGCGTGTCGACCTCGTTCTTGCCGTCCAGCGACCCGCCGTAGACGAGCATCCAACGCAGGTGCGGCAGGTACACCGCGCCGTGGTCGTAGCGCGGCTCCGGCGCCAGGCCTGCCGGATCGAGGCGCGCCCACGCGGCGGCGCCCCAGCCGCCGGCCAGGTCGAGCGCCCACACGTCGTCCAGCGCCGTCACCCAGTCGCGCGTGCCGCCGAACACGACCATCCGCCGTGCCGCTCCGTCGTAGACCGCGGAGTGGGCGAAGCGCGGCCCCGGGCCGCCCTGGATGTCGCGCCCCTCCCAGGCGCCGCTCGCCAGGTCGAGCCGCCACACACGGCCCGACGCGGTGTCGGCCGCCTCGCCCGTGCGGCCGCCGAAGACGACCATCGCGTCGCTGTCGGGCGCGTAGACGGCGCCGTGGTCGGTGAGGGCCGGTCCGCCTTCCGCGCCGACCGCGAGCCAGGCCGCGGCCTCGGCGTCGGCGCGGAGCCGGAAGGTCGTTCCCGTCACGGTGACGGCGGCGAAGGCGCCGAGCCGGCTGCCCGGGATGGCGTGGCGGACGGCGCCGGCGCCCGGGGCATACCCGCCGCCGACGAGGGGCGAGCGCCACGTGGACGTGCCGCCGGCAGGGACGGTGTCGATGCCCCCGAACGTCACGAGCTCCGCGGGGAACCCGGGTTCCGGCGCGCGCAGCACGGCGCTGTGCTCGGCGCGCGGGCCGGGGCCGGTGCCGCCCGGCGCCGGTGCGAGCCGCGTCCACGTGCCGCCCGGCTCGCGCGTGAGGTCCAGCCGCCACACGTCGTCGGTCACGGTCTCGGCCTCGGGGTCGGCCCCCCCGAAGAGCAGCGCGCCGACGCCGGGCTGCCCGGCCATGGCGTGCTGCATCCGGGGCTCGCCGGTGGTCAGCCGGACCCACGTGCACGCCGGCGGCGCCTGGCGCGCGGGGGCGGCGCGGGCAATCGGCGCGGGGGCGCCGAGCAGCAGCGCGCCGGCGAGCGCGGCGACGTGCGCCATGGCGACGTGCGCCGTGACGGGGCGGCCGGGGATGCGTCGTGGGATCGGGTGATCGGGCATGGTCGGGGCCTGGGGGCACAGTATACAGCGGTGGGCAGGGGGCGCAAGGCGGTGGCGGGATCACCCGCAAGCGCCGGCAAGCGTCAGAGAAGGGCGTGGCGGACCCTCCGCCGCCCCCCGCGATTGGAGGCGCCTCGGCCCGCCGGGTATAATGCGCCGGCGCATCCATTCCCCCAGGTCCCGGTGATCCCATCCCATGCCCCAAGACCAGCGCCGCCGCGTCGGCGTGCTCATGGGCGGCCGCTCGAGCGAGCGCGAAGTGTCGCTGGCCAGCGGCCGCCAGGTGTTCTACAACCTCGATCGCGCCAAGTACGTCGGCCTGCCGATCTTCATGGACACGGCCGGCCGGCTGTGGCGCATGCCCGAGAAGCTCGTGATCCAGAACACGTGCGCCGACGTCGAGGCCCGGCTGGCGGCGGACGCCGCCCGGCTGTGGCTCGAGGACCTGCCGGGCGAGGTCGACGTGGTGTTCAACGCGCTGCACGGCAAGTACGGCGACGACGGCTGCATCCAGGGCGCCCTCGAGCTGCTCGGCGTCCCGTACACCGGGTCCGGGGTGCTGGGGTGCGCCCTTTCGCTCGACAAGCCCATGGCGCACGCGCTCCTGGCGGCCCACGGGTTCGACGTCCCGCCGGCGTGCATCGTCGACGCCGCGGACTGGGCGCGCGACCCGGCGGGCGAGCTGGGGCGGATCGCCGCCGTCGGGGACGACGTCGTGGTCCTGCCGGCGCGCGAGGGGTCGAGCATCGGCGTGTCGGTGGTCCGCGGGGCCGCGGCGGCGCCGGCGGACCTCGCCGCGGCCGTCGACGCGGCGCTGGCCTACGACAACCGCGTGCTCGTCGAGGCCTTCCTCGACGGGATGGAGTTCTCGGTGATCGTGGTCGGCAACGGCGACGCGGCAGAGGCGTTCTCGCCCACCGAGACGACCACCGAGAACGCGTTCATGACGTACGACGACAAGTACATGCCGGGCCGCAGCCAGAAGATCACCCCGGCGCGTGTCGACGCGGCCGTGCTCGATCGCCTGCGCGCCGAAGCCGTGCGGGTGTACCGTGCCATGGGGTTCCAGGGCTACGCGCGGCTCGACGGCTTCCTGATGCCCGACGGCCGCATTCTGTTCACCGACCCCAACTCGACGTCGGGGATGTCGCCGTCGAGCTTCATGTTCCACCAGGCCGCCGAGGCCGGGCTGACGCCGGTGGCGCTGGTCGACCGGATCCTCGCGCTCGCCCTGGCGGCGCACGCCGCGAAGCGGGGGCCGTTGTGACGGCGGCGCGGGCGCACGGCGCGGTCCGGGCGAGGGGATCGCGGGGTCGGCGGGTGTCGGCGAGGCGGGCGGGCGCGGTCCCGCCGGGGAGGCGCGAGCATGGATGACCGGCTGCGGGTGGGCGTGGTGCTGGGCGGGCGGTCCAGCGAGCGCGAGATCTCGCTCGAGAGCGGGCGGAACGTCTACCACAACCTCGACCCGTCGCGCTTCGCGCCCGTGGCGATCTACATGGACGGCGCGGGCGCACTGTGGGAGATCGGGCTGACGCTGCTGGTCCAGAACACCACGCGCGACATCGAGGCCCGTCTGGCGCACGACGCGAAGCGGCTGCGCTACGAAGACCTGGCGGCGCGTGTGGACTTCGTCTACATCGGGCTGCACGGCAAGTACGGCGAGGACGGCTGCTTCCAGGGGCTGCTCGAGCTGCTGGACGTGCCGTACAGCGGCTCGGGCGTGCTCGGCAGCGCCCTCGGCATGGACAAGCGCGTGCAGCGGTTCATCCTGCGCCAGGCCGGCATCGACGTGCCGCGCACGCACGCCGTGGCGCGATCGGCGTGGGATGCCGACCGCGCGGCGGTGCTCGCCGCCGTCGCCGCCGCGCCCGGCTACCCGTGCGTGGTCAAGCCGGCGCGCGAGGGCTGCTCGACGGCGCTGGCGGTGCTCGACGGGCCGGACGGGCTCGCGGCCGCCGTCGACGCGGCGCTGGCGTGGGACAACGTCGCGCTGGTCGAGGAGAAGCTGTCCGGCACCGAGGTGACGGTGGCAGTGATCGAGGACGGCGCGGGCCGGCCGGTGGCCTACCCGCCGACCGAGACGCCGCCGCTCGGTGCGTTCCTGACGATCGAGGAGAAGTTCCTGCCCGGCCAGGGCGTCAACGTCACCCCGGCCCGGCTGCCGGGCGATGTGCTGGCCGCGGTGCGGGCCACGGCCGAGCGGGCGTTTGCGGCGCTGCAGCTCCGGGTGTTCGCGCGGATGGACATGTACGTCACCGCCGACGGCCGCATCGTCGTGGGCGAGCCGAACACGCTGCCGGGCTCGAGCCCGAGCTCGACGATCTTCCTCGGCCCGATCGAGGAGGGCATCGGGCCGATGGACCTCGTGACGCGGATCGTCGAGCGGTCGCTGGCGGCGCATCGGCAGAAGAAGGGGCCGCTGTAGCACCACCGACGCGCCGACCTCCCCCGCCTCCGGGCGGAGGCAGGGGAGGGGCGGATGGTCCGGCGGGCGGGCCGCGCGGTCACGGGAGCGACGGCCCGCCGGGATTGCGCGGCGACGGCGGCGGGCTCAGCCACTCGATCGTGCACTGGATGAGCTCGTGGGTGCGGTCGTCGTACACGCATGTCATCATGAAGCAGGCGAGCTTGCTGCAGGCCTTGTAGTGCTTGACGTACTGCGGCGCGACGGGCAGGACGTCCGCGACGGCGGCCGGCACCGCGGCGGCCCGGGCAGGCTCGGGGCCGGCGGCGGCCGAAGCGATGCCGAGCGCGACGCCGAGCGCCAGGGCGGCGAGCATGCGGCGCGCCAGCGGCGGGAGGATCGGGTCGATGGATGCGTGGATCACCGGGCGGTTCATGGGGTGTCGGTCCTTTCTGCTTCGTGCGGATGGGTCTCGTGATCGATGCTGTCGATGGCGTCTCGTCCGCGTGCAGTCTAACCGGTCCGTGGGGACGACGAACGCACGGCAACTGAACTGCGACTGAACCGGGGGCGGGCTTGGGCGCCGGGGCGCATGGGATCGTGGCCCGTCACGACGGGGTGCCGCCGATCGTAATGGCAGCCGACCGATGGGATGCCCGGCTCGGTTCACAAAGGGAGGTGTTGGATGACGACTGCGGTTGGAGATCGCGCGCCGGCGGCACGCCGCGCCGTGGCCGCGCGCTGGGCCGGCCTGCCCGCCGCGGCGTTCGTGCTCGGGCTGGGCCTCGGGCTCGTGCCCTCGGGACGGGTCGCCCTGGCGTGCAGCTGCCTGCCGCCGCCCCCGCCTCTGCAGGCGCTGCAGGCCGCCGCCGCGGTGTTCGACGGCACGGCCACGCGCATCGACCTCGTCGATCCGGCGAGCGCGTTCTCGCCGCGGCGCGTGACGTTCGCGGTGCACACGCAGTGGAAGGGCGTGTCGGGCGGGCGCTTCGCGGTGACGACGGCGGCGGACAGCGCGCTGTGCGGGGTCAACTTCGAGCTCGGCCGGCGCTACCTCGTCTACGCGTCGGACGACGCCGCCGGCGGCCACGAGGTCAACCTTTGCAGCCGCACGCAGGCGTATGCCGTCGCCGAGGCCGAGGCGCTCGGCCCCGACGAGCCGCCGCCCGGCGCGGTGCCGGCGGCGGTGTGGGCGGAGGCGCCGCCGAGCACGGGCTGCCCGCGCTGCGCGGCGCCGCCCCCGCCCCGCGAGGCGATGGCCCTGGCGGCGGGCGTGTTCCACGGGCGGCTGGTGGGCATGACCACCCGGGGGCCGGTGCACGCCTTCGACCACGTGGCGACGTTCGAGAACCTCGGGTGGTGGAAGGGGGCGAGCACGCCGACGGTCGACGTGCGGCTGCCGTGGAACGTGTGGTTCTGCGGCGGTCCGCTGGGGTCGGCCGTCGACGGGCCGGCCTGGGGCGAGTTCGTGGTCTATGCCGACGCCGACGCCGACGGCGGCCTGGTGCTCGCGCTGTGCGGGCGGACGCGCGGGTTCGACGCGGGCGAGGCGGCCGCGCTCGGCGCGGCCCGCCCGCCGTCGGCGGCATCGCCGACGCCGTCGC
>QEVT01000388.1 GCA_003576755.1 bacterium | reverse complement strand
GGCGGCGGCCGTGGTGGTGCTGACCTGGCTGGGGCAGCCGGCGCTGTGGACCACCGCCGTCCCGCTCGCCGCGCTCGCCGCGGCCGACGCGGCGGACGTCGCCCGCGGCGCACGGCCGCGCACGGCATGGCTGGCGCTGGCCGCGGTGCTCCCGCTCTACGCCGCCGGCTGGCAGGCGACCGGGATCGACCTCGGCCGCCTGGCCACGGGCTTCCCCAAGGTCCGGCCGCTGTTCGGGGCGCTCGTGGCGCCGGACTTCGTGGACCGCGAGCGCGCCATGGTGTCGGCCTTCGTCGGCGTCCGCACGCCGTGCCCCGATCCGGTGCCGGCGCCGGTGCCGCCGCCGGCATCGGGCCCGTCGGTGCGCGTGACGCCGGCGTGCGCGGCGCTCGGCGAGGTGCTGGCCGTGGCCGGGACGGGCTACCCTGCCGGCAGCACGGTCGGGCTGACGTGGATCAACCCCAGCGGCAACCGGACGGCCGTCGGCACCGCGACCACCGACGCGGCGGGCGGGTTCACGGCGGCCATCACGATCCCGGTGGCGTCGGTGCCGGAGATCTACCGCTCGCGCGTGCAGTCGCAGCGGCTCGAGGCCGCGGTGGCCGGCCCGCCGGGACGGCTCGTGCCGAGCCCGACGCTGCGGCTGATCCTCGACAACATGGGGGTGACCATCGCGCTCGGCCTGATGGCCACGCTGCTCGGCGCCCTCCTCGCCATCCCGCTCGCGGTCCTCGGCGCGCGCAACCTGACGCGCGGCAGCCCGGCCGCGCGGGCGGCGTATGTCGCCGTGCGCGCGGCGATGAACGTGCTGCGCTCGATCGAACCGCTGATCGTGGCCGTCGTGTTCGTGGTGTGGGTGAAGCAGGGCCCGTTCGCCGGCGTGCTGGCCCTGACGCTGCACTCCGTGGCGGCCCTCGGCAAGCTCTACTCCGAGCAGATCGAGGCCATCGACCCCGGCCCCATCGACGCCATCCGCGCCACCGGCGCCAACGGGCTGCAGACGGTGGTGTACGCGGTGCTGCCGCAGGTGGTGCCGCCCTTCGCGGCGTTCACGGTCTACCGTTGGGACATCAACGTCCGCATGTCCACCATCATCGGCTTCGTCGGCGGCGGCGGCATCGGGTTCTTGCTCCAGCAATGGATCCAGCGCGCCCGCTGGAGCGAGGCGGCCACGGCGGTCGTCGTCATCGCCGTCGTCGTGGTCATCCTCGACGTGTTCAGCGCCGCCGTGCGCGCCCGCATCGACGCCGGTCGCGCGCTCGTGCCGGCGCGCTGGCGGCCCGTGGCCGCGCTCGCCGTCATCGCGCTCGTGGCGTGGGCGTGGCGCGTGTCGGACATCCGGCCCGCCCGGCTGGTCGAAGGCGCGCCCAAGATCCGCGGCATCGTCGGCGAGCTGGCGCGGCCGGACCTGGTCGCGCGCGGCGTGGTGACCACCACCGCCCGCGCGTCGCTCGTCGTCCCATGCGACCTGCCGCCGCAACCGCCGGCGATCGACGCCGGAGCCCGGGCCGGCCCGCGCCTGGCGGTCGGCGCCGGGTGCGCCGACGCGGGCGACACCGTGACCGTGATGGCCGAGGGTTGGCCGGCGGGCGCCAGGGTCGCGCTGCGATGGCGCCTGCCGGACGGCGGGCGGCTGGCGGCCGCGAGGGACGTGGCCGGCGCCGACGGGAGCCTGATGGTGAGGGTCGACGTGCGCCCGCTGGTGGCCGAGGCGGGCCGCGCGGCCGGCGTGCCGACGGTGATCGAGGCCGAGGCCAGCCAGCCCGTCGGCGGGGTGCGGCCCAGCGCCCGCGTCACCACCACGGTCGACCAGCTCATCCAGACCATCCTGATGGCGCTCATGGCCACGACGCTCGGGGCGCTCCTGGCGCTGCCGTTCGGGCTGCTCGGCGCCCGCAACCTCATGCCGCGCACGTGGGCCGGCAACGCGGCCTACGCGGCGACGCGGGCGCTGCTGAACGGCCTGCGCGCGATCGAGCCGATCATCCTCGCGGCGATCTTCGCGTCGTGGGTGGGCTACGGCGTCCCGTTCGGCGGGGTCCTCGCGCTGGTCGTCGTGACCGTGGCCAACCTCGGCAAGCTGTTCAGCGAGGCCGTGGAGAACGTCGACTCCGGGCCGCTGGAGGCCATCGAGGCCACCGGCGCCGGCCGGCTCCAGACCATCGTCTACGGGGTGGTCCCGCAGGTCGTGCCGCCGTTCCTGGCGTTCGGGATCTACCACTGGGACATCAACGTGCGGATCAGCACGGTGATCGGCTTCGTGGGCGGGGGCGGCATCGGCTTCGTGCTGCGCGAGTGGATGAACCAGCTGCAGTGGGGCTGGGCGTCGGTGGCGGTGATCGGCATCGTCGTCGTCGTGGCGTCGATGGACGCGTTGAGCGTGCGGTTGCGCGAGCGCCTGGTGTAGGCGGCGAGGAAGGCTGGCCGTGGCCATGGCGACATCCCCATGGGTCGTCGAGATCGCCGGCCCGCCCCGTACGGGCCTCGCCCGGTCGGTACGGGTCGCCGGCGGGCCGGCGCTGCTGGCGGTGCTGGTCGAGGTGTGGGGCGCGGGGCCGCGGCGCGACGACCTGGCGGGCCGGCTCGCGGCGGGCATCGCGTCGGCGTTCGAGCGCCAGACCGGCGGAACGACGGCGCGGTTGAAGGCGGCGCTGGCCGGCGCCGACGACTGGCTCCGGCGGGTGCGGGCGGCGCCGGGCCCGGCGTGGGGCCCGGCCGACGGCTTCGGCGCCGGTGTCAGCGTGCTCGTGGCAACGCCCGGCGAGGTCATCCTGGCCCAGGCGGGTCCGGCCCTCGCCTTCGCGATGGTGTCTCCGCCCGACGACCCGGGCGGGGCGCCGCGGCCCGCCCGCTTCCCGGCCGCGAGCCCGTGGCTGCGCCGCGATGTCGCGGGGCTGGCCGACCATCCGCTCTGGCCGCC
>QEVT01000387.1 GCA_003576755.1 bacterium | reverse complement strand
GCCGGGGCCGGGGTCCGCCGCGCTTGCCGGGCCTCCGGCCCAAGGGGATCGGCTCGTCGGCGGAGACGCCGAAACGCCGCGCCGCCTCGGGCCGGTGCTTGCCGCGGCCGCCGCACGCTACACCGCCGCCGCGCGCCTGTGGGGCGCGCTGGCCGGCGGGTGGCGCGACCCGGGGGCGGCCGCCGCGCGCGCGGTGGACGGTGCGGCGTTCGCGTGGCGGTCCTACTGGGGCGGCTACGGCTGGCTGGCCATCTGGCCCGGCGCCGGCTTCCTCGCGCTGGCCGGCCTCGTGACGGTCGCCGCCACGCTGGCGGTGGCGACCGCGCTCGTGCGTCCCGAGCGCGTCGCGGCACGCCCCGACGTCGCGCGGGCGTGCGCCGCGGGCGTGGTGCTGGGGATCGCGGCGGCGCTCTTCGGCTCGCTGGCCGGCGCCGGCCCCGATCGCCTGCCGCAGGGCCGCTACTTCCTGGCCGTGGCGGCGCCGCTGTCGGTCGTGATGGTCGGGCTGGCGGACCGTGCGTGGCCTCGGCATGGAGCGGCGCTGCTGGCAGGCGGCGTGCTGTGCCTGGACGTGTGGGCCGTCGTCGCGGTCGTGTGGCCGGCGTTCCGCGGGCCGTGACCGCCGCCCGCGCGCGGCCGCCCCGCGCGGCGATTCGCGGCCGACGGCAACGGGTGCTACGATCCTTTCGTCCATGACGCGGCGCCGACGCCCGGGTGGGTCACCCTCGGCCCGCCGGCCGGCGGCGCCGTCGCTCGCACCACGAGGAAGCCATGCCCATCCCGCCGCCCACACCGGACGACGATCTCGACGTGTCGATCATCCTGCCCGCCTACGACGAGGAGGCGGCGCTGGGCGACGACCTCGACGACGTTCAGGCCGCGATGTCCGCCACGGCCTACCGCTACGAGATCATCGTCGTCGACGACGGCTCGCGGGACCGCACGGCGGAGATCGCCCGGGCCCGGCCGTGGGTGCGCCTGATCCAGCACCCGTTCAACCGGGGCAACGGGGCAGCGCGCACCACGGGCGTCCGCGCCGCGCGCGGGCGGGTGGTCATCTTCACCGACGCCGACCGGACATACCCCAACGCCCGCATGCCCGAGCTGATGGCGCTGATGGACGCCGGCAGCGACATGGTGATCGGCGCGCGGCGCGTCGAGGCCGGCACGCTGCGGGTGCTCCGGACGCCGGCCAAGTGGTTCATCCGCCGGCTGGCCGAGTTCATGACGGGCTCGCGGATCCCCGACCTCAACTCCGGCCTGCGCGCCCAGCGCCGCGACGCGACGCTGCGCTTCCTGCCGATCCTGCCGACCACGCACTCGTGGGTCAGCACCATCACCATCGCGTTCCTCGGCAACGGCTACGTCGTGCGCTACCTGCCGATCGACTACTACCCGCGGGTCGGCCGGTCGACGTTCCACCCGCTGCGCGACAGCTACAACTACCTCTCGCTGATCGTGCGAACCGTGATGTACTTCAACCCGCTGAAGGTGTTCCTGCCGCTGGCGCTGGCCCTGCTCATCGGCGGGACCGCCAAGTACGTGCTCATCGACATCCTCGACACCTTCCAGACCTACGGCTGGTCGATGACGCTGCCGCCGATGCGGCTGACGACGCTGGCGCTCTTGATCACCGGGCTGCAGACCGCCGTGGTCGGGCTCCTGGCCGACCTCATCGTGCGGCGGACGCAGCTCTGACCGGTGGCCGCCGGTTCCGGGCGCACGGCCGGCCCCTCCCACCCGGTCCGAGGCGACGCACCCCGCCCGCTGCGCGTGCTCCAGTTCGGCACGTACGACCGCGGCGTCGGCCGCAACGCCATCCTCGCCGAGGGCCTGGCGGCCGCCGGCGTGACGGTCGGGGAATGCCACGTGCCGGTGTGGCGCGACACGGCGGCCAAGCTCGACGCCGTCGCGCGCCCCGGCGCGCTGGCGCGGGCCGCGGCGCGTCAGGCCGTCGCGTGGCCGCGGCTCGTGGGGCGCTACGCCCGCTTGCCGGACCACGACGCCCTCGTCGTCGGCGCCACCGCACACCTCGACGTGCCGCTCGCCTGCTGGCTGGCACGCCGGCACGGCCGGCTCGCGGTCTTCGACCCGCTGGTCTCGATCGGCGAGACGGTCCGCGATCGCGGGCTCCTGCCCCCCGCGAGCCGGCGGTTCCGGGCGCTGACGGCGGTCGAGCGGGCGTTGTTCCGCCTGCCGGACGTCTGCCTCGCGGACACCGCGCCGCACGCCGACGCCTTCGCGCGCGAGCTGGGCGTCGCGGCGGAGCGCCTCGTCGTCGTCCCGGTCGGGGCGCCCGGCGTGTACCGCCGCCGGGCCACGCCGTACGACCCGGGCGCGCGGCGCCCCGTGCGCGTCGTGTACTTCGGCCAGTTCATCCCGCTGCACGGCGTCGACGTCGTGGTGCGCGCCGCCCACCGGCTGCGCGAACGGGCCGACGTCGTCTTCGATCTCGTCGGGCTGGGCCAGACACGGCCGGCCGCCGCGGCGCTCGCGGCGGCGCTCGGCACGCCCAACGTGGTCTTCCACCCGCGGTGGCTCGACGCCGAGGCCCTCATCGACGCGTTCATCCAGCCCGCCGACATCTGCCTGGGCGTGTTCGGCGCGCAGCCCAAGGCCGGGCTCGTGGTGCCGTACAAGGTCTACGCCGCCCTCGCGGCCGGCCGTGCGGTCGTCACGGGCGACACGCCGGCCGTGCGCGATCTCCTGAGCCCCGGCGTGGAGGTGTGCACCGTGCCGGTGGCGGCCGACGCCGACCGGACCGCCGCCGGGCTGGCGGCGGCGATAACCCGGCTGGTGGAGGATCCGGAGCAGCGGCGGCGGCTGGCGGCCGCCGGGCAGGCGGCCTGGGATGCGCGCTTCGCGCCGGCGGTGACGGGCGCGCGGCTGCGCGACGCGTTGGTGGCGCGCGTGCGGCGGGCC
>QEVT01000386.1 GCA_003576755.1 bacterium | reverse complement strand
GTCGGCGTTCCCGCCCGCCCCGATCACAGCATGTCCACCCGCAGCGGATACGGCCGCTCCAGCGCGTCGCGGCCGTCGCGCAGCACCAGGCGGCGCAGCGGCACCCCGCGCGACTCGAGCGCGTCGCCGACGGCCGCGCGCGCCGCCGGCGGCGCGACGACCTCGACCGCCACCCCGCCGTCCTCGGCCCAGAAGCCGCAGCGGGCCGGCAGCCGCACCGCGTCCACGCCCTCCAGCGCCTCCAGCACGTCGCGCGGCGTCGTCCAGCCGTCGGCGTGCCGCACCGAGCGGTGCCGCTTGCCCAGCAGCTTCGTCGTCACCTGGCTGGCGAAGCCGCACGGGCACGCCCCGAGCGGGCGGACCAGGTCCTCGGTGTCGTAGCGCAAGAGCAGCGTCGTGTCGCGGAACGGCGGCAGCGTCGACGCCACGCACGTGGCCACCGCCCCTTCCGCGGCCGGCGCGTACGTGTCGGGGTCGAGGAACTCCCACAGGCCCGTGTACTCGAAGTGCAGGTTGCCGGCCGGGCACACGCCGCCCCCCGCGCCCCACGTCTCGCTCATCCCGTAGCCCTCCCACAGCGTCACGTCCTCGCCGATGAGCGCGCGGGCCCGGCGCCGCAGCCCGTCCGTGGCGATCTCGCCGCCCAAGTCGAGCTGACGGAGCCCGAAGTCGCCGGGGCCGTACCCTTGCGCGAGGCCGAGCGAGACCATCTCGCCGAGGAGCGACGGGTAGGCCGCCGTGCGCGTGATCTTGGGGTGCTTGCCGGGGATCCCGTGCGTCTCGGCGAGCTGCGCGAGCGTGACGTCCGGCCGCGACAGCCAGCCCCACACGACGGCGGCGCCGAGGAGGTGCATCGCCGCCGCCAGCGTGATGCTCGAGAGGACCTGCCGGCTGTTGGCCGGGATCAGGATGACGTCCGCCTCCGTGGTCGAGCGGTTGAGCATCGCGCCGAGCGCGGTCTCGTGGGCGGCCAGGCCGATCTCGTACGCCGAGAAGCACAGGCCCAACGGCGGCGCGCCCCCCGTGCCGCCGGTGTGCGTGCGATGGGCGACCGACGCGTCGCGGCACACGAAGTCGTACGGCCTCGCCAGCACGGCCTCCTTGCGCAACACCGGGATCCGCCCGACGTCGTCCAGCGTCAGCGCGGCCGGGTCGAGGCCGATGCGGGCGAACAGGTCGCCGTAGAAGGCCGTCTGCGCCGCCGCGCGCTCGGCCTGGCGGCGCACACGCCCCTCGAGGTTGCGGCGGGCCGCCTCGGGCCCCCCGTGGTCGACCCAGATGAACGTCGGCGGCGGGACCCGCGCGGGATCGCCCGCGGCCGCAAAGCGGCGGCAGGCATCGAGCAGCGCGCGCAGCGCCGCCGCCGGCATCGGCTCGCCGTGCAGGATCGACGCGCCGTAGGCCGCTTCGGCCGCGGCCTGGTCCATCACGGGTGGCGAGGTGAGGTCGTCCATGGGATTGCGGGCTCCTGGAGGTCGCGGCCAAGGCGGCCTTGGCGGCGCACGGCACGGCCGACATCGTACCATACAGCGAGACGCCAGGGCGGCGGTCGCGGCGGCCGCACCCCACGGGCGGGCCGGCGGAGCCGGGCGACTTGCCGCCGGCAGTCGGCCGGCCTATGCTGACGACCGCAGCGCCCGATCGCCCGTTTCCCCGACAGGATGCCGCCCATGCACACGCGCCCGCGCGCCGGCCGTCGGCCGGCTTCCCGGCTCGTCGCCGCCGCCTTCGCGTGCCTCACGCTCGCGCCCGCCTCCGCCTCGCACGCCGCCTCCCCGCCGGCCGCCGGGCCGAGCATGCCGTCCGCCGCCGACATCGTCGGCGGGCGCGAGGCGACGCCCGGCGCATGGCCGTGGCTGGCCGCCGTCCTCGACGCCGGCGCCCGCAACCAGGTCGACGGCCAGTTCTGCGCCGGCGCGCTCATCGATCCGGGCTGGGTCGTCACGGCCGTGCACTGCGTCACCGAGGCGGTGGGCGACGGCGAGATCCCGCTCTACGCCAACGACGTCGTCGTCGGTCTGGGCCTGCACGACCTGCGGACCGACCGGGCCCAGATCGTCCCCGTCGCCCAGATCTTCACGAACCCCGACTACTTCGACGAGACGACCGACGACTGGGGCGACATCGCGCTCCTGCGGCTGGCGCGGCCGGCGGCGCTCGGCCCCGCCGTGCAGCCCATCGCCCTGGTCGACGACACGGCCGACCCGGCCATCGCGCCGGGGCGCACGGCGACCGTCGTCGGCTGGGGCGTGACCGAGCGGGGCTCGACCACGCGCCTGCAACAGGTCGAGGTTCCCATCGTGAGCCCCGAGACCTGCGAGCTCAACGCCAGCATCGTCTGCGCCGGGGAGCGCGACCGCGACGCCTGCTACGGCGACAGCGGCGGCCCGCTGATGGTCGCGCCGCCCGGCGGCGGCGCCTGGCGGCTGGCCGGCGTGGTCAGCAGTGGCACGACCGACACGTGCGGCGGGCCCGGGAACCGCACGCTCTACACCAGCACGGCCTACTACGCCGGCTGGATCGCCGCCACGCTGCGCGACACGGCCGCGGCGCTCGAGGTCGAAAAGCTCGCCCCCGAGGTCGTCGGGCGCGGCGACGTCATCGACTACGCGCTCGTGGTGCGCAACGTCGGGCGCAGCCCGGCCGTCGACGTCGTCGTGCGCGACAGCCTGCCGGGCGGCGTGACGTTCGTGGCGGCCGACAACGGCGGGGTCCGCAACGGCAACACCGTCGTGTGGCGCCTCGGTACGCTCGAGGGCGAGACGGCCGTCCAGCTCGGGCTGGCCGTCCGCCACGACGCCGGCTTCGGGGGCATCGTCGATCCTGACGCCCGCGGCGGCGGCGCCGTCGCCGGCCGCACGGCCGCCGCACCGCCGTGGACGGCCGGCCGCCCGGCCCGCACGGCCGGCGCGCGCCATGCGCGCGCC
>QEVT01000385.1 GCA_003576755.1 bacterium | reverse complement strand
CGCCGCGGGCGGCGACCACCAGCCGGTCGCCGGCGACGGCGACGCCGGAAGCCTCGCCGGGCAGCGGGAGCGTGGCGACCAGCCGCGGCGCCGACCGGTCCGCGATGTCGGCGACGACGACGACGCCGACCGTGGACGCGACGTAGGCGCGGTCGCCGGCGACCGCCACACGCCGCGCGCCGGGGCCGGTGTCGAGCGTGCCCAGCACGTCGAGGCGGTCGCCGGCCAGGCGCAGGAGCGTCAGCCCGGCGCCGTCGCCCACGGCCAGCACGTCCGCGCCGGCGATGGCGACGTCCTCGACCAGCCCGGCGGTCGCGGCGGTGGAGACCAGCGCCGGTCCCCCGGTGCCGGCCAGGTCGTACACGGCGACCGCCGCGCCCGAGGCGACGGCCAGCCGGTCGCCGTCGACGGCAACGGCAGCGGCCCGGTCGATCCCCGGCAGCCGACCCATGACGGCCGGGTGTTGGGAGGCCGCCACGTCGACGACGTGGACCCCGGCCCCGATGTCGGCGACGTAGGCGCGGTGGCCGCGGACGGCGACGTCGACGGCGCCGCCGTCGAAGGCGACGTGCGCCAGCGGCATGTTCGCCCGGCTCGCGTCGAAGCTCCCGACGCGCGCGATGCTCAGGCCGCCGTCCGCGATGTAGGCGAGCTCGCCGTCGACGGCCGCGTCGACCGCGAAGCCGGCGATGAGGACCCTGGCGTCGTAGCGCAGGCGGTCGTCGGGGCCGGCCGCGAAGCGTTGGACGTCGCGCGCGCCGTTGGGGACGAGGAAGGCGTCGCCGTGCCGGGTCACCGCCGCGGCGTGCGTCGCCGGGCCGAACGCGGCGTGGAGGCGGAGCGCCCCCAAGGGGTTCGGCGGCGCGCCGGCCGCGTCGACCGTGATGGCTTCGAGCCCGAGCGAGGCCGCCGCCAGCCACACGAAGCCGCCGCCCGCCGCCAGGCCGATGCGGGGGGCGTTCAGGGCAAACACGTCGTCCAGCGGCATCGCCAGCTCGGTGGCGCCGGTCTGCCGCAGGTCTCCCGGCGCGCGCGCGTCGACGCGCGCGAGCCGAAGCGCGTAGGCGGCCGACCGCAGCGATGCGACGCGCACCACGAAGAGGTCGTCTCCGGCGAGCGCCAGCGCCTTGCCGTCGGTGAGGGCGTCGGTGAGCGGCGGGCCGGCCGGCCGGGGCGAGGCGGGGTCCGCGACGTCGACGGCCCAGAGGTGCGGCCCGCCCGCGACGTACACCGTCGTGCCCGCCGCCGCGACCGCGGTGGCGAACAGATGCTGGCCGCCGGCGGCGCCGAGCGCGCCGACCTCGCGCGGGTGCGCGGGGTCCGACACGTCGAGCACGACGAGCCCCGCGTCGCCGTCCGCGACGAACGCCCGCCCCGCACCGGCGGCCACCGCGAACGCCGTGCCGCGGAACGGCACGTGCCAGCGCCCCGTCTCGCGCGGGCGCGCCGGGTCCGACACGTCGACGACCGCCACCCCGCGCGCGCCGAGCGCGACGAACACGTGGTGCCCGTCGACGGCGAGACCGATGGCCTCGTCCTCGCCGTCGGCGTCGGGCGGCGCGTCGACGGCGCCGACCTCGGTCGGCCGCACCGGGTCGGCGATGTCGAAGACCCGCAGCCCGGCGCGGCCGGCGGCGACGAGCGCGTGCGGCCCCGACAGCGCGACGCCGAGCACGACGTCCGGCAGCGGCGCCGACCGGCCGACCTCCCGCGGCCGGCCGGCGTCGCACACGTCCCACACCACGAGCCGCGGGCCGCCGCCGGCGAACGCCAACGCGCAGCCTCCGACCTCGCGGAGGGCGACCGCGTGGACGGCGCCGCCGATGTGGTCGACGACGGCCGGCGTGTCGGATGGGCCCGCCGCCCGCGGCGGCGCCGGCCGGGCGGTCCGGTCGTGCGCCGGACCGAGGCAGACCAAGACGGCGAGGAGGGCGAGCGCGAGGCTCAGGCTGGTCTTCATGGCACCGTTCCATTCTAGGGGATCTCGGGGTCCATTCACGGACGATCGCCCGCGGGTCCGCGTGGCACGCCCGTCGGGCCGGCGCGGGCGTTGTGCCCGCGGGTGGATCGGCGTCGGCGCACGACACCACCGCCGTGCGACGCGCACCCACACGCCATTCTATCGCGCGGCCGCCGCCGAACGCTGTTCCCTGACACGGCAGCTCGTCGCCGCCCGGATGCTATCATCCCGCCGCCGCCCCGCCGACAGGAGGCTGAGATGGCGCGTTCCCACCGTTTTTCGGCTCCCTTGCGCCGCTTCGCGCTGGCGCTGGTGCTCGCCGCGCTGCTCGGCCCCGCCGGGTGGTCGTGCCCGGATCCCGCGCGGCCGCCCGGCCGCGCCCGGGCCCAGGCGCCGTCGGCCGATCTGTTCGACCCGGCGGTCGTGCGCGACTTCCACCTGACGTTCCACGACCCCGACTGGGAATCCCGCCTCGCCCAGGTCGGCGAGACCGGCTTCGTCTACGCCGACCTCGTCGTCGACGGCCGAGCGTACCCGGACGTCGGCGTGCGGCTGAAGGGCAACAGCTCGTCGCGCGGGCCGGGGCGCAAGAAGCCGCTCAACCTCACCCTCGACGCGCGCGTCGAGGGCCAGGACCTCATGGGGTTCGACACCGTCAACCTCAACAACGGCTTCGCGGACCCCACGATCGCCCGCGAGACGCTGACGACCGACGCCTTGCGCCCGTTCCAGCCGATGCCGCGCACCGCGTACGTGCGGGCGCACGTCAACGGCGCCTACTTCGGGCTGTACACGCTGGTCGAGCAGATCGAGGGCCGCTTCGCCCGGGCGTGGTTCCCGTTCGGCGACGGCATCCTGTTCAAGGGCGATCCGGTCGAGGCCGGGATGCCGGGGCCGGGCGGCGCGCCGACGCCGACGCCGCGCGCGGGGACGGGTGGCGATGCATCCGGCGGCCGACCCGCTCCCGGCGCCG
>QEVT01000384.1 GCA_003576755.1 bacterium | reverse complement strand
GGGCGTCCGGCGCCCGCCCTCCCGGGGCCGGGCCGGCGCCCGCCGGCTCCGGCGCGCCGGGCGGCCTACTGCGCCCAGACCACCCGCGGCACGTAGATCCGCCGCGTCGGCGCGTCGGTCGGCGTCGGGGGCAGCCCCGGCGTCACGGTCACGGTCGCGGCGACAGGCGTGCCGGGGACAGCCGTGGCCGGACCGGCGGTCGGCGTCGGCTCCGTGGCCGGCGGGCCGCGGCGGACCTCGTACAGGTACGCGGCGTACCGCCCGTCGATCACGACACGGTTGCCGACGGGCGGGATGGCGACGTCGCGCGGGACGCCGTGGATGTCGAGCGGGCGCGCCGACACGATCGGCGGCCCCTTGAACGTGATGGTGGCCTCGACCGGCTCGAGCATGAGCGGCGGCCCGCCGACCGTTTCGAGGCGCGACCCGTCGGCGCTGTAGCGGGCGCCGGTCTGGCGGTCGCGGGCCAGGGCGGTGACGAGGATGTGCCCCGAGCGGTCGAGCGGCTCGGCGTCGAGCGCCGTCAGGATGAGGCTGACGAACGGCGTGCGGACGTCGACCGTCGCGCCCGGCAGGTCGAACGACCCGCCGCCGGCGAAGCCGATCACGGCCTGCGTGCGGGCGGCGCCGACGGTGACGACCCGCCGCCCGGTGTCCCAGACCAGCTCGCCGGTCGTGCTCCGGATTCGGCCGGCACCCCGATCGTGGTACGCGCCCCAGTCGACCCGCTCGGACGGCCGTGCCGGAGACTCGAAGCCCACCGTGACGCGCCCGATCGCCAGTGCCTCGAGCGGCACCGCCAGTCGGTCGGACGCCGGGTCGTCGCGCCAGCCCAGCCCGACTGGCTGCGACGCGGCGTCGACGCCGGCGAACACGTGCTCCGGGGCGAACCGCTGCGCCGCCGCCAACGCCCCGGGCGCGACGTCGCCGCGCAGCACGCTGCGCGCCACGGCCGGGAACTGGCCGATGTAGTGCGGCGTCTCGGTGACGTACGAGTCCATGTCGTTCGGCCAGCCGCCGCCCAGGCGCGGCAGGCTCGCCGCGAAGTGGGTGCTGGCATCCCACCCCTGCAGGCCCATCCCGTAGAACGCGAACAGCGGCACGATCTCGGCCTTCCACTCGTTCGGCGGGCTCTGCGTCCACTCCGACAGCATGAACGGTCGGTCCTCGACCTGCTCCATGCCGGCGCCGAGGATGCCGCTGCCCGGCGCCGCCAGGTGCGAGGCCGCGCGGACCGCCCCGGCGACGATGCGGTGGGGTGACTGGCCCGCCTCGGCGTGACCGCCGAAGTAGCGGTGGCGGTCGACGACGTCGGCTGCCGTGTCGGTGTAGGTGTTGGCCAGCGCCGCCGCGGGGCCGCCGGCTTGCCACGCCGTGGTCGCCGTGGCGCCGCGGAAGCCGAGGTCGCGCAGCTGCGCCACGCGACCTGCGAAGTACGCGCGCTGCCGATCCGCCAGGAACGCGATGAAGTCCCCCATCCGGCGCCGCTCCGCCCCGTTTTGCGACGGGCCGCCCGCCTGCATCTCCCAGGCTCCATAGAGCGCCATGCGCCGGTTGGCGAGCCCGTCGCCGGCGCGGCTGCCCTGCCCCACCGGTCCCCAGGCCCTCCGCAGGGCCGCGTCGTCGGCGTAGCGCTCGCGCAGCCAGTCCGCCCACATTCCCTGTACGGCGGCCTGGTGCCGGTCGAGCGACCGTTCGCCGTCCCGCCCGCCGGCCAGCGGGTTGAGGGGGTAGTGCCAGAAGATGCTGTCCTCGTTGTGCACCTCGACGATCGCCAAGGCCGGATCGTCGACATAACGCAGACCCGTGTAGGGGTTCCGGTGCGTGAGCAGCGCCGAGAGCCATGTCCATTCCGCCGCTTGCAGCGCCGGCATGACGTTGACGAAGCCCGCCGTGCTCTTGCCCGTCGTGCCTGGCGGCAGGTTCCACGTGCTTGCGTCGGGCAGCTCGGCGTACAGGTCCGGCGGGTAGCCGTCGTCGGGTGTCAGCACGTGCGGGTAGAACGGCGACCACTGCATGTAGATGCCGTTGGCCTTGAGCACGGCGAACCAACGGTCCAAACGGTCGAGACGTGCCGCGTCGAGCCGGCGTTCGCCGTCGGCGGCGTCGCGGGCCAGCACGCCGAGCGTGGCCTGTACCGGGTGCAGCCGCACCAGGTTGATGCCCTGACGCGCGTACCACCGCGCCTGGCGCTCCATCACCGCCTGGGAGCCGCCGATCGCGGCGTTGACGCCCCAGAACACGGCGGGGGTGCCGTCGGCGAACCGCAGACCGGCGCCGTCCCGCGCCACTGCGCCGTGCGCGCCCGCCGGCCGTTGCACGAGCCCGCTGGCATCCGTCGCCGAGCGGGGGTCGAAGGGGTCGTCCGCGGGGATCAGCGGGAACCAGTCCGATGCCCCGGGGTCGACCGGGAGATCGTCCGGGCGCAGCGCGCCGGTGGGGTTCCAGCCGCCGCCGGCCAGCGCGACGACGTCGAGCCCGCCGTGCACCTCGCGGCCGCCCTGCCGCGCCGGATGGCCCGCCAGCCCCACGACCAGGGTGTGGCGGCCCGCGCCCAAGTCGAGGGTTGCCGCGCGAAACCACGCCAGGTAGCGGATGTCGATCCGGCCCGCCACGAGCAGGTTCAGGTGCTCGCGGCGATCGCTCTCGGTGTCGACGGCGGCGCGAGGCCCGCCGTCGACGCGGTACCACATGCGCACGGTGTGGCTGCTCGCCCGCAGCCACAGGGTGTACGTGCCGGGCGCCGGCACGTCGAGGCGGTACTCGGCCTCCGCCTCCCCGCCGTCGTTGGCGTAGTGCGACAGCCAGCCGCCGTCGCGCGTGCCGGGCGAGCCCGGCGAGAGCAGGTCGCGCCGGACGCCGTCGCAGCAATACCAGCCGTGCCGATTGAAGGTCGTGCGGGTGGCCTGTTCGCCCTCGACCCAGATCACGGCACCGGCGCCGCCGGGCTGGGCCGCCGC
>QEVT01000037.1 GCA_003576755.1 bacterium | reverse complement strand
GGGGCACGGCGGGCAGGTGCTGCTCTCGATGTCGACGCAGCAGCTCGTGCAGGGCGATCTACCGACGGACTGGGCGCTGCGGGACTGGGGGACGCACCGCCTGAAGGACCTGCGGTACGCCGATCGGATCTTTCAGATCGAAGCCGCGGGCCTGGTGGACGTCGCGACGCCGCTGCGGACCGCGACGGCGCTGTCGCCGCGCGATCGGATCGTGGTCGAGGATCCGCTGGCCGAGGGGGACGCGGTGGGCAGCGTGGCCACGGCCGGTTCGGTGGAAGGCGGCGGCTTGCGGCGGGCGGGGAACCTGTACGAGGCGTTGGCGGCGACGCTGGCAGCGGTCCGGGATGATGCGGCGCCGGCGGTGGTGCTAACGGCCGCGCAGGCACGTGAGGCGGCGGCGCGGCGGCCGGCGGACCTCTCGGAGTATCGGCTCGGGCGGATTGCGGAGTGGAGCCAGCCGCGGTACCGGCTGGATGGGCGCTTCGTGGGCCTGACGCTGCTTGTGGACCAGGGCGAGGAGGCGGTGAGCGGGCGGTGGACAGCGCGGCAAGAGCGGTTCGACGACCTGGGCGCGCTGCTCGCGGCGGTGCCGGAGCCGGCGGTGGTGGTACTCGGCCCGCCAGGGAGTGGGAAGAGCACGCTGCTGCGGCATCTGGAGCTGGATGTGGCGATTGCGGGGCTGCGGGGAGAAGCCGGCCCCCCCCCGATCACCTTCTTCATCCAGCTCAACCAATACAAGCCCGATCGGCCGGGCGATCCCGTCTCGTCGCCGGGCGACTGGCTGGCCGCACGTTGGGCCGCCACCAACCCCGACCTGCCGCCGCTCGCCGCGCTCCTCGCCGAAGGTCGGATGATCCTGCTCCTGGATGCCTTCAACGAGATGCCCGCGGCGAGCGAGCGCGAGTTCCGGGAGCGGGTGGGGCTGTGGAAGGACTGGCTGGTCCGGCTGGCCAAGGAGCAGCCGGGCAACCGCGTCGTGTTCAGTTGCCGCACGCTGGACTACTCGGCGCCGCTCTCCACGCCGGCGCTGCGCGTGCCACAGGTGCAGATCGAGCTGCTGACCGACGCGCAGGTCGAGGCGTTCCTGCGGGCGTACAGCCCGGTGCGGGGGGCGCACATCTGGGCGGCGATCGCCGGGACGCCGCAGCTCGAGGTTCTTCGTGCGCCGTTCTTCCTGGCGCTGCTGGTCGACCAGGTCGAGGCGACGGGCGAGCTGGCGGGCGACCGGGCAGGTCTGTTCACGGGCTTCGTGCGGCAGGCGCTCAAGCGTGAGGTCGAGCGCGGTAGCCCACTCTTCGCGCTCGAGGAGCTGCTCACGAGCCGGGACCTCCGGCGGATCGCACGGTGGCAGTGGCGGGATGCGTACGAGCTGCCGGAGCGCGGGGCACTGGTGCCGCGGCTCGCGGCGCTGGCGTATGGGATGCAGGAGAGCGATGTCGACGGGGGCGCGAGCCAGCTGCGGGTCGACTACGACACGGCGCTAGGCCTCGTTGACCACGCGCACGATGAGGGCATCGTGAAGGCCGGCGTGTCGATCGCGGTGCTGGACGAGGACCCGGCGTCGGACGAGGTGCTGTACCGGCACCAGCTCCTGCAGGAGTACTTCGCGGCGCGGATTCTGGCCCGCGAGCCGCGGCCGGAGTTGGTCGCGGCGCCGTGGCGGGCGGCGGACATCCGGCCAAGCGTGCGGGAGTTGCTCGAGACGCTGCCGCCGGCGGAAACGCTGCCGCCGCTGCCGCAGACGGGCTGGGAGGAAACGACGGCGCTGGCGGCGGTGATGGCGGCGGACGCGGAGGGCTTCGTCCGCGGCCTCGTGGCGACGAACCTGGCGCTGGCGGGGCGGTGCGCGGCGCAGATGGCCGCACGGGGTGTAGGGGGGGCGAAGGATGTTTCGCCCCTACCCGAGGGCTTCCTCGATGACCTCCGCTGGGCGCTGATGGCCCGCAGCCGCGATCCCGAAGCCGACCTGCGGGCGCGGATCGCGGCAGGGCTGTCGCTGGGCCGGCTGGGTGACCCGCGGTTCGAACGGCGCGAGGGTCCGTTTGGAGCGTGCATGCTACCGCCGGTGGTCGAGATCCCGGGCGGTGTGTATCCGATTGGCGCCGATGGTCCCGTCTCGCTCTTTGGCATCGACTACCGTGATCACCTGGGACAGCACACCGTCGCGATCGAACCGTTCGCCATCGGCCGGTTCGAGGTCACCAATGCGGAGTACGCCTACTTCGTGGCGGCCGGCGGGTACGACGATGAGCGGTGGTGGACGACGGCTTCGGCCCGATCGTGGCGATCGGGGATCGGAACCGGCGCCGCCCTACGTGGCAGTGTCAAGCTCTGGTGGCATCGCTATCACGATCAACCGGAGGCGCTGGAGGAAGGTTTTCGAGATGGTGCTGTTTCACGCGAAGTCTACGAGCTTTGGCAAAGGCGCTTGCGCATGACCGAGGCGGAACTCGACGCTCACGTGGACAGCCTCTTTCCAGACAAGCGGTTCGCCGAGCCGCGCGGCTGGAGCGACCTGCGATTCAACAATCCGGCGCAGCCGGTGGTGGGCGTCTGTTGGTACGAGGCTCGAGCGTATGGCGCATGGCTGGCCGCGAACACGGGGATGCCGTTTCGGCTGCCGTCCGAGGTGGAGTGGGAAGCGGCTGCGCGCGGTGTCGAGGGTCGACGCTATGCCTATGGCGACGCGTTCGACGCAGGCAAAGCGAACACCATCGCCACTCGGCTCCGCGCCACCGCCCCGGTCGGGGTGTTCGTCGAAGGCGACACGCCCGAAGGGGTTTCCGACTTGACGGGAAACGCCGGCGAATGGACCAGCAGCCTGATCGGGACCGCTGACAATCCGGCAGCGTTTGCCTATCCCTACGACGATACAGATGGCCGCGAGGAAGTCGAACGCCTTCGGGAGATTCGCGCGTTCCGGGGCGGCGGTTGGTTCGGCAAGGGATCCCAGGTGCCTGCCTTCGTGCGACAGTGGGGTTGGCCGGCCCACGGAGGCGAAGGCGCCGGGTTCCGACTCGCGCTGTCCCTGCGGCGCGGCCATCGATGAGCGTGGACCGTCTGCCATCACGTGCGCTTCGGCGCTCGCCGGCCACCCGAGCCCGCCGCAGCGCCGAGTTCCCCAACGCCCCGCTCGCCCTCGATGAGCACGGCCCAACAGGCGCCCCCCTTGTATCAGTCGGGCTCCGCGTCAAGAGTGATCGCCGGGCATGGCGATCGGCAGGTATCGGACCACGGGCAGGGGCGCGGTGTACGTGCCGTTTCCTCGGTCGCCGGGGACTTCGTGGTTGCCCCACCACTGCACGTCGACAGACTGCACGTAGCCGTCGAAGAAGAACCTGGCTGCGGCTGGCGGTGGATCCGCGCCGACCATGATCGGCACGTCATTGGGGGCCACGCCGCCCGTGATCGACGGACGGGCGACGTCGGGGCAGCGGTTGTCGATGAAGAGAAACACGCCTCCGGCGCCGTCGTAGGCGCCGGTCAAGCGGTAGGTCTCGTCGTCGTGGAGGGGTGCGGTGAATCGAGCGGCACAGGGCCCTTGCCCGCTGCCCGCGCCCCCAATCGGATAGCTGTGAATGGTGTAGTTGCTGCCGCCGGCCTGACGCACGCCAAACCGCACCACCGCCGCTCCCACTGCCGGCCGGTACAGCTCGAGCGCGAAGCCGGCGTTCTCGGACTTGTTCACGATGGCCTTGGTCTGTCCCGGCGCCATACTGGACAGGGCGCCGCCGAAGTGCACCACCGCGCTCACCAAGAAGCCCTCGTTTGGCCGAGCGTCCACGTCCGACAAGGTCAGCGCTCGGCGACCGTCCGGCGGATAGCGAAGCCAAGGCCCGAACAACACGCCCGGTTCCGCTCCGAACCATGCGTTCGGCGTTCCCGGCCATGCCGCATCGCCGGCAAGACCGAGCTCTATGCGCTGCTCCACTGGCGCGTCGAGGTACTGCTGCACCACGAGCGTGCTGCCGACCACGTTCTCGGCGCTGGCATGGGCCACGGTGTTCCGGTCCTCGATCACCCGGCGAACCTGATCGACCCGGTAGTCGACCGTCATCTGGTCGACTTCCTCGCGCATCGCGGCCACAAAGACCTCGCCGAACGCGGAGGAGTCTGGCAGCGTCCCGACCCCGGTCATCAGGCCCAGGCTCCGCGCGAGGGCCAGCGAGGTCGGGAGGTTGGGGCTGCGGAAGTCCAGCTCGACGCCGGTGTAGCCCGAGCGCGGGAGCGCCATGATCAGCTCGTGCAGGTGGGTGAGGTGCTCCGACTCGCTTGCCGCGAACAGCACATGATAACGCACGTGCCCGGCCAGCGGCCCCCGCGCGATCTCCGACTGGAGGGCATCCAGGTAGCGGCGAGCTTGGTTGAATGCCCGCAGGAAGAGTGGCCGCCCTTCGACCGCGTACTCGGGGAACACGGCCAGCGCGCGCGCCAGCTGAGCCGCGAACGCCACCGGGTCGGCGTCGGACTCCTTGACCTCGAGGAACAGCATGGCCGAGGCGGCCCGCAGCCGGTCGTTCGTCAAGAGGTCGTGCAAGAGTGGGCGCGATGTCCCGGCCGCCAGGCCATCGTCGTGCGTCGCCCAGAGAGTGCCTTCGATCATGGCCACGTCGATCTCGATGAGGTCGGCGCCGTTCCAGAGCGCCGTGTCGATTCGCTTGTTGGCGCGTTCGGTCACCGTTTCCGGCGGTGTGCCGGAAACCTGATAGCAGTTGTGGCAACTGACGGCCACGGTATGCCCCAGCGCGGTTCGGGGCAGAGCCCGCCGCGCGACGCCGGACCAGACGCCCGCATCGTTGGCTGGGGAGACGGATCCCGCCACGCTGGCGCGTTGGCCGGACCCGCCAAACGCCCCCACCGTCGACGCGGCCAGCACCAGGACAGCGACGATCCGTGCCACCGGCCCAGGGCGCAACGTCGGCCATCGAGTCGAATCGCAACCGAGACATCTCGAAGTGGTTCGGGGCAGCATCACTCCTCCAGCGGTACACCACGTCGCGTGCGTTCAGTGGTCCCGGCCGCTGCGTCGCCGTGGAATGGCAATGCCGACAACGGCGGGCTGTGGCCACGACCACGTCATCCTGCCGGGCTGCCGCCGGCTCGGTTTCCGTGGCCCGGATACGGAGCCGAAACGTCATCATCCCTTGTATAGCGTAGCATACCCACGGACTTTCCCTGGTGTCAATGTCGCCTCTGCGTGGGCTTGCACAGCCGCCACGCGGCGATGCCGGATCGGTCAGCATTGCCGAGCGCCTGATCCCAGGGGCCGTTTGTCGTATGATAGGGCCGTTCCTACAATCCGCGTGCGCGTGTCCGAAGGCACATTGATCTCATGCTCGATTGTCGACGCCCCCTTCCCGCAGCATCGTCCTCGGCTACGCCTGGGTCGTGTTCACCTTGAGCAACCATCGCGCCGGCCCGGTCAAGCCCACGTCGCTCACGGGCGCCCTCGCAGCGGAGGCCGACGTGCCCACCGACCGTCGCGCGACCCCCTGCACAGCCGCCTTCAATGCGCGTCGACCCCGCTTGCAGTCACCCTGCCACGTGTGACCGCCCCCACCCCACGACCCCCACCCATGCACGTCCTCCACGCCCACTGGCAGCCGCCCCGCAGCCGCGACGACCGCGGCGGCGTGCTGTTGTGGGCCGAGGACGCCGCCGCGCCGCCGTCCGCGCCGGTCGACCTGCGTCGCAAGCAGCCCTTGCCCCACCCGTTCGCCGCGCCGACCCCCGCCGTCCAGGACCTCCTGCGTCCGTGGTCCGCGCGCGCCGACGCCGACCGCCGCGTCCTGCTCTGGCTCCCCACCACCCGCGCCGGCCCCGAGCCCTCGCCGTGGCTCGCCGTCGACCGGGGCGCGCCCGCGGACGACCGGCCGCGCCTGCGGCTGTGGGCCGTCGACGGCGTGTGGCTCGATCCCGCCGACGCGCTGGCCGTGCTGGCGGCGCTGCCGTCGGACCCCGACGAGGCGCCCGCGCTGCGCATGGCCGACGACGCCCGCTTCTGGCAGGCCGCGGCGCGCCTGGCGCTCGAGGCCCTCGCGCGCCAGAAGGTGTTGCCCGGGCTCGTCGAGACCGATCCCGGCCGCGCCTGGCAGGCCCGCTGGCTGCCGGTGCTCGACGACCCCGACACTGCCCCGCGCGTCGCGCGCCTCGTGACCGCCATGCCCGCCATCTGCCGCGCCGGCGCCGATGCGCCGTCGGCGGCCCCGGCGCCCGACGCCGTGCTCGACAGCTTTCTCAACACCGCCGTCGATGCGGCGGCGCGCCGCGCCGCCGAAGCGGCCGGCGCCGGGGCCGCGTTCGATGCCCGCGCGCGCGACCCGCTCGTCGCGTGGTTGCGGGCGCTGCACGCCGACGTGCCCCGGGTCGACGCGCCGCCTGCCCGCATCCAGCACATGCACGCCGGCTACACGGCATGGCTGCGCAACCTCGACGTCGCCGGCGACCGCACCTGCCGTGTGGCGCTGCGCCTCCAGGCCCCTGACACCGCCGAGGGCGCCGCACCGGTGTGGCGCCTCTACTTCCTGCTGCAGGCGCGCGACGACCCCAGCCTGCTCGTCGGGGCACGCGACGTGTGGGCGGCCGCCGGGCCGGCGCTGGCGATGTTCGGCCGGACGTTCGCGCGCCCGGCCGAGCGCCTGCTGACGGGCCTGGGGTACGTCGGCCGCCTGTTCGCGCCGGTCCGCAAGGCCATCGAGTCCGCGCGACCCGAGCAGGCCCGGCTCTCGACCGACGAGGCCTACGCCTTCATGCGCGACGTCGCGCCCGTGCTCGAGCAGAGCGGCTTCGGCATCCTGGTCCCGCCATGGTGGAACCGCAAGGGCGCCCGGCTCGGCGTGCGGGCGCGGGTCGTCGGTCGCGGCTCCGAGGCCCCGGCCCGCCTCGGGCTCGACGCCCTCGTCGATTTCGAGTGGACGGTGGCCATCGGCGACCACACCCTCACCCCGGAGGAGTTCGACGCGCTGGTGGCCCTGAAGCAGCCGCTCGTCGAGCTGCGCGGCCAGTGGGTGCAGCTCGACCCGTACCAGGTCGACGCCGCCGTCCGCTTCTGGCGCCAGCGCGAGACCCGCCAGGCGCTGCCGCTCGCCGAGGCGCTCCGGCACGCCCTGGCGGGCGAGGGCCAGGTCGAGGGCCTGCCGCTCGACGACGTGACCGTCGAGGGCTGGCTCGACGACTGGCTGGGCCGCCTGAGGGGCGAGCGGGCGCTCGCGCCGATCGCCCCGCCGGCCGGCCTGCAGGCCACGCTCCGGCCCTACCAGCGGCACGGCCTGGCATGGCTCGACTTCATGCGCCGGGCCGGCCTAGGCGGTATCCTGGCCGACGACATGGGCCTTGGCAAGACGCTGCAGCTCCTGGCGCTCGTCGAGCACCTGCGGGGCGCCGCGGGCGGCCTGCCGGGGCCGGTGCTGCTGGTGTGCCCCACCTCGGTCGTCACCAACTGGGCGCGCGAGGCGGCGCGCTTCACCCCCGAGCTGCGCGTGTACGTCCACCAGGGCGTCGACCGCGCCGTCGGCGCCGGCCTGGCCGAACGCGCCGCAGCGGCCGACCTCGTCGTCACGAGCTTCGCGCTCGTGCGCCGCGACGCCGCCGAGGTCGCCACGGTCGACTGGCATGGGGTCGTCGTCGACGAGGCGCAGCACATCAAGAACGCCGACAGCCAGGCGGCGCGCGTCATCCGCGGCCTGCCCGCCGGCTTCCGCTTCGCGCTGACCGGCACGCCCGTCGAGAACCGGCTGGCCGAGCTGTGGTCGATCATGCAGTTCACGACGCCCGGCTACCTCGGGTCGCACGACGGCTTCCGCCGCCGCTTCGCGGTTCCCGTCGAGCGGCACGGCGATGCCGCGGCGGCGGGCCAGCTCCGCCGGCTCGTCGGGCCGTTCGTCCTGCGCCGCCTCAAGACCGACCCCAACGTCATCCAGGACCTGCCGGCCAAGCAGGAGGTCAAGGCCTACTGCCCGCTCACCCCCGAGCAGGCCTCACTCTACGCGTCGGTCACCGAGGCGGCCCTGGCCGACGTCGACGAAAGCACCGGCATCGCCCGCCAGGGCCGCGTGCTCAGCCTGCTGACGCGGCTCAAGCAGGTCTGCAACCACCCGGCCCAGCTCCTCGGCCAGCTCGGCGGCCGGCGCGCCGTCGACCCCGACGCCGAGGCCGCGCGCAGCGGCAAGCTCGCCCGGCTGGCGGAGCTGGTCGACGAGGCCGTGGCCGGCGGCGATCGGGCCCTGGTGTTCACGCAGTTCGCCGAGATGGGCGGGCTCCTGCAGGCGTTTCTCCAGGCCCGGCTCGGTCGACCGGTGCTCTTCCTGCACGGGGCCACGCCGCCGGCGGCGCGCGACGTCATGGTCGCCCGCTTCCAGGACGACGACGACGGCCCGCCGGTGTTCGTCCTCTCGCTCAAGGCCGGCGGCACCGGCATCAACCTCACGCGCGCCAGCCACGTGCTGCACTTCGACCGCTGGTGGAACCCCGCCGTCGAGGACCAGGCCACCGACCGCGCGTTCCGGATCGGTCAGACCCGCAACGTGCTGGTCCACAAGTTCGTGTGCACCGGCACGCTCGAGGAGAAGATCGACGCCATGATCGAGGACAAGAAGGCGCTGGCCGCGCTGGTGGTCGGCCAGGGCGAGCAGTGGCTGACGCAGCTCTCGACCGCCGAGCTGCGCGACCTCGTGACCCTGCGCGTCGAGGCGCCGTCCCGATGAGCGATTGGTGGGGCTTTCGGCCCAGCCGGCCGATCGCGACCGACGCGGGCATCGCCGCCCGCAGCAAGCGCGGCGCGTTCGTCAGGCACTGGTGGGCGTCGCGCTGGATCGAGGCCATGGAGCACGTGATGGACCCCGGCCGGCTCCAGCGCGGCCGCGCCTATGCCCGCAAGGGCCAGGTGGTGGCGCTCGACGAGGCCAGGGGTGGGGTCGAGGCGCGCGTCCAGGGCTCGCGCCCGCGCCCCTACACCGTTCGGCTGGCGCTGGCCCCGCTCGCGGCGCGCCAGTGGGACGCCGTCATCGCCGCGCTCGCCGAGCGCCCGGCGTGGGTCGCGGACCTGCTGGCCGGCGCGATGCCGGACGACATCGAGCAGGCGTTCGAGGCGGCGGGCGTCGCGCTGTTCCCGAACGCGGCCGACGACCTCGAGATCGACTGCTCGTGCCCCGACTGGGCCGACGTGTGCAAGCACGTCGCCGCCGTCCAGTACATCCTGGCCGAGCGCTTCGACGCGGACCCCTTCCTGCTCTTCCGGCTGCGGGGGCGGTCGAAGGCCGAGGTGTTGGACGGGCTGCGGGCGCGCCAGGCCGCCGCGGCGCCGGACGGTGCGCCGGACGGCGACGAAGCCGGCGCCGCCGTGCCGGCGCTGGACGACTGCGCCGAAGACTACTGGCGCGCCGGACGTGGGCTCGGCGCGGTCGAGAGCACCATCGCCGCGCCGGCGCTGCCGCTCCCGGTGCTCAAGCGGCTCGGCCCTCCGCCGTTCGCCGACGCCGACACCGACGTCGCCCGGCTGCTCGGCGGGGCGTACGCGGCGGCGACGGCCTGGGCGCTGGCGGTGTCGGCGGCGGCCGACGGCGAGGTTGGAACGCGTGGAGAGGAGTGAGGGATGGGTGAGGCGATACGCGTGGAGAGGAGTGAGGGATGAGTGATGCGATACGCGTGGACGAAGGCGGGGCGGCACCGGCGCCGCCAGGACTCACGTACGCCCAGGCCGGCGTCGACTACGCCGCCATCGACCCCGCCAAGGTCCTGGCGCAGCGCGCGGCCGCCGGCACCGCAGCCGCGCTCGGGCGCTGGGGCCTCGCCGAGGTCGCGGCCAGCCGGGGCGAGAGCGCGTTCGTGTGGGAGGAGGGCGACGCGTACCGTGCGATGGTCATCGAGGGGCTCGGCACCAAGAACCTCGTGGCCGACGCCATGCGACCGATCGGGGGCCGATCGTACTACGACGCCGTGGCCCAGGACGCCGTGGCGATGATCGTCAACGACGTCGTCGTCGTCGGCGCCGAGCCGCAGGTGGTGGCCGCCTACTGGGCCATCGGGGACTCGGGCTGGTTCGACGACCGCGAGCGCGCCGCCGACCTCGTGCGCGGCTGGGCGGCGGCGTGCGCGCAGGTCGGCGCGACGTGGGGCGGCGGCGAGACGCCGGCGCTCACCGGGATCATCGCGCCCGGCACCATCGACCTGGCGGGGTCGTGCATCGGCATCGTGCGCCCCAAGGCGCGGCTGACCCTCGGCGACCGGCTGGCGCCGGGCGACGCCGTCGTGCTCGTCGCGTCGAGCGGCATCCATGCCAACGGCCTCTCGCTCGCGCGGCGCCTCGCCGAACGCCTGCCGGGCCGCTTCGCCACGCCGCTGCGCGACGGCACGCGCTTCGGCGACGCGCTGCTCGTGCCGACGCACCTCTACGCGGCGCTGGTGCGCGACGTGTTCGAGGCCGGGGTGGACGTGCACTACCTCGTCAACATCACCGGGCACGGCTGGCGCAAGCTGATGCGGGCGCCGCGCGACCTGCGCTACCGGATGACCGAGGTCCCGCCGCTGTCCGCGCTCTTCGCGTTCTTCGTCGACGTCGGCGGCGTGGCCCTGGACGAGGCCTACGCCAACTTCAACATGGGCGCCGGCTTCGCGGTCTACGTGCCCGAGCCCCATGCGGCGATGGTCGTCGATGCCGCGGCCCGGCACGGGCTGGACGCCTGGGTCGCCGGCCGGGTCGAGGCCGGGCCGCGCGAGGTCGTGATCGAGCCGATCGGGGCTGTGTATCGCGGCGACTCGCTGGGTGTGCGCGCGCCGTGACCGCTTGCGGGCAGCCGCCGGGCGGAGAGAGCCTGCGCCCGCGTCGGTCTTCGTCGACGCGGGCGCAGGCTCTCAGAAACCCTCGATCGTTGGTGCGACGGTCACTCCGCCGCGAACAGCTCGAAGAAGGGCGGGAAGGTCAGCACGAAGCCGATCGCAAGCAGCCACAGGCTGAGCCTGAAGCGCCGTGCGAAGCCGACGTCTTGGTTCTTCCACATGTTGTGCAGCACGCCCCAGCTGATCGCCCACGCGATCACGCCCACCAGCGTCTTGCCGCCAAGCGGGCCGACCGGATCGTACACGTTCAACGCGGCCTTGAGCCCGGCGCTGATCTCCGCTCCGGTGGTCATCAACCCGATCACGAGGCACCCGATCGCGCTGCTCAGGATGGCCGCAGCGGCCGGTCCGTCCGGTGTCTCGGTCATGCTCTTCGTCGCCATCGTCGTTCCCCCTTGCCTTGGTTGCTTTTGCTCACGCCACCGGTGCGGCTTTGGTGATCAACGCCCCGAACAGCCCTGCGACGGCCGCCGCCGCGAAGGCCAGGACGAACATGACGATCAGCGCGTCGCGCATCTGCTTGCGCACCGCGAGCTCGCCGCGGTAGCGCCAGACCACGTATGCCACGGCCGTTGCAATGAGTGGGGCGAACCACGCCACATGCTCCTTCCACTCCATCGCGAAGGTGTGCCACGCCGCCAGGTTGGGATTGTCGAGCAAGAAGTAGCGTGGGAAGTCCGCCAGATCGGTCGTCCCCTCCGGCGGCTTGGCGCGGTACCACGGATAGACGATCCATGTGCCCGTGATGCACGTCAGCCACGCCGCGATGGCCATCACCCACACCCCCCAATCCAGGCGGCGCGCCCGCTCCGCGACGCCCGACTCCGTCAGCCACTCCGGGCGGAAGCTGTAGAGCCCGGCGAGCCCCCCGGCAAATGCCAAGAGATAGACCGCGCCCAAGCCCATGCCGTGAATGAGGGCCCACCATTCCTGAGAAGTCATCGACATCGTCTGTTCCTCCCCTTGTCAGTGGTGCCTTGCAGTCGTTGCAGACTGGCTGCGTGGCAATCTCGATCCTCGCATCGCCAGTGTATCACACTTCCTGCGCCTCGCGTCAGCGTCGTCCGGCGGATGGCCGCATACGCTTAATGGCGCACGTCGGGGACCACCGGCGTCATGCCCGCCACCACGCGGCCCATGGCCCGGCGGATCGACGGTGCGTCGCTTCGGCATGGCCGGCGCGGCACGGCCCCGAGGACGCCGCCGGCTGAAGCTGCGGTCAGGGGCGTCAACACAACTGCGCCCGCGTCGACCCATGTCAACGCGGGCGCAGCCCCCTCAGGAACCGTCGATAGTTTGAAGTGGAGATCGATCAAGCGCACCCCCATTGTACGCCATGACGGGATGGGCCGGGATGCGCCATCCCGCGTACGTGGCCATGGGCCATTTGGCGGATGCCGCCGGCATGCGGCGACCCCACCGCGGCGACCGGGCGATTGACACCCGCCTCTCGGGCCGTTATCATCCCCGCCGGCGACCGGACCGCCGCCGCCCATCTCGATCCCTCGCCTCGGAGCGCCCGTGTCGCACGTCGCCGTCGAAGTGCGCGACGCCCTCAAGGTCTACCAGAGCCCCGGCGGGGGCACCGTGACCGCCGTGGACCACGTGTCGCTCGCGATCGCGGACGGCGAGTTCTTCGCCCTGCTCGGGCCGTCGGGTTGCGGCAAGAGCACGTTGTTGCGGATGCTGGCCGGCTTCGAGCGCCCGACGGCAGGCGAGATCCTCATCCACGGCCGGGTCATGGGCGCCACGCCGCCCTACCAGCGCCCGGTGAACATGGTCTTCCAGAGCTACGCGCTCTTCCCGCACCTCACGGTCCGCCAGAACGTCGCGTTCGGCCTCGAGATGGCCCGGCGCCCGGCGGCCGAGATCCGCGCCCGCGTCGACGAGGCCCTGGCGATGGTGCGGCTGCCCGACGTGGCCGACCGCAAGCCCGGCCAGCTTTCCGGCGGGCAGCAGCAGCGCGTCGCCCTCGCGCGCGCCCTCGTCAACCGGCCCGAGGTGCTGCTGCTCGACGAGCCGCTGGGGGCGCTCGACCTCAAGCTCCGCAAGGAGATGCAGCTCGAGCTCAAGGCGCTGCAGAAGCAGGTCGGCATCACGTTCGTGTACGTGACCCACGACCAGGAGGAGGCCCTCAGCATGTCCGACCGCATCGCGGTCATGGACCGCGGGCGCCTCCTGCAGGTCGATGCGCCGGCCGTGGTCTACGAGCGGCCGACCTGCCGGTTCGTGGCCGACTTCATCGGCGAGGCCAACTTCCTCGAGGGCACGGTGACCGCGCTGGGCGCCGACTTCGGCACGGTGGCCGTCGACGGCGCGGACCTGGCCTTGGCCGGGCTGCCGCAGGGCGGCCTCACGGTCGGCCAGCGTGTGACGTACTCGGTGCGGCCCGAGAAGATCCTGGCGCGCACCGCGCCGCCGGCGCCCGCGCCGGCCGTCAACTGCGTCCCGGCCGAGGTCGAGGACGTCGCCTACATCGGCTCCGACACCCGCATCGTCGTGCGCGTCGGACCGCGCCTGGCGCTCTCGGTGTGGGAGCAGAACGACCTGTCGACCCTCGACCCCGACGCCTACTTCAGCCGCGGCGAGCGGGTGTGGCTCACGTGGCGGGCCGCCAACGCGTTGCTCCTGGGCGCGTGATGCTCCAGACCATCCGCGAGCGCGACGACCTCAAGGGGCTGCTGCTCGTCGGGCCGATCGCCTTTTGGCTCGGCCTCTTCCTGCTCGTGCCGCTGGCGCTGATGGTCGTCGTCAGCTTCGCCGACCGTGGCACCTACGGCGACGTCGTGTACCGCTTCAGCCTCGACAACTACCGCGCGCTGGCGGCGCCGGAGTACGCCCGCATCCTCGGGCGCTCGGTCGAGGTGGCGTTTTGGACCACGGCCATGTGCATGGCCGCAGGCTACCCGCTCGCCTACTTCATCGCCCTGTCGCCGCCGCGGCGGCGGTGGCTGCTCTTGTTCCTCGTCCTCGTGCCGTTCTGGACCAACTTCCTGATCCGGATCTACGCCTGGATGATCATCCTGCGCAGCAAGGGCGTGCTCGCCGCCTTCCTCGGGGCCGTCGGGCTGCTGCCGGGCCCGGCCGAGGCCTGGTTCGCGCGCATCCAGCTCTACACCCCCGGCGCCGTGCTGGTCGGCATGGTCTACGAGTTCCTGCCGTTCATGGTGCTGCCGCTCTACGCGTCGCTCGAGAAGCTCGACCTGTCGCTGCTCGACGCCGCGGCGGACCTCGGGGCGCGCCCGTGGCGCGCCTTCGCCCGCGTGACGCTGCCGCTGAGCCTGCCCGGCATCGTGGCCGGCTCGGTGCTGGTGTTCGTGCCGGCCATGGGCATGTTCGTCGTGCCGGACCTGATGGGCGGCGCGCAGACCGTGCTGATCGGCAACCTCGTCAACAACCAGTTCCTCAAGGCCCGCGACTGGCCGCTGGGCGCCGCCGCCTCGATGGTCATGCTCGTCTTGACGCTCGGCGTGACGCTGCTCTACACGCGCGTCTTCGGCTCGGGCGAGGAGCTCGTGGCGTGACCGACGCGCGGCACGCGCCCGGCCGGGGCCTCCGTCTGTACGCGCTCCTGGCCTACGCGTACCTGTACGGGCCCATCGCCATCCTCGTCGTGTACTCCTTCAACCAGTCGAAGTTCGGCGTGGCGTGGACCGGCTTCACGCTCGAGTGGTACGCGGCGCTGTGGGACGACCGGTTCGTGCGCGAGGCCGCCCGCAACACGTTGATCGTCGCGGCGGCGTCGACGGCGCTGTCGACCGTCATCGGCACGGCGGCGGCCGTCGGGCTGCAGCGCTACCGCTTCCCGGCTCGGCGGCTGACCGAGGCGTCGCTGTACGTGCCGGTCGTCATCCCCGAGGTCGTGATGGGCATCGCCATGCTGGCGTTCTTCGCCCAGGCCTTCGCGTGGCTCAACGACGCGCTCGGCTTCGGCTGGCGGCTCGGGCTCGCGACCATCACCATCGCGCACGTGGCGTTCTCGGTGCCGTTCGTCACGCTGACGGTCCGCGCGCGCCTGGCGGGCTTCGACCGGCGTCTCGAGGAGGCCGCGATGGACCTCGGGGCCGACGAGTGGCGCACGTTCACGCGCGTCACGCTCCCGCTGATCCTGCCGGGGGTGGTGGCCGGCGCGCTCCTGGCGTTCACGCTGTCGCTCGACGACTATATCATCACGCTGTTCACCGCCGGCCCGGGGTCGACCACGCTGCCGCTGCGGGTGTACGCGATGCTGCGCCAGGCCGTCACGCCCAAGGTCAACGCCCTGTCGACGCTGTGGGTGGCCGTGGTCTTCGCCGCCCTGCTGCTCGCGCAGTGGGTGGGCCGCCCGCCGCGGGCCGTTGCGGCCTGACCCATGCCCCATCCGAGTCGGACCCCATCAATGGAGGAGGAGCCATGCCATCGCCTTTCATCGTTCGAGGGCTGACGGCCCTCGCCCTGGCCTGGGCGGCCAGCGGCTGCCAGGCGTCGCCGACAGCGGTCGAGTCGCCCGCCGCGGCACCCGATACGACCGCGGCACCGTCCGATGCGACCGCCGCGGCGCCGCGGCTCACGTCGACCGAGCTCAACCTCTACGCGTGGTCGGAGTACATCCCGCAAGACCTCCTCGACGCGTTCGCCGCGGAGCACGGGATCCGGGTCAACTACGACGCGTTCTCGTCCAACGAGGAGCTCTTGGCCAAGATGCAGGCCGGCGCGGCCGGCTACGACGTGATCCTGCCGAGCGACTACATGGTCACCGTGATGGCCAAGCAGGGCATGCTCGAGCCGCTCGACACGTCCCTCCTGGCCAACTTCGGCAACCTCGACCCGCAGTTCGTCGACCGCCCCTACGACCCCGGCAACGCCTACTCGGTGCCTTACCAGTGGGGCACGGTGGGCATCGCCGTCGACACCGCGGCCGTCTCGACGCCGGTCACCGCGTGGGCCGACCTGTGGGACCCCGCGTTCGCGCAGGGCCTGGTGATGGTCGACGACGAGCGCGAGGTCATCGGGCTGACGCTGATGACCCTCGGCCACGACCGCAACAGCACCGATCCGGCCGAGCTCGAGGCGGCCAAGGCGAGGCTCGCGGCGCTCAAGCCCAACATCCGCCTGTTCGACAGCGACAGCCCCAAGACGGCGCTCCTGGCGGGCGAGGTCAAGGCCGGCGTGGTGTGGAACGGCGAGGCGGCGCTGGCGCACCGCGAGAACCCCGCCATCGCCTACGTCCTGCCGGCGGAAGGCTGCGGCATCTGGTTCGACAACCTGGCCATGCCCAAGGACCCGCCGCACAAGGACGCGGCCCTGGCGTTCATCGACTTCGTCCTGCGCCCCGACATGAGCATGCTGATCACGCGCGACTTCCCGTACTCCAACCCCAACGCCGCGGGCCTGGCGGCCCTGGCGGAGGCCGAGCCTGAGCTGTACGCGGCCTACATGGCGTACCCGGCGACCAACCCGCCCGCCGCCGATCTCGCCAAGTGCCAGGCCATCGTCGACATCGGCGACGCGCTCCCGCTGTGGGACAAGCTGTGGACCGACGTCAAGAGCGGGGAGTGACGCCCCGGGCGGGCCGTGACTGACCCGCACGGGGCGTTCGCCCGCCTGCGCGCCGAGATGGTGCGGGCGCAGATCGTCGGCCGGGGCCTCGACGACCCGCGCCTCGTCCGGGCGTTCCTGGCGGTCCCGCGCGAGGCCTTCGTCGACCCGGGGCTGGCCGAGTGGGCCTATCTCGACCAGCCGCTGCCGATCGGCGGCGGCCAGACGATCTCGCAGCCGTTCGTGGTGGCTGTCATGCTCGACCTGCTCCGGCTCGGCCCGGCGGACCGGGTGCTCGAGATCGGCACCGGCTCGGGCTACGCCGCCGCGGTCGTGTCGCGCCTGGCCGGCGAGGTCTACACCGTCGAGCGCCAGCCCGAGCTCGCCGCGCGGGCGGCCGAGCGGCTGGCGGACCTGGGCTACGCCCGGGTGCACGTCCGCTGCGGCGACGGGACGCTGGGCTGGCCCGAGCATGCGCCGTACGACGCCATCGTCGTCACCGCCGGCGGCCCGGCGGTGCCGGAGACGCTGAGGCGGCAGCTCGCCGACGGCGGGCGCCTGGTGATGCCGGTGGGCCCCACGGCCGACGAGCAGGTGCTGGTGCGGGTGACGCGCGCGGCGGGCGGCGCGTTCGTCGAAGAGGACTGCGGGCCGGTGCGGTTCGTGCCGCTCGTCGGCCAGGAGGGCTGGCCGAGCGACGAAGCCGCCGGCGGCCTGCGTGCGCGACGCTCGGGTCGCGCTCCGCCCCGGTCAGGGCGCGACGCCGGTCGACACCATGTTCCACTCGTAGGTCAGGAAGAACGGGCCCCAGGCGAGCACGATCAGCACCACGGCCAGCCCGATCCACACCGGCCAGCGCTCGAGCACCGGCCAGCCCTCGTCGGGGCCGTGCACCATCGCGTCGGCGACCGGCATGTCCACCCGGCCGGCCGCGGGGCCGCGCAGGACGGTCCACAGCACGATGAGCCCGAACATCAGGCCCGAGATGAACATGATGGTGCCGCCGATGCCGGTGAGCAGGTGCGACGTCTGCCACGCCGGGATGTCGGCGCCGTACGACATCTGCGACACGCTCAGGCGGCGCGGCAGGCTTTCCAGCCCGCCCGCCATCTGGCCGCGCGAGAACGTGAACACGCCGATCAGCCACAGCCACGCCTGGACCACCGCCGCTCGCCGCCACACCAGGCCGCGCCCGGTGAGGTGCGGGATCAGCCAGTAGCTGATGCCCATGAACGACAGCGCCACGCCGGTGCCGACCGTCAGGTGGAAGTGGCCCGGCATCCACGCCGTGTTGTGGACGACGAGGTTCATCACGTAGCTCGCGTTGACCAGGCCGCTCAGGCCGCCGAGCGTGAAGCCGATCATCGCCAGGATCTGGGCGGTGACGCTCGGGTCGTCCCACGGCAGCTTGCGGATCCAGCCGAACCAGCCCCGCCCGCCGCGCGCCCGCCCGCCCGACTCCAGGGCGGCGCACACGCTGAACGCCGTGATCATGCTCGGGAAGAACACCGCCATCGTCGCCACCAGGTGGATGTTCTTGAGCCATGTGTCGATGCCGGGATCGGTGTACTGGTGGTGCAGGCCGGTCGGGGTCGAGAGCAAGAGGAACAGCAGGAACACCAGCCGCGTCAGCGGGTCGCTGAGCAGCTTGCCGCCGACCTGCCGGGGGATCATCGTGTACCAGCTCAGGTAGGCCGGCAGGAGCCAGAAGTACACGATCGGGTGGCCGCTGAACCAGAACAGCGACCGCGCGAGCTGCGGGTCGATCTTGTCGAACAGCCCGAGCGACCACGGCAGGAGCAGGCCGAGCACCTCGACGGCGACGCCCAGCGACGCGATGAACCACATCGCGTACGTCGCGAGGAACGCGAAGGCCTGCAGCGGCGTGCGCGCGTCGGGGTGGTCGCGCCGCCAGGCGCGGTACAGGAGCGCGCCGGCCAGCCCGGTCAGCCACGTGCTGACCACGACGAGCACGAGGCCGAGGTAGAAGAGCGGGTGCGCCATGAGGGGCGGGTAGGCCGTGAACAGCACGTTGGCCTTGCCGAGGACGATGGTTCCAGCGACGAGCACCGCGCCGACGGTCATGCACCAGAACGACGCGGCGTTGACCGCGCGGTTGGGGGCGCGCTCGAACGCGCGCGACGCCACCAGCAGCATGAAGCCGTTGGAGAACGCGAAGGTGAACCCGATGGCCAGGAACACCCCGTGCGCCGTCAGCCCCTGGTAGTAGGTCTCCTGGCCCGGGAAGAGCTTCCAGAGCGTGCTGGTGGACGGCAGCACGCGGTCGAGGGCCTGGGCCAGGCCGGCGAAGATCCCCCACATGAACACGGCGAGGCCGAGGTACACCTGCCACAGCATGTAGCGCTCGTCCTGCCGGGGCAGGGTGAAGCCTGCTGTCGCGCTCATGACTCACCTCCCGCCCGGCCGGCGTCGGCCCCCGCTGCCGCGGGCGGGTCGACGTGGAGCTTGAAGTACATCCGATGGTGGCCGGCCCCGCAGTACTCGTGGCACAGCACGGTGTACACGCCGGGCGCGTCGAACGTGTGGGTGACGGTGCTGACCTGTCCGGGGATGACCATGACGTTGACGTTGGTGTCCTTGATCTTGAAGCCGTGGATCACGTCCGGCGAGCTGACGTTGAACGTCACCGTGGCGCCCGCCGGCACGCGCACGCCTGCCTCCATCTTGTCGGGGAAGAAGGGCTCGTACTGCCACATCGCCGCCAGCAGGTTGAGGTCGTAGGCGCCCCCGCCCTTGTCGACGAGGCCGAGCTGGTCGAACGGGGGCGGCGGGGCGGCGCGCAGCGCGGCGGGGTCGACGCGCGCGGTGGGGTGCGGCAGGCGGATCCCGTGGCGGTTGACGGCCGCCGCCAGCGCGCCCATGAAGCACGCCAGCGCCACGACCGTCAGCCCGAGGAACAGCTTCTCGTAGGCGTCGATCTTCATCGCGGCATCTCCTCAGGCGCGCCCGACCATGACGAAGTACACGTAGGCCCAGGCGACGATCGTGAGGAGCAGGTACATCAGCGTGAGCGCGACCGTCCCGCGCAGCGGGTAGCCGTCGTCGGGCGGGAGCTGGCCGGCGCCCGGAGCCGGCTTGGTGCGGCGATCGGTCAAGGGAGTCCTCCTTGGTGACACGGGGCGCGCGCCTTCACGGGGCGCGGACGACAGTGTAACCGAGGATCGCACCCGTGGCCAGGGCGAATCCGGCAGCGGAACGTAGGCGAAATGGCGGATGGAGGTAGCCGCTGGGCCACGGCGGCCGCGACACGCCCGCGCGCGCCGGCGGCGCGGGCCGCGCTGCCCTACCCCTCGGGCCGCAGCTCCCGCAGGCGCTCGAACAGGGCGCGCTCTTCCGCGCCGAGCTCGGCCGGCAGCCGCACATCGACCTGGGCGTACAGGTCGCCTCGCTGTTCGGGGTCCTTGAGGTTCGGCATGCCCTTGCCGCGCAGGCGGAAGCGCCGACCGTTCTGCGTCCCGGGCGGGATCGTCAGCGCGATGTCGCCCGCGAGCGTCTCGACGCGGACCTCGCCGCCGAGGACCGCCGTCGTCAGCGGCACCGCGACGGTGGCGTGGAGGTCGTCGCCGTCGCGTTCGAAGCGCGGATCGGGCTCGACCGTCACGACGAGCAGGATGTCGCCCGGCAGCCCGCCGGCGCCCGGCATGCCTTCCCCCCGCACGCGGATGCGCGAGCCGGTGCGCACGCCCGGCGGGATCCGGACGTCGAGCCGCCGGTCGTCCTTGACCAGGCGCCGCGTGGTGCCGGCGAAGGCCTCGTGCAGCGAGAGCGTGACGGGCTGCGCGATGTCCTGGCCGCGAGACGCCACGCGCTGCTGGCCGGGCGCCGCCCGCCGCCCGCCGCCGAAGAGCGCCTCGAAGAAATCCGAGAATCCGCCGCCGCCCCGGCCGCCGAAGAGACCCTCGAGGTCGTCGGCGGTGTAGGCGCGCCCGCCCCGCGGCGCCCCCTCGCCCGGCGCCCATGCGCCCCAGTCGAAGCCGCCACCGCCCTGTTGATGGCGCTGCCACGCCTGCCCGAAGCGGTCGTACTTCGTGCGCTTGTCCGGGTCGCTCAAGACCTCGTAGGCCTCGGTGACCTCCTTGAAGCGCGTCTCGGCAGCGGTGTCGCCGGGGTTGTGGTCGGGGTGGTACCGGCGTGCCAGCCGCCGATAGGCCTGTTTGATCGCCTTCTCGTCGGCGTCGCGCGGCACGCCCAGCACCTGGTAGTAGTCGCGAAAGTCCACGGTCGCCTGCCCTCCCCGGCAATTCTACGCCGCGGCCGCCGCGATCGCGCCGTCGGGCGCGCTAGACCTGCGCTAGAAACGCGGCGCCGCGGGTTGCCCGGCGGGCCGCGTTGCCGTAAGCTTGCGGCATCGCGCCGCGCGATCCGGCGGCGAGCCCTGGAACCGCATGTCGACGACCCTGACCGCGACCGCCGCACCGCCCTCCGACCCCGCGCCCGATCCCCGGGTGCGGCAGCGCGACTACTTGCTGTCGGTCGCCCGTGCCCTCAACGCCGACCTCGACCTCCCGCAGGTGCTCGGCCGCGTCATCCGCGCCGCCGTGGCCATGACCGGCGGGCAGGCGGGGGCCATCGCGCTGCGCCAGCCCGACGGCGACCTCCGCGTGGCCGCGAGCTTCCAGCTCGAGGAGCGGTTCGAGCACTTCCTCGAGCCGCTGCTCGACCCGCCCGGGGCGCCGGCGCAGGCAGCCCCGACCGGCGTCTCC
>QEVT01000383.1 GCA_003576755.1 bacterium | reverse complement strand
GGCGCACGTGCCGACCCGCGTGGCGCGCGAGACGGCCGTGGCCGAGACCGCCACCGCGTTGGCGCCGACGCTGGCCGCCGAGGTCCCGACGCAGACCGCCGCCGCGGCGACCGCCGCGGCCGTGGCCACCGCCGTCGTGGGGCCGCGGGTGCGCATGCTCGAGCCCACGCAGGCCGTCGTCGCCACCATGGCCGCGCGCGCGCCCACCCCGGCGCCGGCCACCGCGACGGCCTACGCCGACGCCCACGCCGCCATCCGCCAGAGCTGCGGCGGGTCCAACCCGTACCTGGCGACGACGTCGTTCGCGCCGATGCTCGACGGCGCGGGGCAGGCCTACGGCCCGGCGTGGCTCGCCGGCCAGCCGGCGGTGGTGGCGTTCAACGACACGGCCGCCGACGATCGCCTGCGGCACTTCAACGTCGCCTACCAGGACCAGGTCGGCGCGGTGTTCGGCATGGCGCACGACCTGGCGCGCGACCACCTCTACGTGGCGGCCTACACCAAGCGGCTGGCGGGCTTCGGCCCGCTCGGGCCGGGCGGCATCTACCGCGTCGAGCTCGGCACCGGCATGGTGCGGCCGTGGGCCCAGCTGTCCGCCGGGCGCGACCCGCACGACTTCCGGCCGAGCGGCTCGTTCGACCAGGCGGCGGCCGAGGACGTCGGGCGCGTCGGCCTCGGCGACATCGAGATCGCCACGGCCGCCGACTCGCTCTACGTCGTCAACCTGTCCGATCGGCTGATCTACCGCCTGTCGGTGCCCGAGGGCCGTGTCGTCGGGCTGTTCCCCCATGGCGCCGCCGGGCAGTGGTGGGCCGCCGACGCCCAGCCGTTCGGGCTGGCCTACCGCGACGGCTGGCTGTATCACGCCGTGGTCGACACCCAGGCGCGCCACCCGTCGCGCCCCGGCACGGCCGCGCACCGGCCGCTGGCGGTGTACGTCTACCGCTCGCGGCCCGACGGCGCCGAGATGGCCGAGGTGGCGCGCGTGGACCTCGACTACGGCCGCACGCCGGCCTGGCAGCCATGGCTCGACGCCGACAACGACCGGCTGACGCAGGCGCAGGCGATGCCGGTCGACATCGAGTTCCGCGAGGACGGCGACCTCGTGCTCGGCCTGCGGGACCGCCAGGCCGACAGCGCGGTGCTGCGCGCCGGCTACGGCGACATGGTGCTCACGATGCGGCAGGTCGGCGACCGGTTCATCCCGCTGACCGTGCCGGAGTTCTACCACGACAACATCATCCACGCCGAGTCGAGCTGGGGCACGCTGGCGTCGATGCCGTGGCTCGACCAGGTGCTCTCGACGATGATCGACCCGATCACGATCTACAGCGGCGGCATCGCGTGGTACGACAACATCAGCGGGGACATCGTCGCCAAGGAGACCATCTACGCCGGCGCCAGCATCACCTTCGGCAAGACCGCGGGCCTCGGCGACCTCGAGGCGCTCTGCGCGCCGCTGACGCCGACGCCGACGTGGACGCCGACCGGCACCGCCGAGTCCAGCGCCACGGCCACCCCGAGCCCCACGGCCACCGGCACGCCGACCGCCACCGTGACGCCGTCCCCGACGGCATCGATCACGCCGACCCCCACGCCTTCGCTGTACACGATCTATCTTCCGATGATCGGCAACGAGCCGTGCGTCCCCGAGGCGATCCACACCGATGTCGTGCTCGTCATCGACATGTCGACCTCGATGTACCGGCCGACGCGCTCGGGGCGCACCAAGCACGCCGCGGCGCTCGAGGCCGCCAAGGGCTTCGTGTCGCTGCTCGAGCTCGAGCCCGACGCCGCAGGCGGGCGCGACCGGGTGGGGATCGTCGGCTTCAACGACCGGGCGTGGACGGCCATCGGGATGAGCGACGATCGCGCCGGGGTGGTCGGGGCCATCGACGGGCTGCTCGGCCAGGTGCAGGAAGGGACGCGCCTGGACCTGGCGATCGACGAGGGCCAGGCGGTGCTCGACCGTGCGCCGCGTGTGGGCGGCAACGGCCCGGTGGTCATCCTGCTCACCGACGGCCTGCCCAACCGGGTGCCGACGCCGGTGGGCGGCGGCCGCCAGGAGGACACGGTGCTCGCCGCCGCCGAGCGCGCCAAGCGCGCCGGGACGCGGCTGTTCACCATCGGGCTGGGCGAGCGGGACGACGTGCTCGACACGCTGATGCGCGCGGTGGCGTCGCGCCCGGAGGACTACTTCTTCGCGCCGGACGGGGAGGACCTCGCGGCGATCTACCGGCAGATCGCCGGGCGCCTGACGGCGTGCCCGTAAGGGCCCGCGGCGCGCCCGGTCCGACGGCCGTCGGGCCGGGGCGCGCCGCGCCGCCGTCCTACCACTGCACGGTCACCGGCGTGCCGATGTCGGCCCAGCCCCACATCCACTCGGCTTCGGCCGTCGGCAGGTTGACGCAGCCGTGGCTGACCGGCGTGCCGAACGCCGTGTGCCAGTAGGTGCCGTGTAGGGCATAGCCGCCGATGAAGTACTGCACGAACGGCACGTCGGGCGCGTAATAGCCGGGGCCGGCCATGTCCTGGCTTCGATAGCGGCTGTAGATCCGGTAGAAGCCGACCGGCGTCGGCGTCGACGGCTTGCCCGTCGAGACGACGACGCGGCGCACCGCGGCGCCGTCCTCGAAGGCCGTCAGCGTCTGGTCCGAGAGGTCGATGACGATCTCGCGTGCCCCACGGCCGGCCGGCAGCGGCGGGGCGGCGGGTGCGGGGCCGCCGGCGCCGGCCGGCGCCGCGGGAGTCGAGTCGGGCGCGCCGACGCCGTACCCGGCATCGCGGTTGTCGCCCCCCGGCAGGCGGAGCACCTGTCCGGCGCGGATCATGTCGGCCGAGGCCAGGCCGTTGAGCCGGGCGAGCGCGTCGACCGTGCTGCCGTGCCTCAGGGCGATGCGGAAGAGGTTGTCGCCGGGCTGGACGACGTACTGCCCCCCGGCGGCCGACCCGGCCGCCGGGGGCGCGGCACGCG
>QEVT01000382.1 GCA_003576755.1 bacterium | reverse complement strand
GGCCGCCGCCGCGGTCGCGCTCGCCGCGCTCGGCCCGGCGGCGCCCCCGGCGACGGCCGCGCCGGCCCGGCAGGCCACGCCGATCCCGCCCTTGGCCTGCACGTGGGACAAGCTCCCGGTGTCGGCGACGCAGGGCGTCTACTTCATGGCCACGGCCTACGACACGCTGCACCACAAGCTGTACGCGTACGGCGGCGTGGACCAGAGCGGGGACCTCGTCAACATCGTCGGGGCGCTCGACGTGTCGGACGCCGACCCGGCCAAGGCGGCCTTCCAGCCGGTCGTGCCCTCGGGGTCGCGCGTCGAGCGCTACGGCACAGCCGGGGCCTTCCGCCCCAAGGGCGACGACTCGGCGGTCTACTGGATCGGCGGCGCCGACGACAGCGGCGGCGCGACGACCGAGGTCCAGATCTTCAACATCAAGGCCAACACGTGGCGCAAGGTGACGCCGGCGGGCTCGCAGAAGCGGGCGTTCCACGCGGCGGCCTACGACCCGGTGCACGACGTGGTGGTCGTGCACGGCGGCACGAAGCAGTGCAAGGTGGTCGACGTGCAGCCCACCGACGACTGCGAGGGCGACAACCTGCGCACGCAGTTCCTGGCGATCGACGCCAACGGCGACGTGAGCTGGGTGAACGGGCCGCAGGGCGGGCCGAGCCAGATCCTGGGCCTGACGATGGTCTACGACAGCGTCCGCAAGCGCATGATCGCCTACGCGGGCACGAGCGACGGCAGCCTGGCCACCGACCGGGTGTGGGTGCTGCGGCTGCACGACGCCGACCTGGCCAACGCCACGTGGTCGAACCTCAACGTCACCGGCACGGCCCCGCAGGGGCGGTTCTTCCACAGCGCCGCCTACCACGCCGACCGCGACATGATGGTGCTGTACGGCGGCGTGACGCAGATGCCGTTCAGCAACCGCGAGAACGCGCTGGACGACACGTGGGCGCTGCGCTTCACCGGCGCCACGACGGCGGTGTGGGAGAAGATCGACGCCTCGATCCTCGACCGCGTCGGGGCGTCGATGGAGTACTCGCCGAAGCACAAGGTCCCGATCATCTTCGGCGGCCGCGGGCAGCACCGGACCGGCACGCAGGCCGTCAACCGCGACTACTTCGCGCTGCCGTGCGGCGTGGCGCCGACGCCGACGGCCACGCCGCGGCCGGCCACGCCGCCGCCGCCGGGCGGCACGAGCCCGAAGGTGTGCACGCTGATCCGCAACCGCGTGCCGGCCGCGGTGATCAACGCGGCGGTGGCCAACCCGAACGGCGTCCGCGGCTTCGGCGAGCCGTGCAACCAGAGCCTGCCGCCCGACCCGTTCTCCAACCCGCCGAAGCGCTACCTCTCGCTGCAGAACATCGGCATCCCGTGGGACACGCTGGGCAACCCGCTGATCTACAAGTGCGGCTGCCCGTAGGCGGCGTCGTCCGCCCCGTCGTCGGCGGCCGCCAACAGCGCCGCCTGCCCGATCCACCACACGGCGGCCAGGTCGACGAGGAAGAAGCTGTTGTCGACCAGCCCGTGCGCCACGGCATACACCTGCATCCCGAGCGCGGCGACGGCGAGCGGTGAGCCCGCCGCGGCATCCGCCGCGGCCGAGGCCGGTGTCTGCGGGCTGCCGTCGGCGCGGGCGCGTGCGACCGTGGTCCGGCGGTCCCACGCGCGCACGGCGCGCCGCCCCGCGCGGGCGTTGCCCAGGGCGAGCGCCAGCCACACGACCAGGCCCGGCAGCCCGAGCCGCGTCCACCAGTCCAGCAGCCAGTTGTGGGGGTGGTTGAGCGACCCGTCCTGGATGACGTCGCGCCGCACGTAGACGTCGCGGTAGTGGTAGAGGAAGTTGTCGAGCCCGACGCCGAGCCACGGGTGGTCGCGCGCCATCTCGACCGCCGACTGCCACAGCCGGACCCGGATGTAGAGCGTGGTGCCGGGCTCGAGCCGGAACGTGTCGCGGACGCGGGGCGTGCCGGCGAACGGGGCGAGCAGCACCGCGACGACGGCGAGCGTGGCGACGGCGCCGGCCAGCGCGCGCCGCGCGCGGCGCCCCGACACGGCGACGAAGGTGAGCGCCAGCGCCGGCACGCCCGCCACGATCAGGCCCCGGCTGAAGGTGGCCACGAGCGCCGCGGCGATCGGGATGCCCGCGAGGGCGTATGCCCGCCGGCAGGTGTTGTTGGGACCGCGAACGCCATCCATGCCCGTGCCGCCAAAGACGACATATGCCGCGATCACCGCCGCGACGCGCCCCAGGAAGAGTGCGAGGTTGTTGGGCGAGCCGTACGGCCCGAGCGCGCGGACCACGCCCTCGGCGCTGACGCCCGACAGGCCCGCGACCGACACGCCGGCCAGGGCGGCGGCGACGCCCGCCAGCCCCCAGACGGCGGCGACCGCCCCGCCCAGCACCAGGCCGTCGGCGGCCGCCTGGGCCGCCGCGCGGCGGTCGGCGGCGGTGCGCAGGAGCGCGTAGTAGACCAGGGGCTCGACGATGACGGTCCGCCACTGGTACAGCGCCGGCGCCCGGTGCTCGGACCACGCGATCGACAGCGTGGCCCACACGGCGAGGCCGGCGGCGAGCGCGTCGAGGCTCCGCCCGAGCGGATCGGCGGCGCGGCGGAGGGTCGGCGCAGGCCCGACGGCGGCCTCGTCCGGCAACCTCGGCGGGCGGTTGGCCGACGCGGCGCACCACGCAGCCGCCCGGCCGGCGACGGCCAGCGCCACGAGCAGCTCGACGGGTGAGATCGGGCGCCCGGCCAGGCGCAGCGCCAGGCCGTAGTTGAACGGCAGGGCGGCCGCCACGGCGCCGAGCGCGACGCGCGGCTGGCCCGCGAGCAGCCAGGCCAGGGCGGCGAGGGTGGTCACGCTGACGGCGGCGACCAGCCAGGGCGGGGCGAGGCCCGACGCCGCCAGCGGGCCCGTGGCGACGTTGGCGACCCCGAGCGCGCCGGCGAGGACCGCGGCGGTCCGGGCCGGGAGCCGGGC
>QEVT01000381.1 GCA_003576755.1 bacterium | reverse complement strand
CGCCTCGTCCGGCCGCGCCGGCTCGGGCGGCTGGTCGCGCAGCGTGGCCGCGATCGCCTGCCACCGGCCCGGGCAGGCCGTGCCGTGCCCCGCCAGCGCCAGCGCGCCGTGCCCGTCGATGCGCGGCTTGCGCCCCAGCACCGCGTCGAGCGCCGCGACGACCACCCGCGCCGCCGCCACGTCGTCGGCGGCCGGCTGCGCCTGGGTGTAGTCCCCCGTCACGCTGATCCCGATCAGCTCGTGGTTGCGCCCGAACACGTGCGCGCGCGCCGTGTCGACGGCGCCGGCGTAGTAGACATGGCCCTGCCGGACGACGAGGTGGTACCCGATGCCCGCCCAGCCGTTCGTGTCGACGTGGTACCGCGCGATCGCCTCGACCGCCTGGTCGCGCGCGCCGGCCGTGTGGTGCACGGCGTAGGCCGCGACCTTGGTGAGGTCCAGCGCCCCGAAGCGCGCCGTCGCATGCCGCGGCAGCGTCGCCCGCACGTCGTGGAAGCGGTCGCCGAGACGCTCGGCCAGGAGCTGCGCCAGGCGCTCGGCCGCCGTCGGCGGCGGGGGCGGCGGGGGCGTGGTCCCGGCGTGGTGCCCTTCCGGCAACGGCGCCTCGGCCGCGATGATCCGGTTCACCATCGCCGGGTCGGCGGCGAGGTCGAAGCTCGCCCAGCCCGTGGCGGTGCCCTCCCACCCGAAGTCGACCACGCCCTTCACGTAGCGGTCGTGCGACACCTGCCACATGTACCACCGGCGCTGCTCGGCGTAGTCGCCGACGGCGGGCATCCGCGCCCACTCGGTGCCGGCGAAGTCCTTGTAGCCCGCCCCTTGCCCGCCCGGCCGGGGCGAGGTGTTGTCGACGCCGCCCTCGGTGATGAACAGCGGCAGGTCGGTGATGCCCCACGTCTTGAAGAGGTCGTACACCATGCGGTAGCGCAGCGTGAGGTAGCCGCGGAGCTTCGGGTCGCGGTACTGCGCGGGGTCGGTCGAGGCGCCGACGAACCGGTTCTGCTGGCCGTTCCACTGGTTCAGGCCGTCGGCCGTCAGCGTCATGTACTGCATGTAGGGCCCGGCGTACTCGTGCAGCGCGAGCGCGTGCCCGCCCCGCGCCGCGTGCTCGATGGCCGGTCGAAAGAGCCGCCACGTGCGCCCGTTGTCGGTGATCTCGGGCGTGCCGGTGGCGAAGCAGCCGATCGCGGCCTTCTTGCCGATCTGCTCGAGCGCCCGCATGCGCTCGATCTCGTACTCGGCGTAGCGCTCGATCTCGCCGGGGATGTGGAAGGCCTCGTTGAAGCCCTCCCAGTAGTCGACGTGCGGGTGCCGCCGTGCGCTGTCGAGCACGCGGTTCAGGAAGCGCTGCGCGTCGCTCCCGCCGAGCCGCTGCCGCTCCTCGTGCAGCCGGCCGATGATGGTCACCCCGAGCCCCTTCAGCGCCGCCAGGAGGTCGTCGTGGTAGACCAGCGTCTTGAAGGTCTTGGCCCCGCTGCGGCGGTAGTAGTCCAGGATCTTGGCGTGGTCGCGGGTGTCGTTGGCATGCAGGCCGGTGCGCACGATGCAAACCTCCAGGGTCGGGGGGGATGGGCCGGTGACCACGGCGCAGGCGAGCGCCCGGCGGCGCACCGGGTCGAGCGTCTAGACGAACGGCGGGATTCGAACGATGCGGGGCGCGCCCGCGCCGGACCGGACCGGGCGCGCCGCCGACATCCCCGCGCGCGCGGCAAGGCGCGCTGATGCTACCGCCGGTCGCCGGCGGAGGCAAGCACGGGCCGCGGCCCAGGCACCTGCACCAGCCGCGCCTCCTCGAGGATCCAGCCGCTCAGCATCCCGCCGTACACGCAGCCCGAGTCCAACCCGATCAGCCAGGGCGTGCCGTCCGCGCGCCGCTTGACCACCAGGCCGCCCGGTGCGTCGTGACCGAAGACGATCGGCCGATCCGGGAGCGGGGCCACATGGTCGTGCCAGCGCGGCCCGACGATCCCATCCGTCGGCGGCCATGTCCGGATATGGATCAGCTCGTCCTCGGTGGTGCCGGCAAGGCCGAGCACGGGGTGGATGCCGGCGTGCACGAGCAGGAATCGCGGATCGTCGATGACGTACGGTCGGGCGCGCAGCCACGGCACCAGCGTCGCGGCGAACGGCACCACGCGCGCGACATCGTCGAGCTTCTCCGGCCGCGCCGCCGCCGGCGGTTCGCCGGCCTCGAGGCGCTCGAGCTGCCGGAGCAGGTACCGGTCGTGGTTGCCCATGACCATCTCCGCGCCCGTCGCGCGCACGGCGTCCCAGACGCCGGCGGGATCCGGCCCGCGCGTCAGGATGTCGCCGGTCAGCAGCAGGCGATCACGGCCGCGGCGGAAGCCCAGCGCCTCGAGCAGCGCGCGGAACGACTCGGCGCAGCCGTGGATGTCGCCGACGAAGAGGGTCGCCATGCGGCCCCAAGCCTACCTCCTCAACCACGCGGGGACAAGCCGCTGGGCGTACGCGTACGGCAGGAAGAGCCGCCACGGCCGGGCCGAGGGCCCGCCGGGCCGTACGGCGAGGCCGTCGGCATGCGCCGCGATCACCGCCGCCGCCGGATCGGCGGCGACGACGCGGGCGATCTCGACCGCGCCCGACGGGTCGCCCGCCAGGCGCCTGAACGCCATCGTGAGGACCTCGGCGTCGGGGGCGAGCGGCGCGCCCGGGCGGCGGACGCTGGCGACGAAGCGGACCTCGTGGCGCAGGCGGTCCACCCCGTTCATCGCCGAGAGCACCGCGTCCGGCCAGCCCGCGCCCGGCACCGCCTGGATGCCGGGCTCGTTGGCCAGCCCGTCGAGCGGCTGCAGGCGCGCAGGATCGTAGCGCAGCGTCACGTCGATGCCGTACACGTCCGCGACGCCGTCGAGGCGCACGGCGACGGTCACGGTGTCGTCGTCCTCGGCCTCGACCGCCCCGCCGGCCGCGGCATCGCCGCCCCGCACCGGCGCTGCGCGGGCGGGCAGGCCCGCA
>QEVT01000380.1 GCA_003576755.1 bacterium | reverse complement strand
CTGGCCGCCTGCAGCGCGGCCAGCGCGCCGGCGTGGCCGGGGTGGCCGTGCGTGACGACGATCTGCGCCACGGCGCCGAGCGGCACGCCCGCCGACTCGGCGGCCGCGGCCACGCGGCCGGCGGTGCCCGGCAGCGCCGGCCCGGCATCGATCAGCGTCGGGACGCGGCCGGGCACGACGTACACGTTGACGGTTCGTCCCGGGACACCGGCCGGGACCTCGATGCGCGCGAAGTGGGGACGGCCGGCGGCAGCCATCGGGGTGGAGAGGGCCGCCGGTCCTAGCCGGTCGGGGCGCCTGCCACCCGCGGGCCGGTCGTTGCGGGCGCGGCCTCGGCGGGCTTGAAGCGGACGAGGATCTTCCAGTGCCCGTTCTGGACGATCTCGTCGCGCTGGTTCACGACCCGCACGTCGAACGTGACGATGCCGCCGCCCATCATGCGCTGGGCGTGCTTGTCGGTGACGTTGACGACGACGTGGATCGTGTCGCCCATCAGGATCGGGCGGCGGAACTTCCAGTCGATGCCGAGGAACGCCATGGCGGTGCCGTCGATGAAGCCCAGCCGGGAGGTGAGGCCCGTCGCCGCCGAGAGGCCGAGCATGCCGTGGGCGATGCGCTCGCCGAACGGCGTGTCGCGTGCGAACTCGGCGTCGGTGTGCAGCGGGTTGTAGTCGCCCGACAGCCCGGCGAAGGCGCAGACGTCGTGCTCGGTGATGGTGCGGGCCGGGCTGACGATGGTGTAGCCGATCTCGAACTCTTCGAAGTAGTGGCCGCGCGCGGTGCGGTCGGCGCCTGAGGTCATCGGGGTCTCTCCTGGCTGGGTCCGTCGTGATGGCAGCGGAGTGGGTCGTCGGTTGGCCCGTGGCGCCCATTGTAAGCCGGCCGGCCGGCAGCGGCAACCGCCGCGTGTGACGGGCCCCGAGCAGCGTCGGGTGTGACCCGACCCGCCGCCGCGTTGACCGCCGGCCAGGGGTTTGCTACCCTCCCGGGCGCCGGCGAGCCGCGCCGGCCACGGACCGTCGCCCAGGACCGCGCCGCTTGCCAGCCACCAGCCCCGCCCCCGCACCGTCGGCCATCCCGGCGCCGGAACCGAACGGCGTGCCGGATGCCGTGGCGCCCCTCTCGACGCTCGCCCGGGACGCGATCCGCCGTTGGTGGCGCCATGCGCCGGACGGGTCGGCGATCGCCCGCCGCTTCGCCGTCGCCGGGGCCGTGTGGTCGCTGATCGCGGTGGGGCTCGCGTTCGGCGGCACCGTCAGCCTCGCGCTGGGGTGGCCGCTGCCGGGCGGCGGCCTGCTCGGATTCGGGCGGCTCGACGCCGCCTATGTGCTGGCGGTGTTCTTCGGCGCCATCTCGCTGCCGCTTGCCGGCGGTGGCTTGTTGGCCGCCGGCATGCCCCAGGGCGACGCCGCCGTTCGGCGCCGCGCGCGGCTGGCCTGGGAGGTCTGGAACGCCGGGCTCGCCGCGGCCGTGGCCGCCGCCCTGGCGGGGTGGACGGGACCGTCGGGTTCGGTGTGGTCGGTCGCGCTGCCGGTCGGCGCCGTGTTGTGGCTCGGGGCGGCGCTGTGGGCATGGTCGCTGGGCTCGCTCGCGACCGCCGGGCCCGTGCCGCCGCTCGCCGGCGTTCGGATCGGCGTGGTCGCGGCCGTCGCGCTCGTGGCCTATCTGGGCCTGGGGGTGGCGCTGGCCCCGGCCGTGCCGGGCGCCGGCGCCGTGTTCGTCGACGCCCTCGTGATGCCCGGGCTGGTGCACGTGTGGGCCATCCCGGCCGCGCTCGGCGTGGCGGCCACCGTCGGCCCCGCCGCCTTGGGCGCCCCGCTGTACGGGCGGCAGGCCCTGCTCTGGGGCGTCGGGGCGTGGCTGGTCTTGGGCGCCCTCGGCGTGCCGCGCGATCTCGCGCCCGACCTGGCGCCGGCCTGGCTCGGCCGCCTGAGCGTCGCCGCGTCCGCCGGCCTGCTGGCGCCGGCGGTGGTGCTGGCGATCGCGCTGCTCGGGACGCGGCTCGGGGGCACGTGGCGGTCGGATGTTCCCGAGGCCGCGGCGCCCGGCCACGAAGGGGCCGCCGGCGCTGCTGGCGACCGCCTGGCGGGGCCGGCCCGCCCCGTGACCGCGGAGGGATGGGCCGGCGCGCTCATGCTCGCCGGCGTCGCCGTCGCGCTGGCCGCGACGGCGGTCGACGCGTCGACGACGCCGGGGTCGAAGGGCTTGGTGCAGCTCACCGCCTGGCAGGCCGGCCACGCGTGGCTGCCGCCGTTCGCCGGGCTCCACATGGCGGCGCTCGGCGCCGGAATGGCGGTGCTTCGCGGCACGGGGATCCCGATCGGCGCCCGCACGGCCCGGCGGCAGGCCGTGATGGTCGCGGCGGGGCTGCTCCTCGTCGCGCTCGCCCTGGCCGTCGTCGGCCTCGCCGAGGCCGCGGCCAGCCTCGGGGCCACGCTGGCTGCCGTGGGCGTCAAGGCGGCCGCGCCGCCGCCGGGCGGCGACCTCGTCCGCCTCGAGGCGTGGCTGAGGCTGCCGGGCACGGCCGTGCTCGGCCTTGCCGCGCTCTCTTGGGCGGTCCGCGCCGTGCGCGCGCCGCAGCCGGGCGCTGCCGCGGCGGCGGGCTCCGCGCTTGTGGGTGGCCCGGGAGGGGTGGCTCCGAACCTCGGCGCGGTGCTGGTCGTGTTCGGCGCCGCGCTGATGATCACCGTGTTCGTGCCGATCGCGCGGGGCCAAGCCGCGCCCGCGCCGGACGTCGACGGGGATGCCGTCGGCCATGGGCTGCGCCTCGAGGGCAAGCAGCGCTACCAGGCCGAGCGCTGCATCGCGTGCCATACCCAGCGCGTGCGCGACACCCTGGATGCCGTGCGCTTCGGAGCGCGCCGCCCCGCGGGCGACGGGCTGCCCGGCCCGATCCTCGCCGGCCAGCGCCGCGCCGGCCCCGATCTGACGTGGGTGGGCGAGCGCCACGGCGGCCCCGACGGCCTCGCCCGGCGGCTGGCGGCCGTCCACGGCCCGC
>QEVT01000379.1 GCA_003576755.1 bacterium | reverse complement strand
CGGCCGCGGCGCGGCGGCGGCGCCCACCCCGGACGAGGCCGCCCCGCCCGTGGCATGGCTCGGCCAGGTCGGCGACGCGACGCATGCCGTCGCGCTGCTGGACGGCAGCCGCGCCGTCGTCGGCGTCGGCGGCACGATCCACCTCGTCGACCTCTCCGTGCCCGCGGCGCCGCGGCCGCTGGGGGCCATCGGCACGCTGCCGAACGCCACCATCTGGGACATCGCCGTCAGCCAGGGGCAGGCGTTCGTGGCCGCCGGCGAGGCCGGGCTGGTGGTGGTGGACCTCGCGACCGCCGGCGCGCCGGCGATCGTGGGCCGCCTGCCGTTCGAGGGCCCGGCCCGCCGCCTCGCGGTGTCCGATGCCGTGGTGCTCGTGGCCGTCGGCAGCGCGGCGGCCGGCGGCGATGCGCGCCTGCACGTCGTGGATGCCGCCGACGGGACCCGTCCACGGTCGATCGGCCAGCTCGCGCGGCCGTACATCTTCGACGTCGCGGTCGCCGGCCGCCACGCCTACCTGGCGGCCGGGGCCGGGGGGCTCCGGGTCGTCGACATCGCCGATCCGACGGTGCCGCGCGAGGTCGCCTTCGTCGACGCTCCCGGCGACGGCCGGGGGATCGCGGTGGAGGGCCGGTGGGTGTACCTCGCCGCCGGCAACCGCGACGTCTGGGTCATCGACGTCGCCGACCCCACCCAGCCCACCGTGGCGGGGCGGCCCGCGGCCCCGGAGTATGCGCTCGACGTCGCGGTCCGCGGCGGCTGGGCCTTCGTCGCCGGCCGGCGCGGCGGCCTGCGGGTGCTCGACGTGCGCGATCCCGCCGGCCCGATCGAGGTGGCGACGCTCGCCACGTCCGCGCAGATCGACGGGCTGGCGATCGCGGGCGGCCTGGCGGTGATGGCCGCCGGCGTCGCGGGCCTGCGCACGGCCGACGTGGCCACGCCGGGCCAGCCGCGCGACCTCGGCGTGCTCGACACGCCGGACGCCATGGAACACGTCGCGGTCGACGCCACGCACGCCTACGTCGCCGCCGGCGACGAGGGGTTGTGGATCGTCGACATCGGCGACGGGGCGGCGCCGCGTCCCGTGGCGGCCCTCGACACGCCGGGGACGGCGCGCGACGTCGACCTCGGGGACGACGGCGCGGTGTGGATCGCCGGGGGCGACGGCGGCGTCCACCGCGTCGACGTCCGGGACCCCGCCCGCCCCGGCCTCACGCTGACGGTGGACACGCCGGGCACCGCGTATGCCGTCGCGGTCGCGGGGCGACACGTGCTCGTCGCCGACGGCCAGGGCGGCGGCCTGCAGGTGATCGACCGCGACGCCCCCGGGGGGCCCCGGATCGTCGGCGCCGCCAACACGCCGGGCGATGCGTGGGACGTCCAGGTCGCCGGCGACCACGTGCTCCTCGGCGACAGCGTGGACGGCGTCCGGGTGTTCACGCTGGCCGACCCGACCGCGCCGCGCGAGGTCGCGCGCGTCGACACGCCCGGCACCGCGCGGCGCATCGCCGTCTCGGGGGGGCTGGCCTTCGTCGCCGACGGCCGCGACGGCGGGCTGCGGGTGCTCGACGTGCGCGACCCCGGAAAGCCGCGCGCGGTCGGCTCCGTCGCGACCGCGGGCGACGCCCGCGGCGTCGCCGTGCGCGCCGGGCTGGCGGTCGTGGCCGAGGGCGCCTCGGGCATCGAGGTCTTCGACGTCCGGCGGCCGGCGCGGCCGGCGCTGCTGGGGCCGTCGGACGTGCCGGGCATCGCCCAGTCCGTGGCGTTCGGTCCGGCGGGCTGGCTCTACGCCGCCAACCGCCCGGACGGCGCGATCGGAGGGAACGTGATCGTCGGCCGCGCGGTCGAGCTGGCGCCGTGGCCCACGCTGTACCTGCCCCTTGCGTGGCGCTCGACGCCGGCCGGGACCGGCGCCGGAAGCCTTAGAAGCCGCTGATCGACGTGCAGCGCCGCGTGACCGGCCGCTGATCCGACCGCCGGCCACATGTCTCGGCGACGAACGAGACGCACAGCTCGGAGCGGCCGAACGGCGACGGGAACTTGTCGAGCTTGACGACGCCGTCGATCGACACCGATTGACCCGGCGCGATCTCGACGGCGCCTTGCCGCCGGTCGCTGCCGAACTGGTCGGCCCCCGAGCGGCTGTCCTGGGCGGTGATCACGAGGCCCGTCAGGCTGACGGGGAACGCCGAGTCGTTGCGGACCGTCGAGCGGAAGCTGACGCCCTGCGGCTCCGACCGGCGGTCGGCCTGCGCACCGTCGACGTCGAGCACCAGCCGCATGGCGTTCGGCGGCCCGCAGAAGGCCGTGGGCGCCGGCTCGACGGTGGGCGCGAGCGTCGGCTCGGCCGTCGCCGTCGGCGGCTCGGGGGTCGGCGTCGGCGGCGCCAGCGTGACGATGACCACACGGCTGACCGCGGGCGTCGCGGGGGGCTCCGGTGTGACGGGGACGTAGAGGCCGGACGGATCGAAGGTCGAACCCCAGAAGCGCATTGCGGCCGGGCCGTAGCCGACCGCGTCGCCCTGCGCACCGCTCAATCTTCCGAAGTCGGAGTACCAGCCCGTGTAGGCCGGGCGAAGCGTGCAGTCCGCGGGGATCGAAAGGAAGCACGCGCCCTCGCCGGCCTGCGCGTACTTGTACCCGCCCGCGGTGTAGAAGATCCGCTCGCCGAGCACGCCGAGCGCGACCGGGATCGCCATGAAGGCGTGGTAGCCGTCCACCGCGACCATCGTCTCCGCGGGAACGCCGGCCAGCAGCTCGTCGAGACCTTCGACCACGAACGACGAGTCGAAGAACACCTGCGACACGAACACGAGGTCGTGTCGAGCGCGCAGCGCCGCGGCGAAGCGCGCGCGGAAGGTCGCGTACGGCTCGACCGGTACGCGCGCCACCTCGAGGCGGCCGGTCTCCTCGAGCCGGCGCGTCTGGCGCGCGAAGCTGTGGAACTCGCTCGTGGTCGTGAGCACCCGCGGTCGCCGCGACCAGTCGAGGCACGAGTACAGGCGCGCGACGAACT
>QEVT01000378.1 GCA_003576755.1 bacterium | reverse complement strand
CAATTAATAACCTTCCTTCACGATTACCAGATGCAACAACGGTCATCGTGACTCTCACTGCTGCACTTCCTTCTGAATCAATCCAAGGATGATCTGACACTGCGAAAACTATTGATAATGGTTGTTTGTCTGATTTTAGGTGTGGCTCAATTGCTCTCCTGTTAAATGATTGGCGCAATGAATTTGTCGTTATAAACCCGAATTGCCGGATTCTATCTTGCTTGAGTAAAACTGCTGCCTTATGCCACCAACGGGTAACATAGTCAGTAGCTTGTGGGATCTCTGGCCATGCAGTTTGCAACGCATCAACATAATCATCTCCAAGATATTCCCTCATTCGTTTGGCGCCGATGAACGGCGGATTGCCGATGACGAACTCGGCAGCGGGCCATTCGGCGGGGCGGGGGTTGAGGTAGCGATAGACGGGGATGCGGGCGGTCTCGTCGGGCACTTGCTCGCCGGTGACGGGGTGGGGTTTGGTCGTGCGGCCGTCCCAGCGGGTGACGGGGCGGCCGGCGGCGTCGAGCAACGGTTCCACGCCGTCCCAGTCGAGGACGGCGTCGCGGCGCTCGATGTTGTGGAAGTCGCGGATGATCGGTTCGGCGGGACGGACGTCGCCGCGGGTGCGCAGGTGCCATTGCAGGTAGCCGATCCACAACACCAGTTCGGCGATGGCAGCGGCGCGGGGGTTGACCTCGATGCCCAGGAGTTGTTGCGGCGTGACCATGACGCTCTCGATATCGAGCGACAATTGGCCGTGGCCGAGGTCGCGCAGGGTATTGAGGACCTCGCCCTCGAGTCGCTTGAGGTGCTCCAGGGTGACGTAGAGGAAGTTGCCGGTGCCGCAGGCGGGGTCGAGGACGCGCACGCCGGCCAGACGGCGGTGAAAGGCGGCCGCCTCGGCGATGGCCCCGCGGTCGTTGCCGGATTGGGCCAGCTGGGCGACGGCGGCTTGCACGCCTTCCCATTCAGCGCGCAAGGGTTCGATGATGGTGGGTAGCACCAGGCGTTCGACGTAGGATCGGGGGGTGTAGTGGGCGCCAAGTTTGTGGCGCTCCACGGGGTCGAGCGCCCGCTCCAGCAGCGCGCCGAAGATGGCCGGCTCTACGTCGCGCCAGTCGGCGCGGGCGGCGTCGATGAGCAGCTGAATCTGGTTCTCGTCCAGCGGCAGGGCCTCCTGTTCGGCAAAGAGGCCACCGTTGAAGCGGGGAATGGCACGGCGCAGCACGACCGAGAAGCCGCCGCTGTTCATTGTCCCCCAAAGGTGTTCGACCATGGGCTTGAAGCTGCCGGGGTCTTGTTGCAGACTGCGCAACAATTCCGTGAACGCGCCTTCGGGCAGGAGGCGGACGTCCTCGGCGAACATGGTGAAGAGGCAGCGCATGAGGAAGTGGGCGACCAGCGACGGGTCGTATGCCTGCTCAAGGGAGATGGCGAGTGTCGCAAGTCGCTCGGCGATCTCGCGGGTCACCTGGGCGCTGCGACGGGCGGGGTCGAGGCTGAGGGGGTCATCCCAGACCGCGCGCAGGAGATCGCGGGTGGTGTCGTCGCGCAGGGCTTCGAGAGGCAGCCGGTAGCTGTGGGGGTCGGGGAAGGGGATGTAGTTGCCGCCGCTACGGGTGAATTCGCTGTAGAGTTCGATGGTGTTGCCGACGTCGACGATGACGAGGAAGGGCGGGCGGCCGCCGTCGGTCAGTTCCTGCGGAGGCAGGCTGCGGGCGTAGGTCTGGGCCTGACGGCGGGCCTTTTCGAGGGCTGTGTCCCAGGAGGATGTGCCGCGAACGGCCGTGCCGCGGCGGCCTGTTTTCTGTTGGGTGGGGCTATGTCCGGCGACATCCGCCGGCTTCTCGCTGCCCTGTTTGGCCTCGAGCACGAAGCGGCCGCGATGGTAGAGGTCGATGAAGCCGGTCGTGCCGTGGGGCAGGGGGACGCGCTTTTCGAAGACGTAGGCGTTGGCGGACTCGTCGGGGGTGGTGGGGTGCGGCCGCTCGACGCTGAGCACGTCGCACAGTTCGCTGAGGAATAGCTGGTAGTTGGCGCGCTCGGCCGCGCCGGATGCGCGCCAGCGGGCGATGAAGGTGTCGATAGAGGTGTCGGAAGAGTCGAGCATGGAAGACAGGGTTGTTTCTATGGCCAATTGAATACCCAGCCGATGAAAACGAGCGGCAATGATTCACAGGCGATCCCGTCTTTATTTGCGTCGAGCCGATGAACATCGTAGCCGACTTTTTGCATGCAATAGTCATAACATGCCTGGGCGGCCGCCTGGGTGGAGAAGTCACTGCAATTGTAAGCGTCGTAGGCACAGGTTGAACAGTTTCCGGGTGGGGCGGAGGTCGGCGTCGCGGTGGGTATGGGCGTCTTTGTGGGTGTTGGGGTGGGGGTGTTGGTTGGTTTGGGCGTGTTTGTCGGCGTTGCCGTTGGGGTCCGGGTTGGCGTTGACGTGGCTGTGGCCGGCAGAGTAGGTGATGGGGTGGGGGACGCGGTCAACGTCGGCGTGGTGGTCGAAGTTTCGTCGGCTGTTGGGACGGGTGTTGGTGTGAGAGTGGGCGGAGGCGTCGATGTGCCGGTTTGGGTCGGTAGAGGCACTATGGTCGCGGTCGGGGTCGACAGAGGGGGGCCGCTGCGCTCGCCGATGATGATAGGTAGAAAGGCCCTGTCACCGGATGTATCGGCGGCCGCGCCGTGAACCCAACTCATGGCAGCGAGGCCGAGACCCAACAGGAACATGGCGACCGCAAGCCAAAGATGACGCGCATTCATAATAACCTCCCAAGCCGGGCGTGGGTGCCGGCCGCGCAGGGTGGGGCGGCTGACTTTTCCGGCTTCAGTATAGTTAAACTAAACTGTATTATTGTTACCGTGATTAACGGCGACTCCAACGATGCCGGGGGCATCGGATGACGATCTGTTTGCGTTTGCCTCAGTCAGTTAGCTGATTGGCGCGGCCTTGTTCGGTTGATGTTGGTAGGTGACGACGAGCTGAGGCTTGGGTTTGAAGAGGATTCCCAGAGTGA
>QEVT01000036.1 GCA_003576755.1 bacterium | reverse complement strand
GCGCCCGGCGCGCCACCACGGCCGGGTCGCCGCCGTCGACCTCCAGGGTGCGAAGGGCGAGCACGCCCTTGCCGACGGGATGACGGGTGGCCGGGACGCCTCCGCACGGCGCGCCGGGCCACGTCGACGCCCGCCAGGGCGTCGGGGCGGGCGTGTCGGTGGCCGCCGATCGGGCGTCCGGGCCCGGCGGAGGCGCCAGGACCGCGTCGATCGCCGGCAACCCCTTCGCGATGACCATCGCCGGGTCGGCGTAGGCGCGCCGCACGGTTTCGGGTTGCAGCCCGGGCCAGTGCGGCGCCGGCAGCTCGGCGATGCGGATCTCGAAGTGCAGGTGCGCCGTGAACCGGCCGCGCTCGCCCTTGCCGACGGTCCCGATCGGCTGACCGCGCGCCACGGCCTGACCGGCCGCCACGGTGCGGCGGTTCAGGTGGGCGTACTGGCTCCAGAGCTTGCGGCCGTCGGGGAGGGTGTGCTCGACGAGCACGATGTTGCCCCACACCGCATACGAGCCCGACGCGGTGACGATGCCGTCGCCGCAGGCGTGCACCGGTGCGTCGAGGTCCGAGTCGCCGCCGCTGCGGAGGTTGAGGTCGAGCCCCGGATGGACCGCCGCGCGGCGCGGGCGCGGCTCGTAGACCCGTCCGAACGGGTTGGCGACGTACCACGCGTCCGGCAGCGCGGGGTCGGCGCGCGCTTCGGGGGTGGGGCCCACCGGCCAGTGAAACGGGCGTCCGGCGGTGGCAGGAATGTCGGGCATCGCGGGCGGAGTATATCGCGGTTGGCCGGTGGTGGGCAATCAACGCACGACGGCATCCTTGACGAAGATCTGCCAGCCCGTGCCGACGAACGACGGGGTGGGCAACACGACGAGCACGATGTCGATGGTGACGTGGCCGCCGGCCGGCAGGTCGAAGCCGCGCGCGATCGGCTCGATGTGGTTGGTGACCGTCACCGCCGACCCGTCGGGCGCGACGGCCGTCACCCCGGAGGCCGCGACGAACACGCGATCCCAGCGGCCGGCCGCGAGCGTTCCCCGGGCCACGGCGACGGGGCGATCGACGGGCGCCGCGCCGGCGGCGCTTGCCAGCGGCACGTCGTCGCGCACCAACGGCACGCGCGTCCAGCCGGCGTCCCGCAGCGGCCCGCGGTTGGCGCCGCCCCAATCGGGCACGGCCCGCACCGACCGCAAGCCGGCGGTCGCGTCGGCCGGCAAGTGCCAGCGAAGCTCGAGCGTCCCCGTCGGCCGGGCGCGACAGCCGGCGGCGACCCACGCCAGCACGACGGCGACCGCGATGCCGACCGCGAGCGTGCTGCTCGAATGGCGGCCGACGCCGCGCGGACGGGCCGCGAATCGCGGGGCGTCGGCGTGCGGCGGGGGCCCCGACCCGGGCCGGCGCGCCCCGGATGGTGAGCCGTGGGGATCGCGAGCGGCCCCGCCGATCGAGGCCGCTCGCCGGATGCGGGCGACGATGCCGGATCAGCTCTCGGGCGTGCCCTTGACGATCTCGCGGCCGAGGTCGCGCCAGCCGCCGAGCCCTTCGTCGATCACCTTGACCTTGGTGTAGCCGGCCGCCAGGAGGGCGTCGGCGACCTGCTGGGCCTCGGCGTGCGGGCACTCGCAGTACACCACGGCCCAGCGGTCGCGCGGCACGCGGTCGAGGTGCTTTTCGGCCTCGAAGTACGGAACGCTGATCGCACCCGCCACATGGCCGGACTCGAAGTCCAGCGGCGGGCGGGCATCGACGAAGACGATGTCGGCGCCCGCGTCGACCGCCGCTGCCACCTGCGAGGCGGGCACCATCACGTCGCCGCCCTCTTCGAACGGCGCATCGGCCGATATCGGTGCCGCGGGTGCGCCGGCGTCGTCGGTGGCCGCGGCCTCCGCGCCGGCATCGCCGGACACGGCGGCCTCGGCGGTGGGCGGTTCGACGGCGGCGCCGGTGTCGCCGTTCTCGGCCGCCGGGGCGGCGCAGCCGGTGGCCAAGATCAGCCCGAAGGCGATCGGGGCGATGCGTCGGCGATGGGTCGGCTTCATGGGATGTCTCTTCTCCTCGCGGGATGCTCGATACGGGCCGGCGGCGGCGCGCATCCGGTGGCTAGGGGTGTCCGACGACCGTCCGGCGCGGCCGGGATAACGATACCACCGTCCCCGTGCGCCGCGAAGCCGGGCGGCGCGGCGCCGCCTAACGAACGTTTGGTTGAGCGGGCCGATCGGCATACAATCCGCAGTGCCCAAGCCACCGCTCGCGAGGAGTCGACCGTGACCGAACATCCCCCCCCCGAGGCCCTTGTCAGCCTGCCCGCCAACGGCCACGCCCGGGCCGGCGGGCCCCCCGAACGGACCGTCGCGCTCTCCGCCAATGCCAGGACCGTGCTCGAGAAACGCTACTTGCGGCGCGGGACCGACGGCCGGCCGGCCGAGACGGTCGAGGAGATGTTCTGGCGCGTCGCGCGGCACGTGGCGGCTGCGGAGCGCGAGTGGGGCGGCGACGTCCACGCCGTGGAGGGCGCCTTCTACGATCTCCTGACATCGCTGCGGTTCTTCCCCAACTCGCCGACCTTCACCGGCGCCGGAACCCCCCTCGGCCAGCTCGCCGCGTGCTTCGTCCTGCCGATCAGCGACGACATGGGCCGGACGCCGACCGGCATCTTCGAGACGCTGCGCAACGCGGCCTTGATCCAGCAGACCGGTGGCGGCAACGGCTTCGACTTCTCGCGCCTGCGCCCCGAGGGCGCGTGGGTCAGCACCTCGGCCGGCCGCGCCACGGGCCCGCTGGGCTTCCTGCGCGTGTTCGACGCGGCGTTCGGCGAGGTGGCGCAAGGCGGGACGCGGCGCGGCGCCAACATGGGGGTGCTCCGCGTGGACCACCCCGACATCGAGGCGTTCGTGACGTGCAAGACCGACGAGCACGCCATCACCAACTTCAACATCTCGGTGGGGATCACCGACGCCTTCATGCGCGCGGTCGAGGCGGACGCGGACTGGCCGCTGCGCTTCCCGGACGTGGCCTCGGACGCGTATCGCGGCTTCGACGGCACGCTCGAGGATGCGGAGTCGGCCGGGGTGCCGATCGTGGTGCACAAGGTCGTGCGCGCCCGCGGGCTGTTCGACCGGATCGCGCGCCAGGCGCACCACAACGGCGAGCCGGGCGTGCTGTTCCTCGACACCGCCAACCGCGACAACCCGGTCCCGCACCTCTACCGCCTCGAGGCGACCAACCCGTGCGGGGAGCAGTTCCTCGGTCCTTTCGAGAACTGCTGCCTGGGTTCGGTCAACCTGGCGCGCCATTTCGGGCCGCCGGCATCGAACGGCGGCGGCGCGGTCGACTGGGACGCGCTGCGCGCCACCGTCGTCACGGCGACGCGGTTCCTCGACGACGTCGTCTCGGCCAACGCCTACGTGCCGGCCGTGCCGCAGCTGCGCGATGCGGCGCTGCGGGCACGGCGGATCGGGCTGGGCATCATGGGGCTGGGCGACCTGCTCTACCATTGCGGCGTGCGCTACGGCTCGCCGGAGGGCGAGGCCTTCGCCGGCGAGGTCATGGCGTTCGTCCGCTACCACTGCATGCGGGCGAGCATCGATCTGGCCCGCGAGCGCGGGCCGTTCCCGGCGCTGGCCGGCAGCCTCTACGATCCGGCGGACCTGCGATGGCGCCCGCCGGAAGGGGCCGATCGCCCCGGCCCGTCGCGATGGGGGCGCCCCGAGCTCGACTGGCAGGCCGTGTCCGACGGCATCCGCGCCCAAGGCATCCGCAACGCCTGCCAGACGACGGTGGCGCCCACCGGGACCATCGCGACCGTCGCCGGCTGCGAGGCCTACGGCTGCGAGCCGGTGTTCGCGCTGGCCTACGTCCGGCACGTCGACGACGGGGGGCGCGACCTCCGGCTCGCGTACACCAGCCCGCTCTTCGAGCAGGCGCTGGCGCGCGCGGGCCTGGGCGAGGCCGAGCGGCGCGCGATCGTCGACCAGGTGCTGGTGCACGGATCGTGCCAGCGGGTGCCGGGGGTGCCCGACGGGGTGCGGGACACGTTCGTCGTGTCGCAGGACATCTCCGCCGAGGCCCATGTGCGGATGCAGGCCGCGATTCAGCGCTGCGTCGACAACAGCATCAGCAAGACCAACAACTTTCCGGCCGACGCCACCGTCGACGACGTGGCGCGCGCCTACCAGCTCGGCTGGCGCCTGGGCTGCAAGGGCCTGACGGTGTACGTGACCGGCTCGCGCGACAAGGTGGTGCTCGAGACCCTGGCCACGGCGCAGGGGAAGGCCGCGGCCGGCGCGGCGGATGCGACCCCGGCGGGCGGCGCCGCGATGGCCCCGGGCGCGCCGGAGGTGCCGGAGCCGGCCGCCGCGACCGCGCTGCCGCTGCTGCCCGAGGCGACGAAGCGCCCGCGGCCGACGCGGCTCGACGGCTGCACCCTGCAGGTGGCCACGCCGCTCGGCGAGTCGTACATCACGGTGAACGGCGATCGCGACGGCCAGCCGTTCGAGGTGTTCGTGACCACGGCCAAGGCCGGGAGCGAGACGGCCGCGGTGTCGGAGGCCATCGGGCGCCTGGTGTCGTACGCCCTGCGGCTGACCTCCCCGGTGCCGCCGCGCCAGCGGCTCGCCGAGATCGTGCACCAGCTCGCCGGCATCGGCGGGGGGCGCGCGATCGGCTTCGGGCCCAACCGGGTGGCCTCGCTGCCCGACGGCGTGGCGCGGGCGCTGGCGCAGCACCTCGACGCCGACGCGGGGCCGGGCGATGCCGGCGCAGCAAGGGCCGCCGTGGCGGCCGAGCCGCAGGCGCGGCAGCTCCCGCTGCGCGGCGGCGACCTGTGTCCCGACTGCGGGCACGCGGCGCTGGTCAACGAGGAGGGCTGCCGCAAGTGCTACAGCTGCGGGTTCAGCCAGTGTTGATCCGAGACCAGCGCCGCGGCGTTGGCAAGCCCGGGGTCTTCGTGTAGCGAAAAAGCTACTTGAAACTCGAGCAGCCACAAACACAACCAGCGCTCCCGCGTCGCAGGACGCTTCCAGCACGTTGTCGGAGCGCCTCCGCAATACAACAATACAACGGTGCCGAGCACGCCGGTGACCGTCCGGAGCGGAGGTGCTGCCCGCGCGGCGCGACGTGGCGTCCGACGCCGGACGGGCGGGAGATCAGGAGGCTGGTGTCAGCTCGAGGCCGCGCTCCCCGCCCGGCGACGGGCTCACGGCCCGGGCCGTTCCCGCACCTCCACGCCGTGCGGCCCGGCGACGTACACCGCCTCGGTCATGCCGAGGAAGAGGCCCGTGGCCACCACGCCCGCGCGCGCGCGCAGCGCGGCCTCGAGCGCCTCGGGCCGTGCGATGCCGGCCGGGAACCGGCAGTCCACGAGGTAGAGCCCGTCGTCGCTCACCACGGCCCGGCCCGCGGCGTCGCGCCGGAGCACGGGCTCGCCGCCGAGGGCGCGAAGCGGGTCGAGGTGCACCTGCCAGGCAAAGGGGACGACGGCGATGGGCAGCGGAGCGCGCGTCCCGAGGCGGTCCACCAGCTTGCCGGCATCGACCACGATCACCCGCCGCCGCGCGGCGGCCGCGACGATCTTCTCGCGCAGGAGCGCGGCGCCGAGGCCCTTGACGAGGTCGAGGTTCGGCGCGACCTCGTCGGCGCCGTCGACGCAGAGGTCGAGCGCAGGCCGATCGGCGAGGGTCGTCAGCGGGACCCCGCACGCGGCCGCAAGCCGCTCGGTCGCCACGGAGGTCGCCACGCCGACGACGCCGTCGATCGCGCCTTCGGCGATGCGCCGGCCGATGGCCTCGATGGCGTAGCGGACGGTCGACCCGGTGCCGAGGCCGACGGCCATGCCGGTCTCGACGAGCATCGCGGCGGCTTCGCCGGCCCGACGCTTGTGCTGCTCGATGGGGGAAGGGGCCAAGGCGTTCATCCATGGGCGAGGGGCGATGGCGGCTCAACGGCGCAGGTCGAGCGCGGCGCCGCGACCGGGGCTTGGCGCCGGAGTATACCACACTACAATTGGCGGCATGCGCATGACCTACGACGCGTTCGCCGACCTGGCCTTTGCGGCCCTGGACGACCTGCCCGACCCCGTGCTGGCGTGGCTCGACAACGTCGAGGTCGTGGTGGAAGACTGGCCGTCGCGCGCCCAGCTCCGCTCGGCCGGGGTGCCGCGCGGCGAGACGCTGTTCGGCTTGTACGAGGGCGTGCCGTTGACCGAGCGCACCAGCGACTACGGCATGGTGCTGCCCGACAAGGTCACCCTGTTCCGCGGACCGATCCTCGACGCGTGCGACACCCCGGCCGAGGTGGCCGACGAGGTGCGCAGGACGGTGATCCACGAGCTGGCCCACCACTTCGGCATCGACGACGAACGCCTCATCGCGTTGGACAAGTACTGAGATGCCCACGGTCCATCCCGCCCACGCCCCGGCCCCGGTCGCACCGACGTCGACGTCGGTGCCCGCGCCGTCGCTCGTGCTGCGCGGACTGACGCTTGCCTGGGGCCGCCGGACGTACGTCATGGCCATCGTCAACGCCACGCCGGACTCGTTCTCCGGCGACGGCACGGGCGGCGACGTCGGGCGCGCGGTGGACGCGGCCAGCGCGGCCGTCGCCGCCGGCGCCGACATCCTCGACGTCGGCGGCGAGTCGACCCGACCCGGCGCCGCCGCGGTGTCGGCGGACGAAGAGATCGCGCGGACCGCGCCGGCCGTGGCCGCCATCCGCGCGCGGTTCGACGTGCCGATCTCGATCGACACCAGCAAGGCCGCGGTCGCCGCCGCGGCGCTGGACGCCGGCGCCGACATGGTCAACGACGTCTGGGGCCTGCGGGCCGACCCCGACCTGGCCGGCCTGGTGGCCGCGCGCGGGGTGCCGGTGGTCGTGATGCACAACCGGCTGACGCCCGCCAACGTCGAGGTCGCGGCGCGGGTCGGGGCGCACTATGCGGGCGTGGCCTACGCGGACCTGGTGGGCGACGTGTGTCGGGAGCTGCGCGCCTCGATCGACATCGCACGCGGCGCCGGCGTCCCCGCCGCCCATGTCATCGTCGATCCGGGCATCGGGTTCGGCAAGACCCCGGCGCAGAACCTCGCGCTGCTGGATCGGGTCGGCGAGGTGCGGTCGCTGGGGTTCCCGCTGCTCGTCGGGCCGTCGCGCAAGAGCTTCATCGGCGCCGTCCTGGACCTGCCGGCCGCCCAGCGCCTGGAAGGCACCGCCGCGGCCGTGGCGGTGGCCATCGCGCGCGGCGCCGACATCGTCCGGGTCCACGACGTCGCCGCGATGGTCCGCGTGGCGCGGATGACCGACGCCATCGTGCGGCGATGACGCCGCCGACGCCGATCGAGGTCGAGGCCAAGTACGAGGTCGCCGACCCGGCCGCCGTGCACGGGTTGATGCACGACGCGCGGCTCGGCGACGGCTTCGTGCTCGGGCCGGGCGCCGTCAAGCTGCTGTTCGACACCTACCTCGACACCCCCGACGGGCGGCTCCGGGCGGCCGGGTTGTCGCTGCGCCTGCGGTCGAGCGGCGAACGCGCGCGGTTGACCGTCAAGGGGCGTGCCGGCGGCCCGGCGCCCGGCGGCGCGATCCACGCCCGCACCGAGGTCGAGCGGACGCTGCCGGACGTCGCCGCCTGGCGCGACCCGGCGACCTGGCCGGACGCGATCCGCGACGCCGTGCGGGCCGCCGCCGGCGACGGGACGGTCCGCGTCGTGCCGACCGTGCTGCTGCACCAGGCGCGGTACGCCCGTCTGGTCCACCGCGCGGGCGGCGGCGCGGCGGCGGCGCCGGTCGCGATCCTCAGCGTCGAGCACGTGCTGGTCACGCACCCGGACCGCGACGGGTCGGCGGGCGGCCGTCCGCGCGAGCTTGCGCACTGGACGGAGTGCGAGGCCGAGCTGTGCGAAGGCGGCACGTCGGACGACCTGGCGCGGCTCGACGCCGCGCTCCGCGCACGACCGGGCCTCCGCCCGAGCACGCAGAGCAAGCTCGACCGGGCGCTCGCGGCGGGCGCCCCGCCGGCCGGCGCGGACCTCGGGTGACGACGGCCGACCGGACGGTGCCCGCCGGCGCCGCGCGGCCGCCCTGGCCCGCGGATCAGGTGTGCGCGTTCCTCGACGTCGGCACGAACTCGGTCCGGCTGCTGCTCGTCCGGATCAGCCCGCAGCGCACCTACACGATCCTCAGCCAGCAGAAGGAAACCGTCCGTCTGGGCGAAGGCGGGTTCGTCGACCACCAGCTGCGGCCCGAGGCCATGCGGCGGGCGGCGCTGGTGTGCCGCAAGTTCGCCGAGATGGCCCGAGCCTACGGCGCCGACGACATCGTGGCCGTGGCCACCGCGGCCACGCGCGAGGCGCGCAACCAGCGGGAGTTCGTGCGCATCGTCCAGGACGAGGCCGGCATCGACCTGCACATCATCTCGGGTGTCGAGGAGGCGCGCCTGATCCATCAGGGCGTGTCGAGCGCCGTGCGGCTCGGCGACCGGCGGGCGCTCTTCATCGACGTGGGCGGAGGCAGCACCGAGCTGATCCTCGGCGGGCAGGACCACCACGTGCTGATCGACTCGCTCAAGCTCGGCGCCATCCGCTTGACGTCGCTGTTCTTCCTGCCGGACGAGACCGGGCCGGTGGCGGCCGACCGGTTCGCGTTGATCCAGGCCCACGTGCGCAACGTGGCCATCCGCAGCATCCAGCGTTTTCGCGAGGCGCCCGTGGACCTGGCGATCGGCAGCTCGGGGACCATCGAGAACCTGGCGGACATCGCCGTGCGGCTGATCCACCGCCGGGCGCGGGCACGCGACGACGAGATCACGCGCACCCAGCTGCGCGACGTGGTGGGGCTCCTCTGCGCGGCGCCGCTGGAGCAGCGGCGGCAGCTCCCCGGCATCAACCCGGCCCGAGCCGACATCATCATCGCCGGCAGCGCCATCGTGCTCACGCTGATGGAAGACCTCGGGATCGAGCGTCTGCGCATCAGCGACCGGGGCCTGCGCGAGGGCCTCATCGTCGATTACCTGGCGCGCCGGCACCCCGACATGTTCGGCGATCTCTCGGTGCGCGAGCGGAGCGTGCGGCGGCTCGGCCGGGCCTGCGGCTACGACGAGGCCCATGCCCGGACGGTGGCGCGCCTGGCCACGGCCCTCTTCGACGGCGCGGCGGCGATCGGGCTGCACGGCTACGGCCCGCACGAACGCGAGCTCCTTGCGCACGCCGCGATGCTGCACGACATCGGCGTCTTCGTCTCGTACGACAACCACCACGCCCACACCGCCTACCTCATCCGCAACGCCGACCTCCTGGGCTTCGACGCCACCGAGATCGCGGTGATCGCGCTCGTGGCACGCTTCCACCGCAAGGGCGTGCCGAGCCGCAAGGCCCATCCGGACTTCGCCGCGCTCGACCGGCCGGCGCGCCGCATGGTGCGCCGGCTCAGCCCGCTCCTGCGGCTGGCCGAGAACCTCGACCGGAGCCACGGCGGGCTGGTGGCGGACGTGTCGTTCGAACGGATCGACGGCCGCACGGTGGCGCTGGTCGTCGGCTCGGACCACGACTGCCAGCTCGAGCTGTGGGGCGTGCAGGCCGGCCGCCGGCTGTTCGAGAAGACCTATGGCGTGCGGCTGACGGTACGGCCGGCGCCATCCGACGCATCGCCCGAGCCCGGCGTCCTGCCCGACCCGGGCTGATCCGCTCGGCGCGGGCCGCCGGTCTGCGCCGGATCCTGTGCGGCCCGGCGTGGGCGGACGCCCCATGCCGTCTTCGCCGACCGCTCGCGGCGCGTGCCGGCGTCGGTGCCCGGGATCCCCGCCGGTACGCGCCCACCCGGGGCGGGCGGCATCGGCGGGGATCCCGCGCTGCGGCTCACCGCCGACGCACCTGGAAGGCCGCCGGCAGGAACGACCGGTGCGCCTCGACACGGGCGAAGCGTGCGGTGATCGTGGTGTACGGCCCGTCGACGGCGTCGCCGAACGGTCGGACCCGGTAGCTGTAGACGCCCGGCAGGAGGTCGTAGCGGTCGAGGAGCTGCCTCGGGCCGGCCGCGAGCACCGCCAACGGCTCGAAGTCGGCACGGCCCGGCGCCAGACGCTCGACCACGACGCCGGTCGCGGCGGCGTTGCCTTCGCGCCACGAGAGGTAGACGCCGGTCTCGTGCACGTCGGCCCGCAGGTCGGACACCGGCGCCAGCGTCTGGCGCCACGTCGTGCCCTCGGCGCCCGCGGCGTCGGACATCCCGCCCTCGCCGACGGCCGTCACCTGGTAGGCGTGGGTCGAGGCGGGCGTCAGCCCGCGGTCTTCGTAGCGGCGGGCGTCGCCGTCGAGCGCGGCGACGAGCTGCCACGACGTGCCCGAGCGCCGGCTGACGTTGAACCCCTGGATCTGCGTGGTGTTGCCGGACCAGCGCCACGACAGGGCAAGGCCGTCCGAGGCGACGGCCGTGGCCGTCAGGCCGGTGACCGCGGCCGGGCGGGGCTGGACCACCGCGACGGCCTGCGACGTCCCGAAGTCCGAGTCGGCCGTGGCGTCGGCGGCCGGCGCCGCCGGCGCGTTCGGCGCCGGCGGTGGCGGCCCGTCGGGAACAGGCGCCCGGTCCGATGGCCGCGTCGAGGCCACCGCCGCCCGCGCCAGCGCCTGGACCCGCGCCGTGAAGCGCGTCCCCGTCGGCCACGGCAGCCGTCGGACGTCGAGGACGGTGACGCCGGCGGGCGTCGTGCCGGCGAGCACGCAGCCGTGGGCAGGCGCGCACAGCTCGACACGGAAGCCGGACTCGGCCCCGCTGTTGTCGCGCCAGTGCACCGTCGCGCCGCTCGCGCCGGTCTCGACCGACACGTCCGACGGCGCCGCGAGCCAGCCCGATTCACGGATGGCGACGAGGGTCTGGTCGCTGCGCGTCACGTACACCGTGCGGTCCGGCCCGATGACGGGTCCGCCGCGCTCGTCGGTGGCGCCGCCGAGCGCGGCGGTCCAGTTGACCTTGCCGGTGGCCACGTCGAGGGCGAAGAGGCTCTGGCCCGCCACCACGAAGAGCTGGCCGCCGTCGACGGCGGGGCTGGCGGCGACGGTGACCCCCAGCCGCGTCGACCAGAGCAGCTCGCTGCGCTCGGCCGCGTAGGCCGACACCCGGCCCGACGCCGTCGCCACGAAGAGCTTGCCATCGGGGCCGATGGCGGGACGTGCCCGCACCGGGCCGCCGAGGTCGACCTGCCACTCCTGCCCCTCGTCGGGCATCGCGTACACCCGTCCGTCCGCGGCGCCGACGTACACCGTGCTGGCCGGGCTTACCACCGGAGCCGTCAGGTCCCCGAGGTCGCGCCGGCTGAGCTCGCGCAGCGTGCCCTCGCCGGACGGTCCGACGAGGTAGCCCTGGACGCGGCCGTCGGCGGTCGACCACACGGCCTCGCCGCTCGGGAGCCAGGCCGGCGCACCGACGACCGGCGAGATGCCGACCTGCACCACGCGCCCGGCGCCGTCGACGCGCAACATGCCGAGCTGCGTCGGCACCCACACCAGCCCGTCCGGGCCGACGCGCGGCGCGCCGCTGGCCGCGGCGCCGGACGGCAGGCGCACCTCGACGCGGTTGCCGAGGCCGAGGTCGTAGGCGTAGAGCGAGCCGCCGGCCACGACGTACACGGCCGCGGCACCGAGCGCCGGCGCGAAGCGGGTCGTGACCCCGGACGACGCCAGCGTGCCGCGGTTGACCTGCAGGCCTGCGCCCGACACGCGCATCACCGCGCCGGTGCCCACCGCGACGACGTTGCCGTCGCGGCCCACGACCGGCGGCGAGCCGAGCGCCGGGTCGCGGGTCTGCCACACGCGCTCGGGCACCACGGGCCCGGCGTACACCGAGCCGCCGGATGCGCGCCAGTCGCCCCCCTCCTGAGGCCATGCGCCCGACGTGTCGGGAACGGCCCCCCAATAGGCGAGGGCGGGGTCGCCCAGGAGGAGCGCCCCGTACGAGCGCGGATCGTACGGGGCCCGGCGGGCGAGATCGCCCATGGCGACGGCCGCGGCGTCGCCGAGCCGCAGGGCCCGGCCGGCGATCTGCTCGGCGGCCCGGGCCTGGAAGCGGTCGAGGGCGCCGGGCTCGACGGGGGTCTGGCTGCCGAGCCAGCCGGCGACGGCCCCGCGCCCGACCAGGACGGACGGCACCGCCGAAGGGCCGTAGCGCAGCCCGATCACGCCGCCGGCGGCGTCGACGCCGTCCCAGCGCCACGCGACGTTGGCCGTGCCGCCCGCGTTGGCCACGACGACGGGGGCGGCGCCGGGCCCCTTGGGCATTCGGCCGTCGATGACGGCGTCGCCCTCGAGCTCGTCGCACGGCGGGCCGCTCCGTCCGCCCGCGCCGACCTGGCCGGCGCAGGTCGCGGGCGCCGCGGGCTGGTCGATCTGGCCGTCGTCGTCCCAGTCGCGGGTCCACCGGGCCTGGAAGATCCCGCCCGGGCCGCCGCGCCCCGCCACGTGCACGAGGCCGGCGCCCCGCAGCCAGTGCTGGGCCAGCGACGCCGCGGACAGCGCGCCGGTCCCCGCCAGCCGCGTCGGGCTGAGCGCGGGGTCGCCGCCGGGCGACGTCGACTCGAACAGGCGCGTGACCTCGGTCATCGCGGGCTGCACGACGGGCAGCACGTCGGCGGCCAGCGCCTCTCCAGCGTCGTGTCCGAACGGCTGGACGCCATCCCAGGGCCGGCGGAGCCATGGGTCCGCCGCGGCGTCGCCGCCGGCGACGGACGCCTGCCGCGCGTCGGACCAGGTGGCGCCCTCGAAATGCCAGAAGCCGCCGGCCACGATGGCGCGGCGCTTCTCGGCGCCGCCGGTGTCGGCAGCGACGATGGCCTCGAGCGCCCGGCGGACCTCGCCGCGCCCGTTCACGGGCAGCCGGCCGACGGCGATCTCCATGCGGAAGTCGTCGCTCTGCTCGCGGAGGGCGCCGTAGGGCCCCTCGCGGGCGAGGCTGCCGGCCTCCGGGCAGTCCGCGGTCTCGCCGTCGGCGTCGCGGTAGGTCTGACCCGGCGCGCACCCGAGGAACTCGCCGTGGTATCCGTCGCCGTCGGCGTCCCAGTTCGAGTCCACGTCGGCGTAGTACCAATCGGTCGGCCAGGCCGGCCGGTAGTCGGCGCGCCCCGGATCGCGGTGGTCGTCGCCGAGCCAACCGATGTCCCGCACGGGGACCCGGTCGCCGCGGCCGACGAGCAGCGCGTAGACCGGTTCGGGCTCGACGGCCTTCCATCGGGCCGCGAGCCAGTTGCGGATCTGCTCGGCCAGGTCGCGCCCCGGCGACTCGGCGGCGATGTCGCCGGTGCTGCGCAGCGTGACGTCGAAACCCTGGGCCCGGCGGGCCTCGACGAGGGCCTCGAGGTCTTCCTCGACGACGGGAGGGGCGTACACGACGAGGTAGTGCTGGCGCAACGTCGGCGGGACGGCGGGTGCGAGCGCCTCGACGAAGCGGCCGTCGGCGTAGGTCGCGTCGGCCGGGGGCGCGTCGGGATCGACGTCGTAGACGAGCACGTCGCTCCCGGCGACGCGCCCGCCCGGGCCGGCGTTGGCCGACCGCGACACCATGCCGCGCGGGTTGGTCTGGCGGACGATGAACGCGTCGGGCGGGTAGCCCTGGAAGTCCAGCCGGTAGAAGCCGCCTTGATCGGTCTCGGCAACGTCGGCCAGGCTCATGCGGGTGCCTTCGGAGAGCACGAGCTGCACGGGCACGCCGGCGACGCCGACGGGCGGCCCGTCGGCGACCAGGCGCTGGACGACACCGGTGAAGGCGTAGCGCGGCGCGAAGCCGGCCACCTCGGCCAGGCTCGCCGTCGACCAGGTGGCGGGCGCGTTGATGGCGCCGCCGGGCGGCCACGGGTATTCGTCGCCCGCGGCGCGCACGCCGCTGTGGACGATGGCGAGGCCGGTCGCGAACGGGTCGTCGGCGTCACGCGGCGGCTCGAGGAGCGACCGGGCGAGGCGCACCTCGGCGCTCCAGCGATCGCCGGTCGTGGTGCGCGCCGCTTCCCAGCTGCCGGCCGGGAGGGTCAGCGCGCGCCAGCCGCCCAGGCCGTCGGCCTCCTCGACGGCGGGGTTGCCGGAGTAGCGGGCGACGACGCGGTAGTCGCCCGGCTGGGCCCGCGCGTCCCGGCTGAGGTTGCGGTCGAGCGCGACGGCCACGAAACCGCTCGCGGACGTGGGCTTGGGAAGGTCGAGGACGCACACGTTGACGTGGACGGCGCCGACCTGGGCGTAGGCCGTCACGGGGTCGATCCCCTCGAGCGCGACGCGCTCGGCCGACCCGTATTCCACCGGGTCGCAGCGGCCGTCGACCACGACCGCGCTGTCGGTGAGCGGCAGCGTGACGTCGCGCGGCAGCGCGCCGTCATGCGAGAACGCGCCGCTGCCGGCCCGCCCGTCGTGCCCGCCCGCCAGGTCGCGCGCGCTGCCGTCGAGCGGCCATTGCCCGACGAGCCCGGCCTGCGCCGAGAGGCCGACCGCCATGTGGTCGCGGATCTCGGCTTCCGTCCGGGCCACGTTCCACAGCCGCACGTGGTCGATGCCGCCGGGGAAGAAGGCGCCCAGGGCGGCGTCGGCGCCGAAGACCAGCTCGCGGCTGGTGTCGGGCAGGTTGTCGTCGCCGAGGGGGACGGTGCGGTCGGCCGCGCCGTTGACGAAGAACGCCACCGTGGCGCCGTCGAACGCGGCCGCCACGTGGACCCAACGGCCTTCCGGCAGGACGGCGTTGCCGTCGACGCTGGCGCTCCCGGCCGCGAACCGGAGGCGTCCGCCGCACACGCCGAGCCAGTAGCCGCTGCCGCGGCCCTTGCTGACGAGGCTGCCGCAGGCCGGGGTCGGCTGACGCTTGATCCACAGCTCGATGGTCAGCGCGCCCTGGGGGTCGAGGCCCGGCGCGTCGGGGATGCGCACGGCATCGTACTCGCTCTCGATCGTCAGGGCGCGGGCGGTCGGCCCATGACCCTGGGCGCGCTGCGGACCGGGCTCGCGGTCGCCGTCCGGCCGCGGGATGCCGGCGGCACGGGGCGGGTCGGTCGGCGCCGCGTGGGCCGGCGGGGACGGGGCGATGGGGCGTGCGAGCGCGAGCGCGCACAGCAGGCCGGAGGTCAGGACGTGGCGGAACATGCCGGACTCCTCTCCCATGTCGCCGCCGGCGGGCGGCGCGCCGCGGCGGCACGCTACGGTGCCGCGCGGCGCGAGCGCCGGGCCGGGCGGACTGGCGGTGGTTCCTGGGCTGTGTGGGAGCTGGGCTATTAATCTAAAGTTTACCACCGTTCGGGGAGCCCTGTCAACGGCCCGTCTCGGCGTGAAGGGTGGCGAGAGCGGTTGCGGGAGGCGGCGCTGCCGAGGTGGAGTGCCGGGGGCCCGGTCCAGGGGGCGTGCGGTGACGCCGCTCCGCGACACCCCGGCAAGCGCCGGTGCCGCGGGCACGGTACCCTTGACAGCGGCCGCGCGTGCCGATACCCTTGCCGGCACGGACGGGCGGCGGCGGCGCGGTGTGCCGCCCGGCCCGTCGCCGCGGCGGCGCACCCGGCGCCTGCCAGACCGATCTGCTCCGGAGGGCTCACCCGCATGGCACTGCAGACCACGCTTCGTTTCTCGCCCAGCAAGATCCTGGTGGACGCCGCCGGTGTGACGCAGCAGGGCTACAAGGCCTACGTGTCGGTGGCCAACCACGAGCCGTTCACCGGCGCGCTGGACTTCGAGGTGCGGGTGAGCCCGCTCGACCTGTCGAGCGCGCGAACCGTGCGCGGCACGTGGGCGGCGGCGCGCGGCGTGGTCGACGAGGTGCCCGGGCGCCCGACGCCGACGGGGTTTTACATGACGCGCGTGAAGCCGGCAGGCGCGCCCGACGCCGCCTTCAGCAACTGGGCGATCATCGCAGTCGACGACCGGCCGCTCCTGGGCGCGAACGTGCGCTACTCGAACACGCGGATCAACCCGACGCCGCCCCCGGGGAGCTACATGCTCTTCGAGAACCGCAACGCGGCGGGCCGGCCGATCGGGTTCACCCGCATCGACATCGAGACGTCGCCGAGCCCGCTCGGCGGCCACGTGATGCGCTTCACGAAGGACTCGCGCGACGCGTTTTGGGCGCCGGGCTCGGACTGGAGCCTGCGGTGGTGCCTGAAGGAGGTGTCGACGCCGATGGGGACGTACCTGGTGTCGCCGGGGGGGGTGTCGAACCGCGGGCTGTTCCCGGCGATGGGCTCGTCGCGGATCAGCGCGGTGTACCCGAACCACGTGGCGACGTCCGTGTCGGCCACGCCGGCGCTCTTGGGAGGGTTCCCGGAGGAGCCGGAGTACTCGACGCTCGACGTGTACCAGCAACCGGCAGACCAGTGGGTGTTCTACGCGGTGCTGCCAAAGGACCATCGGGTGCCGGAGGGTCTGTCGAACACGCCGCGGGTGCTGGTGGACCTGGCCTTCGGCAAGCCGGTGCCGAGCGTGGACATCGACCTCTGGCACCTGGCGGCGCTGGCGCCGACGGCGCCCGGCGCGGCGGTGCGGATCCGCTACGGCGAGACCGGCGCGCGCATCCAGGCCGACCGCGTCGACGTGGGCTGGAGCGTGATCGAGGACTGGGAGTGGCGGACGGACGGGCTGATCGAGAAGATCACGCAGTGGCGGCGGGTGCCGCCCTTGGCGTGGCGCGGCCCGGGGGACGCGACGGCGCGGGGGGAGCTGGCGACGACGCTCAGCCTGGTGGAGTGGTTCGTGCCGACGGCGGACGCGCTGTCGGTGCGGCTGGCGCACCCGGCGGGCACCAAGACGGGCGACACGCTGGATGTGGCGGCGGCGGGCGACTACGTGCTGCTCGTGCAGCGGGCGGACGGGCGGCCCTACAGCGGCTTCCTCGAGATCGAGGTGGTGGCGACGCAAGGGGCGAACGGGGTGTGGGGGGCGGTGCCGAGCGTGCGGCGGACGCTGTGGCGCGACGCGCGGCTGTTGCCGATCTACGTCAACCGGGGACAGGTGCGGCTGGGGTTTGGGGCGCACGGCGTGCAGACGAACTTCGGGATCATGTTCCGGGCGCGGCCGTACCTGACGAACGCGTCGCTGAACGCGCTGTATCACCGGCCGGATGCGGAGCTGTGGCCGAACGCGTCGACGGCGGCGTTCTCGAACCTGTGCGCGCTGACGATCGGGAGCGCGACGCCGGTGGCGCAGGCGTCGATCGAGTCGCTGGTGCCGGGCTTGCCGGTGTGAGCGCGGTGGGTTGGGTCGGTAGGGGATCCGGGTGGGCGGGGGATGTGGCGGCAGCGCCGGCGTCACGCCGTGATCAACGGCACACGCCGCCCAAGGGTCCGCGCAGGGCCAAGGGCAGGTAGGTGGTCTCGCTCAGGCCGGGCACGCGGGTCGGGATGGCGGTCGGGGCGGGGGTAGGGGGCAGCGGCAGGGCGGCGTCGCGGACGACGACGAGGCCGAGGCCCTGGGCGGCGGCGAAGGCGTGTCCGTCGCGCACGGCGATGCCGCGGACCCCCTCGACGAGCTCGATCACGGGGCCGGCGATGGGGGACGACGGGGTCGTGACGTCGACGACGCGCACGCTGCCGCCGATGTCGGCGTTGGTGCGCGCGAGATAGAGGCGGGTGCCGGCGAGGGCGCTGGCGCGGTTCCGCCCGGGGAGGGTCAGGGCGGCCGCGTCGACGGGCCTCTCGGGGTTGCGCACGTCGACGACCTGGACGCCTTCGACGAACACGTGCGACCCGTCGGTCTGCACCCCGCCCTGTGCGCCGGTGACGGGGTGGGTGCCGAGCTGGAGGGGGTCGTCGGGGCGGAAGACGTCGATGATCTGCAGGCTGGGGCGGCCCTGGAACGTGCCGGTGCTGGGGCCGAGGACGTAGGCGCGCCGGTCGCGGGCGGCCAGGTCGGTGGCGCCGCCGCTGGAACGGCGGCGGCTGACCTCGCGGGGGGCGGCGGGATCGGCCACGTCGAGCACGCGCAGCCACTCGTCGTTGGCGACGTAGAGCCAATCGGCGTCGAGGGCCAGGCGCCACACGGGGGCCTCGCGGCCGGTGACGGGGTCGCGGGGCATGGCGACCTGGGCGAGCGGGCGGGGGGCGGCGGGGTCGCGGACGTCGAAGATGCGGACGGTGCGGTCGGGGGCGCCGACGAAGAGGCGCCCGCCGTCGGCGACCATGGCGCCGTGGTCGACGCCGACGGGGATGGCGGCGACGACGCGCGGCTCGGCCGGGCGGCGCACGTCGACGACGAGCACGCGGTTGCCGCTGCCCTCGTCCTCGACATAAGCGAAGCCGTCGGCGACGGCGACGCTCTCGGCGCTGCCGAGGGTGTCGAGGACCTGGCGCTCGCGCGCGGCGGCGGGCGCGGGCCAGTCGGCGACGGCGCGCAGGCCGGCGCGGCCGGCCGCGAGGTAGGCGGTTCGGCCGGCGGGGAGGACGGCCTGCACGGAGTCCGGGGTCCCGATGGCGCCGAGGACGGGCCCGAGGCTGGCGGGGACGGCCTGGGCGACGACGGTGAGGCGGCTGGCGCCCTGGTACAGCACGTGGCCGCCGACGCGCACGAGCGCGCGCGCCTGGTCGCCGATGGGCAAGGTGTGCACGATGGCGGGGCGGCGCGTGTTGGTGACGTCGTAGACGCGCAGCGATCCGACGCGGCGGCTCTCGCCGGGGACGGCGGTGGAGATGGCCACGAAGACGTGCGGGCCGATGCTGTCGACGGCGTCGGACCAGTCTTCGAGGGTGCGCTCGATGCGGGGCGCCGCGGGGTTGCTGACGTCGACCTGCTGGAGGTTGCGGGCCACGACGTAGGCGCGGGTGCCGACGAGGGTGAAGTCGGTGACGATGGCCTGGTACACGCCGATCTCGCGCGGGGCGGCGGGATCGGCGACGTCGACGATGCGCAGGCCGCGGGCGCCGGCGGCGACGAAGGCGCGCGGGCCGTCGAGCACGACCTTGGCGGCGACGCCTTCGAGGGGGGCGCGGCCAAGGACGCGCAGGCCGGCGGGGTCGCGGGCGTCGAGGACGACGAGCCCGCCGACGCCGGCAGCGACGTAGGCGAGGCCGTCGCGGAGCTGGATGTCCTCGACGAGGCCCGGCAACGGGGCGGTGCGGCCGCGCTCGACGGGCCATTCGGAGCCGCACATGGTGAAGACGATGACGCGGGGGCCGACGCCGACGAAGGTCTGGCCGGCGGCGTCGACGGCGACGGCCTGCACGGGTCCGCCGAGCTGGCCGGCCATGGCGAGGGCGGGTCCGTCCTGTGCGAGCAGCGGCCGGGGCGTGGGCGGGCCGGCCGCGTGCATGGCGATCGTCGCGACGAGCACGGCGGCGAGCGCACGGCGCGCCCGCGCCGACGGGATGCGGCGGCGGGTCGCCGCGATGGGCCGCGTCATCCGATCCTCCCGTCGGGGGTGGCAGGGGCTGCGTGCATCGGTGGGCCGTCGTAGCCCTCGGCGACGAGCGCTTCGTGCAGTCCGGCGGCGTCGATCATGGCGCGGACGCCGGCGGGATCGAGGTGGGCCAAGGGCGGGGCAAGGGTGTCGGCGAGGGCGTACGCGGTGATGGCGCCGACGGCGGCGGCCCGGCCGAACGCGGGCAGCGAGACCTTCTCGAAGGTGTCGCCGACGCTGTGGTAGTAGCGGCCGCCCTGTTCGCCGAGGTCGCCGAGGATGCCGACGACGGGGACGCCGGCCAGCATGAACGGTTGGTGGTCGCTGTGGAGGCCGGCCTTGTGGTCGAAGTGGTCGCGCATGCCGAGGGGGGCGAGGCGGCGTGAGAGGTCGCGCAGCAGCGGGCCGGGATCGGGGCGGCCGGGCGTCCAGTAGCCGTAGGGGTCGCCGGTCATGTCGAAGTTGAGGACGGCGCGGATGGCGGCGAGGCTGGGGGCGTGGAGGGCGGCGTGGTGCTTGGAGCCGCGCAGGCCGATCTCTTCGGCGGCCCACAGGGCGAAGCGGACGGTGCGGCGGGGGCGCTGGTCGAGGCTGGCGAGGGCGCGGGCGATCTCGAGGACGATGGCGGCTCCGAGGCCGTTGTCGGTGGCGCCCTGGGCGAGGTCCCAGCTGTCGAGGTGGCCGCCGACGAGGATGACCTCGCCGGGGAGCTCGCGCCCGGGAAGGTCGGCGAGGACGTTGCGGGCGGTGCCGGGGGCGACGTGATTGGTCATCCGTATGGTGGCGGTGGGGACGGCGCCGGCACGGATGAGGCGGCGGAGGCGCTCGCCGTCTTCCAGCGAGATCCCGAGGCTGGCGATGGGGGCCTGGCCCGCGTGGCACACGCCGGTGCGGGGCAGGCCGCCCGGCGCGGAGCTCTGGATCATGAGGGCGACGGCGCCGTGCTCGGCGGCCAGCAGGAGCTTCTCGCTGCGGTGGAGGCGGCGGCGCCCGTCGCCGGCGCCCTCGTCGCACAGGACGATCTTGCCGCGCACGCCGTCGCCGAGGCGGTCGTAGTCGGGGCGCTCGCCGTGGCCGGCATCGACGAGGCGCGCGGTGAGGTCGGCGGCGGGCGGGGCGTTGCCGTGGGCGACGGCGGTGAGCCGCCATGCGGCGGGGCTGTCGACGTGGGCGTCGATGGTGCCGCGCTGCCAGACGGTGACCTCGAAGGGTTCGTAGCGGGCGTCGGCGAGGCCCCACGCGGTGAAGAGGGCGTGGCCCCACGCCTCGGCGCGGTCGCCGCTGGGGGCGCCGCTGGTGCGGCCGCCGACGCTGTCGCACAGCTCGCCGAGGGCGGCGTACGCCTGCGGCCGGCCGATGCACTCGGCGAGCAGGCGGTCGAAGATGGGGGTGGGGATGCTCATGTCGGGCTCTCGCGGCGGGGCGGGTGGGCGTCGGGCGAGTATGCCACAAGGGTGCACGGGTGGCCAGACGGGCCGCGCGGCCGGGGCGCCGCGCCGGCGTGGGCGCCGGCGGCCCTTCCGTCGATCGCGGCATGCCCGGAGCACGCGGGAACCCTTTCGCCCGGCCGGACGTTCGAACCCCCGCCCCCGCCGCCCGCGCGACGGCGCCGACCCGGCCGCAGCCGGCGACGTCGCGCCTACCGCGGGTCGGACGGACCCGTCCAAGCCGCATGCCGAGTCCCGTCCGGATCCCATGCCGAGTCCCGTTCCGACCGCATGGCAAATCCGCCGCGCGTGCGGTAGGCGCTGAGGCCCGAGCGGGCCGGCCCCACGACCGTCGCGCTTGGCATTCCGCGGCCCCTGGACCACAATCAACCGCAGCTCGGCCGCACGCGCCGTCGCGGCGCCGCACCACCCGGACCCACGGACCCATCCCCATGACCCTCATGCCCCGCCGCCGCGCCCGTCTCGCCCTCGGCGCCCTGGCGCTCGTTCCCGCCCTCGCCGCGTGCGGCGCGCCCACACCCGCGCCGCCCGTCCCCGGCGCGGCCGATGCCCGCGACGAAGGCCCCGCGGGCG
>QEVT01000377.1 GCA_003576755.1 bacterium | reverse complement strand
GGGCGGCCAGGGCGACGACACACTCGCCGGCGGAAGCGGGAACGACCGCCTCGACGGCGGCACCGGCAACGACCGGCTCGACGGCGGGACCGGTAACGACACGCTCACGGGCGGCCAGGGCGACGACACACTCGCCGGCGAAAGCGGGAACGACCGCCTCGACGGCGGCACCGGCAACGACCGGCTGACCGGCGGCGCGGGCAACGACTCTCTCGACGGGAGCACGGGCAACGACCGCCTCGACGGCGGGGACGGAAACGATACGCTCACGGGCGGCGCCGGCAACGACACGCTCGACGGCGGCGCCGGCAACGACCGCCTCGACGGAGGAGACGGTCGCGATACCCTCACCGGCGGAGACGGCGACGACACGCTCGACGGCGGCGCGGGCAACGACCGCCTGACCGGCGGGGACGGCGATGACACGCTCACGGGCGGCGCCGGCAACGACCGGCTCGATGGTGGCGCGGGCTATGACACCCTGACCGGTGGGGACGGCAACGACACGTTCGAGGGCGGCGCCGGCGGCGGAGTCGCGTACGGCGGCCCCGGCAACGACACGTACGTCACGACCGGGGGCGCGAAGGACGTGTTCTTCGGCGGCTCGGGCAGGGACAGGGTGATCGGCGTCATCGAGGCCGACGACGAGATCGACCTCGACGGCCCCGACGCACCGCCCGCCTGACCGCCCGGACACCGGCCCGGCCCCGGGGGCGCGGGTACACTGACCCTCCGCGCGGATGTGGCGGAATTGGTAGACGCGCACGGTTCAGGTCCGTGTGCCCGCAAGGGCGTGGAGGTTCAAGTCCTCTCATCCGCATAGCGCGGGCCGCGCGCCGACTCCGGGCGCCGGCCGGCGTCTCAATCACAGGTGACGCGCGCGCTCCCCTTCCTCGCCGTCCTCGCTGCCGCAGCGCTCGTCGCGCTGCTCGCGACCACCGGAACCGCGGCAACGGTCGCCGAGCCCAATCCGCACACGGAGGTCGTCGTCCGGCTGGCGGCGCCGCCCCTCGCGCGCGCCCACGGTGCCGCGGGCGCGGCGGGCCGGATCGACGCGGAGCAGCGGCGCTTCGCGGCGGCGCTGCACGTCTCGATCCCCGGCGCCGCGATCCGCTGGCGGTACCGGCTGGTACTGAACGGGCTGGCGGTCGTCGTCCCGCGCGACGCGCTTGCCAGGCTCTCGCGTCTTCCCGGCGTCGAGCAGGTCTTCGCCGGCGTCACGTACCACGCGCTCGCCGGCCCCGACGCGACCACCATCCGTGCGCGCGACCTGCCCGACGCCCCGCTCGGCAACGCCGGCGCCGGGATCAAGATCGGGATCATCGACGACGGCGTCGACCAGAAGCACGCGTTCTTCGACCCGGCGGGGTACACGATGCCCCCGGGCTTCCCGAAGGGTCAGACGGCGTACACGACCGCCAAGGTCATCGTCGCCCGGGCGTTCCCTCCGCCCGGTGCCACCTGGAAGTACGCCGGCCTCCCGTTCGACCCGGAGGACTCCGGCCACGCAACGCATGTTGCCGGGATCGCTGCCGGAAACGCCAACACGCTCGCCAACGGACTGCGGATCGGCGGCATCGCGCCGCGCGCGTACATCGGGAACTACAAGGCGCTCACGGTTCCGACGCGGTCCGGCCTGGGTCTGAACGGCAACGCGCCCGAGCTCGTGGCGGCCATCGAGGCCGCGGTCCAAGACGGCATGGACGTCATCAACCTCTCGCTGGGGGAGCCCGAGATCGAGCCGTCGCGGGACATCGTCGCGCTGGCGCTCGACGCTGCCGCAGCCGCGGGAGTCGTGCCCGTGGTGGCGGCCGGCAACGACTTCGACGACTTCGGCCGCGGCTCGGTCGGCTCGCCCGGGAGCGCGGCGGCTGCGATCACCGTCGGCGCGTCCACGTCCGGCGCGTCGCCGTCGGTCGCGAGCTTCTCGTCGGCGGGACCAACCCCGATCTCCCTCCGCCTGAAGCCCGACCTCGTCGCCCCGGGCACGTCGATCCTCTCCTCGCAGCCCGGCGGCTGGGGCCTCTCCTCCGGGACGAGCATGGCCGCACCACACGTCTCGGGTGCCGCCGCGCTGCTGCTCCAGCGACACCCGGGCTGGAGCCCCGCCGACGTCAAGGCTGCCCTGACCGTGACCGCGCGGCCGATCGCGGGCGTCGACGGTCAGGTCGGTCCGGCCCGGGTCGGCGCCGGCCTCGCCGACGTCGTCGCCGCCGACGCGCCCGCGCTCCGCCCCACACCCACGGCCGTCTCGTTCGGGCTCGTCCGCCCCGAGACGGTCACCAGCCGGAGCGTTGCCGTCGAGGATGCGGGCGGCGGCGCCGGGCAGTGGGCGCTCACCGTCGAGCTGAGCCGGATGCCCGTGGGCACCGAGCTGGCGGCGCCGCCGACGGTCACCGTGCCGGGCCCGCTGCCCCTCGACCTCGTCGCGGGGGCGACCGACGGCGAGCTCGCCGGCGCCATCGTCCTCCGCCGGGACGGCCTCATCCGACGGATCCCGGTCTGGGGGCGGGTCGAGACCCCGAAGCTCGCGCTCGGCGGGGCACGCACCCTTCGCCGGCCGGGCCTCTACAGCGGTGACACGCGAGGTCGGCCGTCGCTCGTCGACACCTACCGCTACCCGGAGGTCCCCGCCGGCGGACCGGTGTCGTCTCGCCTGGCCGGCCCCGAGCAGGTGTTCAGGGTGCGGCTGACACGCGCCGTCGCAAACTTCGGCGTGGCGATCGTCGGCCGCGGGCCGGGCTCACGCGTCGAGCCGCGCGTCGTGCGCGGCGGCGACGAGAACCGGCTCACCGGCTACGCCGCGCTTCCGTTCGACCAGAACCCGTACGTGACGGACTTCGGCAGCCCCGTTCCGGCCGCGGGCGCGATCCGCCCTGCCCCCGGCACGTACTACGTCGTCTTCGACAGCCCCACGGCCGCGGGCGCGGGGAGCTTCCGCTTCCGGTTCTGGATCGACGACGTCAAGCCGCCCGCTGCGACGATCGTCAGCCGCAGTGTGCGCCGGGGCGATCCCATCCGGGTCCGGG
>QEVT01000376.1 GCA_003576755.1 bacterium | reverse complement strand
CCGCCGCCGCCGCGCGCCAGGCTTTCGCGCCGCCGCCCGGCGGCCATAGAATTGTCGGCATGGATCCTGAGCCTCAGTCGACCCCGACCGGCGGCGCCGGCGCCCGTCGCCCCGACGCCGCGCCCGCCGCCGATATCGCACCCGCCGGCGACACCGTTCCCGCCCCCGACGCGGCCGCCGCGCCGGTCGACACGGGCGCCGTACCCTTCGATTCGGCCCCCGCCGTCGTCGAGGCGACATCGGACATCGCGTCCGACGCCGCGCCCGGCGCCGCCCCCGATGCCGACGTGGGCCTCGTCCCCGGCGCGCCGTCCGGCGACCCGTCGGACGACACGGGGCGCAGCGAACCCGGCGAACCGGCGGACGGTGCGCCCGAAGCGGCCCTCGACGTCGCGGACGGCGCCGCGACCGGAGCCGCAGACGACGCCGCGGCCGCGGCCGTGTCGCTTGACGCCACCCCGGACGACGCCAGTCCGACGGGCGCTGCCGAGGGGATCGCGGACGCCGTGCCCGCCTCGCCCACGGACGCCGCCCCGCGCGCCGCCGGCGCCCCCGGCCCGCCCGCCGTGGCCGAGGCGTTCCGCGCGTTCTACGCGCACCTCGGCCCGACGCTGTGCGGGGCCCCGGTCGGCCCGCTGGTCGACGAGGACGGCATCCCGACGCAGTACTTCGAGCACGTCGCGCTCGAGTCGCCGATGCCGGGCCAGGTGCGCCTCAAGCCGATCGGCGCGGCGGTGTGGGAAGGGCGCCGGCGGCGGTCCGCCCGGCCGCTCGCGGTGCCCGCGCCCGTCGTGGCGGACCTCACCGACCAGCTGGCGCGGCACCCGAGCCGGGCCTACGCCGCGCGCCCCTTGACCCACGTCCGCTACCTTGTCATCCACGCCACGGGCGCGCCGGCCCACGTCGGGCCGCACGCCATCGCGCGGGCGCACGTCGACGACAACGGCTGGCCTGGCATCGGCTACCACTTCGTCGTCGGCGCCGACGGCACGGTCTACCGGACGCAGGACCTCACCGTGGTCAGCCATCACGTGGCGCAGTTCAACCCGGTCTCGGTCGGCATCGCGCTGGCCGGCGACCTGGCGCACGCCGACCCGCCGCCGGCCCAGATCGCCGCCGCCGCGGACCTGGTGGCCCAGCTCTGCTGGGACCTCGGGCTCCCGACCACCGCCGTCCGCGGGCACCGCGAGATGGTGCCGACCCCGTGCCCCGGCGAGCGGTTCCTGGGCGGGTGGAAGCCGCGGCTCATGGACGCCGTCGCCGAACGCCTCGATGCCCAGGCGGCCCGAATGGTCGCGGGCGCACCGCTCGCCGCCGACCTCCCGCCCGACGCACCCGCCCCGGTCGCGCAGCGCATCGCCCTGGACGCGTGACCGCCTACTGCGTGCGGCTCGAGGTCTTCGAAGGGCCGCTCGACCTCCTCCTGACCCTGATCCGCCGGGAACAGCTCGACATCACCGCCGTGGCGCTGGCACAGGTGACCCATCAGTACGTGGCCTATGTCGGCCAGCTCGAGTCCATCGACCCCGCCGCGCTGGCGGCGTTCTGCGAGGTCGCCTCGACGCTGATGCTGATCAAGAGCCGCGCCCTCCTGCCCCGCCCCCCCGCGCCGCCCATCGACGAGGACGCCGACGCGCAGCTCCTCGTCGAACGTCTGCGGGCCTATCGCCAGTACAAGCAGGCCGCCGAAGTCCTGCAGCGGCGCGAGCACGGCGGGCTGCGCGCGTTCGTGCGGTCCGCCCCGCCGCCCGACCTCCCGCCCCGGCTCGAGCCGAGCGGGGTCTCGCTGGTCGACCTCGTCGCCGCGTTCGAGGCGGCGCTGGCCGAGGTCGAGGCCGAGCCGGCCCCGCCGCCGGCCGCGGCCCCCCCGCCGCGGCTGCGGCTGGCCGATCGCCTGGCCGACATCCGAGACCTCCTGCGCCGGCAGGGGCGGGTGACGTTCCGGGAGGCCCTGCTCGGCGCGCGGCGCGATCGCGAGTACGTCGTCGTCAGCTTCCTGGCCGTCCTCGAGCTCTTGCGCCGCGGTTGGGTCCGCGCCACGCAACCCGAGCTGTTCGGCGAGATCGTGCTCGAGCTGCGGGCCGATGCCGAGGCGTTCGCGGAGGCCGTCCTGGAGTCGTTCATCGATGACGCCGATTGACGCCGGCGGCCGGCCGCCGCGCCGGACCCGCCCTCCGGGGGCGCGCCGCGCGCTCGGCGCCGCCCTGGCGGTGCTGGTCGCCGCCGGCGTGCCGGCCTCGGCCACGACGGCGGCACGGCCGTTCGGGCTGCCGTTCGCCCAGCCGCCCGGGCCCGGCACGTGGTACGTCGCGCAGCCATACGGCAACACGGTCTACGCCTACTTCGAGCGCAACACCCTGTACGGCGCCGGGCAGGGGCTGCACATGGGCCTCGACCTGGCGGCGGCCTGCGGCACCCCGGTGGTCGCCGTCGGCGACGGGACGGTGCTCAGCGTCGACGGGCGCGGAGGCAGCCCTCCGCACAACCTCATGATCGACCACCACAACGGCATGGTGTCGTTCTACGGCCACCTGCGCGAGCGGCCGGCGCTCGCCGTCGGGCAGTACGTCCGCCGCGGCGAGCCCGTCGCGCTGTCGGGTGACATGTACGGCACGTGCCAGGCGTCGCCGCACCTGCACCTCGAGATCCGCGACCGCAGCCTCAACCGCGTGTTCAACCCGGTCGCGCTGATCGATGCCGACTGGCACGGCCTGCTCCTGCTCGGTGCCGCGCCGCCGGCCTTCGAGCGCGACCTCGACGCGCCGCGGCGCTGGCAGGCCATCGACGATCAGCCCGACATCACGCTCGGCGGACGCCTGCTCAACGCGTTCGAGCACGCGTGGCCGGCCGGAGGGAGGCCGTGAGCCGCCGCTCGCGGCAGGGCGTGGCGCCGGTGCTGGCCGCGGCGGGCGTGGCCATGCTGGTCTTTGCCAACGGCGACCGCCCGGGCACGCCGCTCCGCCGCTGGATGGACCGCCTGGCCGGCGCGGACGCCGCGACGCCGACCGCGTCGGGCGACCCGGCGACGGCCCGCC
>QEVT01000375.1 GCA_003576755.1 bacterium | reverse complement strand
TGCTGCAGCTGCGCTTCCGGCGCACCGGGCGCTACGCCCGCACCACCGACCTCCCCGTCGACTGACCCGGACCGGGCCGATGACCACCACCCCCAAGCGCGACGCAGCCGCCGACCTGGCGCGGCGGTTCGCCGACTACGTCCCCTCGCTGGAGGGCCGCGACATCGTCGCGATCCGCCCGTCGTACGGCCTGATGATCGACGGCGAGGAGCGCGCCGCCGAGGGCGGCGCGACCTTCCCCACCATCGAGCCCGCCAGCGGCGCGCACCTGGCGGACGTGGCCGAGGCGTCGCCCGCCGACGTCGACGCCGCCGTCGCCGCCGCGCGCCGCGCCTACGAGACGACGTGGCGCGACATGCCCGGCCGCCGCCGGGCCAAGCTGATCTTCCGGCTCGCGCGTCTGCTGCAGGACCGCGCCCGCGAGTTCGCGGTGCTCGAGTCGATCGACGGCGGCAAGCCGATCCGGGAGTCGCGCGACATCGACGTGCCCCTGTCGGCGGCGCACCTCTTCTACCACGCCGGCTGGGCCGACAAGGTCGAGTACGCGGTGCCCGGCATGGCCGCCCGGCCGCTGGGCGTCGTCGGCCAGATCATCCCCTGGAACTTCCCCCTGCTGATGGCGGCGTGGAAGATCGCCCCCGCCCTCGCGTGCGGCAACACCGTGGTGCTGAAGCCCGCCGAGACCACCCCGCTCACCGCCCTGCTGCTGGCCGAGCTGATCGACGAGGCCGGGTTCCCGCCCGGCGTCGTCAACGTCGTCACCGGCGCGGGGGCCACCGGCGCCGCCCTCGCCGGGCACGCCGGGATCGACAAGGTCGCGTTCACCGGATCCACCGGGGTGGGGCGGTCGATCCGGCGGCAGCTCGCCGGCACCGGCCGCCGCCTGACCCTCGAGCTGGGCGGCAAGGGCGCGCACGTAGTGTTCGACGACGCCGCCCTCGACCAGGCGGTGGAGGGGATCGTCGACGGCATCTTCTTCAACCAGGGCCACGTCTGCTGCGCCGGGTCGCGCCTGCTGGCGCAGGAGGGCATCGCCGGCGAGCTGCTCGACCGGCTGCGGCGGCGGATCGAGCTGCTGCGGGTGGGCGAGCCCCTCGACAAGAACACCGACGTCGGCGCGATCAACTCCGCCGCCCAGCTCGAGCGGATCCGCGTGTTCGTCGACGAGGCGGCGGCCGACGGGTGCCGCATCGACCATCCGTCGCGGCCGCTGCCGGACCGCGGCTTCTTCTTCCCGCCGACGATCGTCAGCGGCCTCGGCGGGGCGGAGCGGATCGCCCGCGAGGAGGTGTTCGGCCCCGTCCTCGCGGTCCAGACGTTCCGCACCGAGGCGGAGGCCGTCGCGAAGGCCAACGCCACCCGGTACGGGCTGTCGGCCGGCGTCTGGACCGAGAAGGGGTCCCGCATCCTCTGGATGTCCCAGCGCCTCCAGGCCGGCGTGGTGTGGGCGAACACGTTCAACAAGTTCGACCCCGCCAGCCCGTTCGGCGGCGTCCGCGAGTCGGGCCACGGCCGCGAGGGCGGCCGCCAGGGCCTGCGGGAGTACCTCGACACCACGCCGGTGGCGGCGTGAGCGACCCCGTGGCCGATCGCGTCGCCGTCCGCAAGACCTACAAGCTCTTCATCGGTGGCGCGTTCCCGCGCTCCGAGTCGGGCCGCACGTTCCCGGTGCGCGCCCCGGACGGCACGCTGCTGGCGCACGTGGCCGCCGCATCGCGCAAGGACGCCCGGGACGCCGTCCGCGCCGCCCGCGGCGCCCAGGGCGCCTGGGCGGGCCGCGCCGCCTACAACCGGGGCCAGGTCCTGTACCGCATCGCCGAGGTGCTGGAGGGCCGCGCCGCCCAGCTGGCCGACGAGATGGCGGCGGTGGGCGTCGACGCCGCGGCCGCGCGCGAGGACGTCGGCGCCGCGGTCGATTCGGCGGTCTGGTGGGCCGGCTTCGCCGACAAGCTCGACCAGCTGGTGGGCGCCGTGAACCCGGTCGCCGGCCCGTTCCTGAACCTCTCCACGCCGATCCCGGTCGGCGTCTGCGCGCTCGCCTGCCCGGACGGCGGCGGCGTGGCGGGCGTGCTCGGGCTGGTGCTCCCCGCGATCATGGCGGGCAACAGCGTGGTGGCCGTCGCGGGAGGCCCCGCAGCCCTCGTGACCAGCACCCTCGGTGAGGTGGTCGCCACATCCGACGTCCCCGGCGGCGTCGTGAACCTGCTCACCGGCGATGGCGGGGCGCTGCTGCCGTGGCTGGCCGACCATGAGGACGTCGACCTGATCGAGCTGTCCGGGGCGCCGGACGGGACGCACGCCGACCTGGAGGAGCGTGCCGCGGGCAACCTGAAGCGCGTGGCCCGCACCGGGGGCGCGGAGACGGTGGACACGGCCGCCGCCCTCGCCGGCGGCACGCCGGTGGTGGCCCTGGAGTCGACGATCGTCGCCCACGGGCTGCCGCGGCCCGACAACCTGCGGATCGCGGGCGAGATCGAGGCGGCGGTGCGCGGGGAGGGCGCCGTGCCCGCCACGATTGCGGTGCTGGGCGGCGAGGTGCGGGTGGGCCTCGACGCGGCCGGCCTGTGGGAGATCGCGGAGCGCGAGGATGTGCTGAAGCTGGGGGTCCGCGACCTCGCGCCCGCGCTGGTGCGCGGCGCCGCGGGGGCGACGACCGTCGCCAGCACCGCCACGATCGCGGCGCGTGCCGGGATCGCCGCGTTCGCCACCGGCGGCCTCGGGGGCGTCCACCGCGGCGCCGCCGAGACGTTCGACGAGTCCGCCGACCTGCTCGCGCTGGCCGACGCCCCCGTCGTGGTCGTCTGCGCCGGCGTCAAGTCGATCCTCGACGTCGGCGCCACCCTCGAGCGGCTCGAGACGCTGTCGGTGCCCGTCCTCGGCTTCGGCACCGACCGCATGCCCGGCTTCTACCTGAGCGACTCGGGCCACGCGGTGCCGTGGCGGGTCGACGACGCGGCCGAGGTCGCCGCCATCCAGCGCGCCCGCCGCGAGCTCGGCCTGCGGCAGGCGGTGGTGGTCGCCAACCCGCTCCCGCCGGAGGA
>QEVT01000374.1 GCA_003576755.1 bacterium | reverse complement strand
CGGCGCGCTCCTGGCCGGGGCGGCGTCGGTGCTGTCGCTGGCGCGGGCGCAAGGCCGGCTCCGAGCCCGGGCGTTCGCGGGCGCCGTGGTGGCGTGCATCGCGGTCGACCTCTACGCCGCGGGCGCCCACGTCAACCTCGTCCCCGCGCCGCCGGCCGAGCTGGCGGTGGACCCGCTCGTCGCGGCGCTCCGCGCGGGCGCGACGGGCCGGGTGCACAACGAGGACCGCCTTCCGCGCAACTTCGGGGTGCTGCACGGCGTCGAGGCGACCAGCGGCGCGAGCCCGCTGCGCTTGCGCACCTTCGACGATCTCCACGGCGCGCTGTCGCGGTCGAACGAGCGCCGCCTGTGGGACCTCCTGGCCGTCAGCGATGTGCTGTCGTGGCGCGCGGCGCTGGACGCGCCGGCGGAGCGCGTGGCGGCGCTCGGCGAGGGGGATGCGGCGACGTACCTGCACCGCCTGACGGCGGCCACACCGTTCGTCTGGCGGGCGGTGTCCGCCGAGCGCGTCGACGGCGACGCCGCGGCCCTGGAACGCCTGGCGTCCCCGGACTTCGACCCGTTGGCGGCCGTGCTGCTGCACGACGGCGTGCCGGGCGGGCCGGCGGGCCGGCAAAGCGGCGTCGGCAACGTCGTGCGCCGGCCGGGCGAGGTCGAGGCGCAGACCTACGGCGACGGGCCGGGGTGGCTCGTGTTCTCCGAGATGCACTACCCGGGCTGGCAGGCGACGGTCGACGCCCGCCCCGCGCCCGTGCTCCGGGCCGACGTGGCGCTGATCGCCGTGCCGGTGCCGCCGGGGGAGCACACCGTGCGGCTGTGGTTCACGGCGCCGTGGGTCGGGGTCGGCATCGCGGTGTCGGCGCTGTCGATGGCGGTGGTGGCGGGGCTCGCGGCGCTGCAGCGCCGCGCGGGCCATGCGCCGCGGCCGGGAGCGGGAGCCGGCGAAGTCGACGCCGGCCGCCCGGGCGGTGGGCGGTGACGGCGCGCCTGCGCTGGTCCGCCGTCGCGCTCTGCGCCGTCGCCGCGGTCTGGCTGACGACGCTTCAGACCGACATCACGGCCGGCAACGACAGCCTGACGCACCCGAGCGGCCTGGTCGACCCGCTCATGGACGACTCGGGCGAGTTCGTCGTCGCATGGCACACGTGGGGCGTGACCCACCCGCCGGGCTACCCGCTGCTCAATCTGGCCGGCAACGTCGCCGTCCGCGGCGTCGGGCTGACCGGGGCCGCTCCGGCCGCGGCCGCCAGCCTCGTGTCGTGGGTGCTGATGCTGACAGCGTTCTGGCACCTGGCCGCGATCGTCCGCGCCGCGGGCGCTTCCGAGGCGGCCGCCGCGGCGGCGGTGCTGTTGCCGGCTTTCGGGGAGCTGGTGTGGTTGTACGCGTGCGTCGCCGAGGCCTACGCCCTCGGCCTGTGCCTGGCGCTGGCTTGCCTGCGGTTGGCGGTGCGTGCGGGCGACCGACCGCACGCGGCGGGCCCGGTGCTCGCGCTCGGGCTGGTCTTCGGGCTTGCCGTCGGCCACCACCGCACGCTGCTCGCGCTGATCCCGGCGCTGGCCGTCGCGGCCTGGCCGGCGTGGGCGCTGGGGCCGCTGCGCCGCTTCGGGCCCGGCGGGGCCGGCGCGACCGCGTGGGGCCGCGCGCTCGGTCTGGCGGTGTTGTCGCTCGGCGTCTACGCCTACCTGCCGCTCGCCGCGCGCGCAGGCTCCCCGTGGATCTACGGCCGTTCGCCGGCGACGCTGGACGGCTTCCTCGACGCGTTCCTGGCGCGCGAGTACGCCGGCCAGCTGACGCCGCCGACCACGCCGGCCGCCGTCGCCGCGGCGGTGGCCGGTCGGCTGGCATTCCTGGCACGCGAGATCACCCCGTTCGGCCTGGTCCTCGGCGCCGCCGGCCTCGCCCTGGCGTTGGGCTTCGGCGGACCGCGGCTGCGGCGCGCCGCCCTGGCTGCGGCGGCGATGGTCGCCGGCTTTCTCGCTGCGCCGGTCAGCCAGCCGCTCGTGATCGGCACGCACCTGCTCGTGATGGTGGCGGGTGCCGGGCTCGCCATGGGCTGGGGGTTGGGCGCCGCCGCCGCGGCGACGCGCTGGCCGCGGTCCGGTGCGGCGGCGTTGGCGCTGTCGGCCGTGGCGGCCGCGGGTGCGTGGCGGGCCCACCACTCGGACATCGCCATCTACGCTCAGGACCCGGCAGGGCGCCGGCTGGTCGACGCCGTTGCGGCCCTGCCCGGCGCGGCGGGGGCGGCCCGCGACGCGTCACGCCCCGAGACCGCAGCGGCCCCGCTGGTCGTGGAGGCGTGGAGCCCGCGCTACTTCGCGTTGGCCTACGGCAAGTGGGCCACGGGCGAGGTCGCGGGCGTCCGGTTGGTGGATGCGCGCTCCGATCTCGTCGGCCTGGACGCGGCGGCGCCGCTGCCGGACGTCGTCTACACGACGCCCGAGCTGGTGGCCCTGGCAGGGTGGGAACGCTGGTCGGCGCGTCTGGGCGCCTCGATGGGGCTGGAGTCGGCCGGCGACGGCATCGTCGCCGTGCGCCGCGCGCCGCGGCACGGGCCGGAGCCCGACGGATCGGCGGGCGGGACATCCGGCGCGCCGTCGGCAGCCGAGGCCGGCTCGGCAGGCGCGGGCGATCGGCCGGCGGTGACCGTCGAGTGGGCGCGGGCCTGGTGGGCGCCGGACGGCGACATCAGGCTGGAAGTCGAGTGGCGGGCGGTGCGGGCCCCCGACGCCGACGCCCATGTGCTGGTGCACGCGACCGATCGGCCGGCCGTGCGCGGCCCCGAAGACATCTTGGCCCAGGCCGACCGCCAGCATCCGGTGTACGGCCTGTACCCGACGTCGCGTTGGACCGCCGGCCAGCGCGTGCGCGACGACTATCGGATCCGCGTGGCGCCCGGCGCAAGCGCCGCCAACGGGCGATCCGCGGCCGACGGCGTCCGCCGCCCGCGCTTCGTCGAGGTCGGACTCTATCGGGTGATGCCCGACGGCGCGTTTCGCGACCTGGTCCGACGGCGCGTGGCCATCGAGCCGGCGGCCGCGGCGGGCGGGTCGTAGGCGCGGACGCCCCGGC
>QEVT01000035.1 GCA_003576755.1 bacterium | reverse complement strand
CCCGCGCGCACGTCTGGCGCGCCCACGGCACGAAGGCGCGGCACACCCGCGCCGTCCCCAGGCCGCACGCCTCGGCCGGCGCCGGGGAGCGCGTCGCCGTCGGGGTGGGCGACGCCGACGGCGACGGCGGCGCGGCCGTCGTCGCCCCTGGCGTCGCCGACGTCGCGACCGCCGTGCCGGTCGTCGTCGTCGGCGTCGCGTCGCTGTCGGTCGGCGTGGGCGTCGCGGTCTCGGCGCCCTCCGGCGTGGGTGTGAACGACGGGAGCGCGGTCGGCTCGGGCGTGGACGTCATCGGCGGGACGGCGTCGTAGACCGCGATGCCGTCGGTGAGCGTCCCCACCCACATGGCCGTGTCTCGGGGCGTCAGGACCGTGATCTGGTTGCTCGGCAAGGGCGCGTTGTCGGGCGTGTACGCGAACCAGTCGGCTCCGTCGAAGATCTTGATGCCGCCGACGGGCGGAACCTTGCCGGCGCCGTTGCGGTGCGTGCCGGCCCACAGCCGCCCGGCGTGGTCGAGCGCCAGGTCCGACACCAGCCCGTCCTCGCTGAAGACCTTGGACTCCCAGGCGCCGGGAGCGCAGTCCGACAGCGCGCACCAGTTGACGACCGCGTGCACGCCATACCCGTCCAGCCAGTGGAAGTTCGGGTCGCCGTCCCATGCCCCGACCCACACCCGGTCGCGCGCGCGGTCCACCGCCACCGACGTGGTCTCCCCTTCTTCGCCGAAGGCCTTGAACGTCGCGCCGGTCTTCTTGCTCCAGGCCTTCCACGCCGTGCCGTCGAAACGCGACACGCCGCCGCCGGTGTACAGGCGCGTGAAGGTGCCGTTGAGGTTCTCCTTCCACACCACGACCGGGTGATGGCTGGCCCACACGTGCCCGGTCTGCGGGTCGACCCCGAAATCGCTGATGCCGTTGCTGCCGAGCTTCTGGCCGGTCGGCATCGCGCTGTAGTCGTAGCGCACCCACGTCTTGGCCGCCGCGTCGTAGACCGCGATGCCGTAGCCCGACGACCGGCCGTCGCCGGTGCCGGCCCAAATGCGCCCCTGGAGGTCGATGGCCACGGCCGGCACCGTCTGGTCCGGCAGCTGGCTGTTGTCGAGGTCGAACACCTCCCAGTCGGAGCCCGTCCATTGGCCGAGCCCGCCGTCGAGGTAGCACTGCGCGAGCTGGCGCTTCTTGGTCGTGCACGTGTCGTACGACCACACCGTCTCGCGGCCCCCCACCCACACCCGGCCGTCGGCGCCGACGGCGATCTGCGTCGAGGCGTCGCTGGCCGGGCCGCGGTAGATCTGATGCACCGACGTGCCCTTGGTCACGCTCCGCACGAGCTTCGGGCTGATGTTTAAGAACGGTCCGATGCCCGCACGCTCCGCCGTGTAGCCCGTCACCCGGTAGTACGTCGGGTCGTTCTCGATCCGGATGAAGGCCGGGAGCACCGGGAACAGCCGGTCGAACGCCGCCCGATCCGGCACGTTGACCTTGAGCCGGTCGAAGCCGTCGCGGGTGTCGAGGGTGACGGTCGCCACCTTGGCGCCCTCGCCGAACATCCGCCAGCTCTGCCACCGCGTCCCGTCGAACCGGGCGACACCGCGGTCCCGGAACGACACCCACGTCTCACCCTTGGTCGGGTCGTGCGCGATGCCGGCGATCTGATTGCTCGGCAGGCCCGTGTCGCCGGTCCGCATGGGGATCCACGCGGCTTCGTCCTCGCGGTAGCCGCGCATGCCGAACCCGCCGCCGTGGCGGTGGTCGCGCGTGCCGATGAGCTTGAGCTCGTCGTTGACGACCAGGGCCGTGACCATGGCGTCGCTGTCGCCGGAGATGCCGTCGAAGTCGACGTAGTCCCAGATGTCGTCGGAGGCGAACCCATTGTCGCCGGCCGCCGACGAGTCGCCGAACGTGTTGTTGTGCGTGAGGACGGCGATGCCCTGGCCGGTGTCGTAGCCGTTGCCGTGCCCGATCCACACCCGGCCGGCCGTGTCCACGGCGATCGACCCGATCCAGTTCCCGCGCAGGCCCTTGATCTGGTCGCCGATCTTGCGCCCGCGCACGTAGTACGGCGTGCCGCTGTTGCACGACGACTTCTGGAACTTCAGGATCAGCAACACGCCGCGCCCGGCCGTGCCGACCCACATCCGTCCGTCGACGTCGGGCTCGAGGTCGGTGATGTGGTCCGAGAAGCACGCCCCGCCGCCCGTCGGGAGCCACGAGATCCACTTGCTGTCGGCCGGGTTGAACCCCGCGAGGCCGCCGCCCGTCCACACCCAGTAGCCGGGCGCCGAGATGCACTCGCTGTCGCCGCACGCGTTGAGGTCCCACACGAAGTACGGCCGGGTGCCGACATACAGCACGCCGGCCGAGCTCAGCTCGAGCTCGGTCACGTTCTCCGACGGGATGTGCGTGAACTTCTCGCCGTCGGCGGTCCGCTCGAAAACCGGCCGGAACGCCTTGTCCCACGTGCCGTCGGCGGGGCGGAAGCGCGCGATGCCGCCCCCCTTGAACGCGCCGTTGGTGCGCGCCTTGGCGTTGTACAGGTTGGGGTCCCATTCCTGCGCGAAGCCCACCCACAGGTACCCGTCCGCCGAAGGCTCGACGGCGGTCACCACCCGCGCCGGCATGCCCGGCGACACCTCGGGCGAGATGGTGTGCCAGGCGTCCTCACCGGGCACGAGCCGGGACAGGCCGAGGCTCGTCGCCGCCCACACGGTGCCGTCCGCGGCGACCTCGATGTCGTTGACCCGATTGGAGCGCAGGCCGTCCTGCGGCGCGAGGTACTGCCGGAACCCCCCGGAGCGAAGGTCCCAGCGCACGACACCGCCGCCGTCGGTGGCCACCCACGCGCTCTCGCCGACCCGCACGATGCGCTGGATCCGATCCCCGTTGGCATACGTCATCCAACGGCCGGAAGCCGGGAGCGGCCCGCCTGCCGCCTCAGGGCCCGCGCTGACCCAGCGGGCCCCGAGGCGCTCGGCCAAGGGGCCGCCGGTGGCCAGCGCCGCCCACGCCAGCGCCACGACCGCGGCCACGCGTGCCAGTCGCCGGATGCGCCCGATCGTCGAAGTGTCCAACATCGCAGTGGGGTTCAAGCATCACCTCGTGAGTTGCTGCCCGAGCCGCGGCAGGAACGCGCGGTCCCGGACTTCGAACGGCCGCCACACGGCGGCGCCACGGTCGAGCAGGCCGACCCACATGCCGTCGGGGGCCGGTGCCAACGCGGCAACCTCGTCGGCGGGAAGGCCGTCGGCTGCGGAAACCGTCCGCCAACCGGCCTGGGCGTCCAGGATGCGAATCCCGGCCGCCGGCGGAATCGATCCGGCGTGGTTGCGGTGGAGCGCCGCCCACAGCCGGCCCTCGGCGTCGACGGCGAGGGCCCGCACGGCTCCGCCGTCGGGGAAGCGCTCGGACGTCCAGTCGCCGGCGTCGCACGGGCGCATGCAGCCGTCGAGCGTCCCGTCGATGCCGACACCGGTCAGCCAGTGGAAGCTCCCGCGACCGGCCCAGCCGCCGGCCCACACGCGGCCGCGGCCCCGGTCGAACGCGATGCTGGTCATCTCGCCGTCGTCGCCGTGGGCCGCGAGCGGTGCCCCCGTCGACTTGGCCCAACGCGTCCAGCCCCGCCCATCCCAGCGCGACACGCCGCCGCCGCGGAAGGGGCGTTCGCACTTGCCCGCCGGGTCGCACACCCAGTCGGGATACGCCTGGTGGGCCAGCCACACGTGCCCGGTGACCGGGTCGACGGCGATGCCCGACACGTTCATCCCCCCGAAGCCGGGACCGGCCGCCGGCGCCGCGTGCGCCACCCAACGGTCGCCGGCCGGGTCGTACGTCGCGGCGCCTTCGTCGACGGTGCCGATCCACAGCCGGCCGTCGAGATCGACGGCCAGCGCCTGCGCCGACGTGAAACGCGAAGGCGCACCGACCGGCGTGCGCCACGCCTGGCCGTCCCAGCCCGCAACCCCGCCGTCGGCCCAGTCCTTGCCGCCCCACACGCTCGGGCGCGCCGCCGCCCAGACGCGGCCGTCGTGGCCGAAGGCGATCGCCGTGACGTGATCGCCGGGCAGGCCGCCCGGCTCCCCGGTGAAGCGCCACGCCTGCCATGTCCGACCGTCCCAGCGCGCCACGCCGCGGCCGTCCGTGCCGAACCACAGCTCGCCGCTCGCCGGGTGCCGGGCGACGACCGAGACGCGGTTGGACGGAAGCCCCGCGGCAGCGGTGGCATGGGTCGACCAGACACCCTCCGGGGTGCGCGACAGAAGGCCCCATCCGTCGCCCGCGGCCTCCCCGCGCGTCCCGACCCATAGGCCGCCGCCGTCGGTCAACGTGAGCGCCGAGGGCACCACCGCCGTCGCGTCGGCCGGGCCCGGCAGCGCGACGGCGGTCCACGTGTCGTCGCGCGCGGCCGGGGATCCCGGCGGGTCGCCGAGCGTGCCGGCATGGTCGAGCACCATGAGGCCGCGCCCTTCATCGACGCCGTTGGCCAGGCCCATCCACACGTTGCCCTGGCGGTCGAAGTCCACCGCCAGGACGGTGTTGGCGGGCATGCCCCGACCGGAGGGGCGCCGCGCGTATTGCGCGTGCCCGGCGCCCTCGACACAGGGCCGAGACGCGGCGCCGGCGGTGAAGACGTGCAGCCCGTTGCCCCCGCCCGCCCAGACACGCCCGGCGGCGTCGACCGCCAGCGCGTGGACGACGCTCGGAATGCATGGGGCGGTGCCGGCCTGCCATTGGGTCCACCGATCCTCGGCGGAGGGTTCGCGCAGCGCGAGCCCGCCGCCGGTGGTCACCCAGCCCCAATCGCGGCCGGTGGCCGGATCGGGATCGCCGAGACGGTCCCAGACCATGAACGGGCGCGTGCCGACCCATAGCCTGCCCGCGTCGTCGACCAGAAGGGCCGTGACGGTGTCGGACGGCAGGGGAGCGAAGCGGCCCGCGGCGCCGCGCTCGGCGCGATACACCGCGCCCCACCGGCCGGTCGCGCCGTCGAAGCGGGCCACGCCGCCGCCGACGAACGCTCCGGGCTCGGCTGCGGCATCGGGCAGCGCCGCGGCATCCCAGCGGGTCTCGAAGCCGACCCACAGCCCCCCGTCGGGGGCGGCGGCGAGCGCGGTCACCGACGGCGACGGGATGCGGTCCGCCGGTGGGAGCACGGCGACCCACCGGTCGGCCAACGGGTCGAAGCGCGCCAGCCCGCCGCCGGTCCCCGCCCACAGCACGCCGGCGCGGTCGCGCGCAAGCGCGCGCACACGGTTGTCGGGCAGCCCGTCCTGCGGCGCGAGGTACTGCCGAGGCCCGGGCTTCCCTGCGTCCCAGCGCACGACACCGCCCTCGGTGGCCGACCACACCGATTGGCCCTCGTGCAAGATCGCCTGGACGCGGTCGCCGTTGGCCACGCTCCACCACGTCCCGAGCGGCGCCGCAGCGGGCGCCGCCGCCGGAGACCACGGGGCGCGCGCCGTCGCCAGGCCGGCCGCCGTCGACGCCGCGCACACGACCCAAGCGGCGGCGCCGGCCCAGCGGCGCAGCCGGCGCGGCCCGGCAGGGTCGGGGTTACGGGCGATCATCGATCACGCTCCTCTTGCGGTGACCTGGCGCAGCCGGCAACGGGCTGGCGGGTTCGGCCGGCGCCGACGCCGGCGTGGACATCGCGGGTCATCTCCACCCACCATGCGCGGCGACCGGCGAAGGGCGGCGCAGGCGTGGCGGCGGTGTCGTGGCGTCGACCGGGAGTCCCGGGCAATCTGCGGTGGACCAGCGTGGGATCCGCCCCAATCCGGCATCTCAAATGCATCTAGCTCCAACGCATCCGCCAAATCCCAACAAGCTGCCAAACGATCGCCGGAAACACCGGAACGACGATCCCGAAACATGGCGGCAGCGGGTGCGCCGCGTGAGGGGCGCCTGCCGGGCCACCGACGAAAGCGGCAGGCACTCGGTCGACGAACTCCCCACACCCCGTGGCCGACACCGCACCGAACCAACGGCCGGCCTAGGGTCATACTTCAGGGACGTCCGTGCTTTTCGGGTGGATACGGTCGGTCGCATTAAGATTGCATAACCAGCCGCCCCCGCGGCGACGCCGCGGCTGGATCCCGGCCGGCCCGCCGCGTCGCCGCGGTGGGCCGGCCGGGCATGCGCCCGAAGATCGCGAGCCACCCGCTACGGGATCGGCGGCCCTGGCGGCGTGGGCACGCCGAGCGTCGGCGTGGGCATCGCGGTCGCCGGGAGGTCTGTCGGCCGCGGCCACGGGCGACCCGGGCCAGGCGGCGGCTCGCAGCACGGGACATGGCTCGGGACGCCCGGGCAGCGCGCCGGCGGACCGCTGAAGCCGAACGGCCCGATGATCGGCACGCCCTGGTTGGCGGCGCTCTCGTCGCCCGGCACCTCGGTGCCGAGCAACCCGCCCGAGCGCTCGACCTTGACGGCGGCCAGGCCGACGAGGTTGCGCAAGAACCCACCGCCGGGGTCGAACACCTCGTGCGACCAGTAGACCGCGCTGATCACGGCGCTCCCCTTGAACCCGCTCGGCAGGAACGCCATGTTGTTGCCGGCATCGAGGTACTCCACCTGCCGATCGTGGAGCTTCTCGCACATGCTGGTCACCAGCCCGTTCTGGTCGTAGATGTAGATCACGAAGTCCGTGAAGCCGGGCTTGGCGACGAGGTTGGCGATGGCCACCTCGCTGGTGAGCCCGGTGCGGTCGACGTCCTTCATGAAGCTTGGGATGCCGATCCGCCCGACCCCGGAGTACAGTCCGCCCCAGCCGGAGCCGATCTGCCAGTCGTAGGCGCGCTGCTCGGAGAACAGGGCGTAGGCCATGGCTTCGAGCGGCTGCCCACGGGTGACGTCGGCGTACTTGACGAGGTGCGCGACCGCGGTGATGTTGGGCCCGGGGACCGCCGGCTGGCCGGGCGTGAACCACTCCTGGCTCTCAACGCGCACGTGGCCCACCCAGTTGCCGGGGAGATCGGCGACGACCGGCAGGTAGAAGCCCTGGCTGCCGCCCGGGCAGATCCAATCGGTCAACGTGGTGATGACGTCGCCCGAGCGATCGAGAAAGTAGACTTTGACCCGGGCGTTGGTCACCGTCGACAGGTTCTGGACCTGGACCATCGAGTCCCAGCCCTGGTACTCGGAGTACAGGAGCGGCCCGTAGGCCACCTGGCTGCCCGTGGTGAAGGCCGGTGGGCCGTCGAAGGCGTACTTGAGCTCGGCCGGGCTGCCGTGATAGGTCATGAGCACGTCGTGGCCGATGAGGTCGACCGCGACCGACAGCGGCTCGCTGCCGCGCAGCGTGGCGCTGCCGACCCAATCCGGCCCGACGCACGTCGAGGCGTCGAACTGGAACGTCTCGCCGGGGGCCAGCGTGAGGATGTCGCAGATCTTCGGCCGCAGGCAGTCGCTCTGCGCCTGGAACCAGATCTCGATCGAGCTGCACTCGAGCCCGCCGTTCTGGACATACAGCCAGCTGTTGAACCCGCCCTTCTCGGCATAGACCAACGGGGCGTAGAACGCGTAGCCCCCGTAGGCCGGGTCATACACCCCGAGCATCTCGTCGGCGAGCCCGATGTAGCTCGACGTCACGTTGACCAGCGGGTTGGTGTCGCCCGGGCACTTGCGCACGACCTCGACGGCCAGCGACGCGCCCGGATAGGCGCCGAAGTCGAAGCCATATCCGGAGCCCACCTGCCACACGCCGTGCTCGTTGTAGGCCTTCTTGAAGCGCCGGTACTCGTTGCAGTCGCCGACGACATCGTGGAACAGGCGTTCGCACAGCAGGTCGGCGAAGACGTCGCCCGAACCGGGCGTGTTGATCGCCGGGGCGCTGAACACCATGCCGCTCTTGGCGCGCGACGGCAGCTGCGCGTCGATGAAGTGCCAGGCGCTCCCCGGCCGCAGCAGCCCCGAGCACTCGACCTTGAGCGGCCCGGTGCACTGCGGCGGGCACGCGCCGGGGGCGCCCCACACGACCAAGAGCGCCTTGGAGTCCCACGCGCCGACGTTCTGGACCTCGATGATCGTCGAGCACGTGTTGTCGTTGGCCTGGTAGTTGAGGATCGGGATGTGCGTCTGCTGGCCGCTCGGGATGTCGCAGCACGGCGGCTTGCCCGGCGGGAGGCCGGGCGGCCCTGGCGGCGGCGGAGGGGGGTTCCCGGGGATGAAGCCGCTCTGATAGCACCCGAAGTCGGCCCGGGCCGAGCAGCACCAGTACGTCGAGAAGTCGCGCAGCTCGAACTCACGATACACCGGCGTGGTCGGCTGGCATCCGCCCGGGCACTCGACCTGCACGCCGTAGTTGGGACCGACCGGCAGGAGCGGGAAGCTGTAGTAACCGTCGGCGTTGGTCACCGCCTGCCCGATCACGCCGCCGGTGGCCGGGTCGAGAAGCTTGACCACCACCCCCGACAGACGGGTGTCGCCGGTGTTGGGGTCGTAACGCCCGTTGCGGTTGTTGTCGACATACGTGTTGCCGTGCACCTTGAGGGCCGTGCACGGCGCATCCACCGGCATGCCGGCGCCACCGCCGGGGCAGCTCGGGGTCGCGCTCACCGGAACCTCGTCCTCGGCCGCAGCCAGGCGCGCCGAGCCGGGCGACAGCGCCGCCCCAATGCCGCCCGCGAACGCCATCCCCACGGCCAACGCCGCCGTCACGCCGCCACCACCGGCCAGCCTGCCCCGCCGCGCGGGCATGACCCGTTCCCGCAGCCATCGCATCTCTCAAAACTCCTTGCGCAAGACACCGCGCGCCTCGCCGGCGCCGCGATGAGACGATTGGCAGACCGCAGGACGGGGCAGGGCAAGGCGTCCGGCGGTCTCGCAACAACGAAACGCGTGCGGACGGGTCGGCGTTACGTCGGATGCCGCGCCGTCGGTGGCCGGCGCATGGCGGCAGCGGGTCGATGCCTCGGAGCGCACCGGCCTCGAGCGGGCCAAACGCGCGAGGGCCGCCGCGCGTCCGGCGCGCGGCGGCCCTCACGATGTTCGCGATCCCCGGGGTGTGGGCGCTGCCCGCGCACACCCCTCGTCGGCGGCCCGCGACAGGCGCGGGCCTGACCGTCACGTGCCTAGTAGCGGCACCAGTAGCCGTTCCACTGCCACTGCTGCTGGTAGCACCGGCAGCTGTAGTTGTAGGTCCGGGTCTGGCCCCAGTAGTAGGCCGGCTTGTACCCCAGGCTGCCGTAGCACGGATTGTACGACTGGCCACAGCCGGATCGGTTGGTGTTGTACGGCAGGTAGTAGTACAGGCCGGAGTTCGAGTAGCAGTACGACGAGTTGTACGAGCTGTTGTACGTGTAGAAGTACTGCAGCGACGGGGCGCACGACGAGCACCGCAGGTACGCCGCCATGCTGTTGCACAACCCGTAGTAGTTGTAGCGGTAGGTGTTGTAGGTGTTGTACGAGTTGTAGTACATCGCGCCGGTGTTGTAGTTCCAGACGCTCCAGTCAGGCACGGCCGTGTCCGGCGCGGCCTCGAGCTCCACGGCGTCCACCCCGTCGAGCGTCGGTCCGCCCGGCATCGGCTGGGCCGGCCGCGTGGCCTTGAGGTAGTGCTCGGTCGGCGTCACCCGCATGTCGGCGTCCACCGTGATCTCGCCGCGCTCGATCAGCTTGTTGGACTCCGCCAGGGCCGCCCGGTAGTGGGTCAGGAACTCGTCGGTGACGCCGAGCTGGGCCGCCGTGACGGCGGAGTCGAGCTGCACCAGCCCGTCGGCATCGATGTACAGGTGCGCTTCGATGCGCTCGTTGATGTCGACCACGGCTTCCATCTCCGCCGCGTCGATCACGTTGTCGAACGTGCTCGCCTCGGGCGGGGCGACGGGGCCGGGATCGACCTTGTCCACGGGCGCCGACGCCCACGACGTGCCCGACACCACGCCGATGGCGAAGGCCGCCGCGGCGGTCGCCACTGCGGTGCGTACAGTCCAGTTCATGGAGTTGTCCCCTCCTGTGTACATGAAAGCGGTCAAGCAGAACATGGGTTGGATGGGCAGGGACAGACCCGTCGGCCCGCCGGGCACGCATCGTCACGCCCAGCGGGTCGCACCTGGCAGGCACACCGGCTCGTGCCAGCCGGCCGGATGATAGCAGCGATCGCCAGGACGCGCGAATCCGCGCAAACCGGCGCCGTCTCGCCGCCCTCCGGTCGCCGATGTGCAACGGCGACGGCGTCCGTGGCGTTACGATCACGTCGACCGCAGCGGGGCCGACGGCCCCTCGAGCCGGCGCCCGCCGGCGGCGGTGCGCCACGCGTGCCGTCAGACCGACGCCAGGCAGACGAAGCCGTCCGCGTCGACGGCGACGTCGGCGCCCATCGGCAGCCAACCGTCGGCGGCGACGTTGGGTCCGGCGACCTCCAGGCGCCCCGAGCCGCCGCCCGCGGCGTCAGCACGGGCTGCGCCGGGCCCGGCCGCCGGCGTGGGCGCTCGACCGCCGCAGATCCGGATGTCCACCGACGGCAGCGGCAGCCCCAGGCATCCCTGACGGACGGGCGCGTTGGCCGGATGGCAGAGCACGAGGCCGGCGACCTCGGGCCCACCGAGGCCGGTGCACGGCGCGAGGCCGGTGGCATCGTGGAACGCCGAAGCCACCTCGGGATCCAGCGGGTCGCCGGTCAGCCAGACCCGCACCCCGCGCATGTCGCTCTGGGCAAGGCGAGGGTCCTGGGTCAGCGCGGCAACGGTGTCGCCGGTGGAGACGACATATGCCGGCCGCAGATAGCGCACGACGTCACGCACGTTCTCGAACGTGGCCCGCGGCACGACGACCACCCGGGCCTGGAGCAGCGCGGCCGCGCCGAGCGCCGCCACGGCGCCCAGACCGCCGGCCAGCGGGGCGAGAACCAGCCACGTGTCGGCAGCCGGGACGGCATCGGGAAGCCAGGCCCGCAGCTGGGTCGCGCCGGCCACGAGATGGCGGTGGGTGAACGTGACGGCGGGCACGGGGCGAGGCGCCCCGGCGGTCAGGCACAGCGCGGGGGACGTCGTCGGCCGCGTCGCCGGGCGCGGCTCGCTGCCGCGGCCGAGCCAGACATCCCATGCCACGCCTCCGGCTTGACCGTCCGATCGATCGGGGGCCACCCATCCGAAGCGGCGCCCGACGGCACGGGCCACCCGGAGGCTGCGCGGAAGCACGCTCCCGGGGTCCACCGCGACGACCACGCCCTCGGCCGCAGCGACGCCGGGGGCGCGGCCGCGGGCGACGATGGATGCCCTCAGCGGGCCGAGCACGCCGGCGACTCCGGCCGGGCTCGGCGCGCCGGGTTCCGGCGCCAGCACCGGCACGCCGCCCGCACGCAGGGTCCCGAGCACGGCCATCCACCAGTGAGCACACGGCGGAAGGTCGATCCACACGCGTTCGCCCGGCCCGATCCCGTCGCGCTGGAGCGCGGCCGCCACACGCGCGATCAGGCTGTCGAGCTCGGCATACGAGAACACGCGGTTGACGAACGACAGGGCGGGCTGGCTCGGCGCCGCGGCCGCGGCCTCCGCGAAGAGGGCGTCGAACGATCGGTCGGGCACCTCGACGTCGCCCGGGACGCCGGCCTCGTAGCTCTGCCGCCAGGGGCGGTGCTGGGCGCTCATCTCGCCCGAGACGATACCACCCGCCGGCGGCGGGCGCCAAGCCGAGCCGCAGCGCGGCGCGGTGCGCCGGGGGCCCGGATGCGCTCGGTTGGACCACGGCCGGCAATCGGGTATACTGTTTGTTTGGCTATCGCAACGCCACCATCAACTCGCACGCCCCCCAATCCATCGTGCCGGCGCACCGCGCCGGTCGGGGGGCCGACGCTCAAAACGAGAGGAAGACCGCGTGAGCATCGCAACCATGAAGGAGCTGCTCGAAGCCGGCGTTCACTTCGGGCATTACACGCGCCGCTGGAACCCCAAGATGCGGCCGTACATCTTCACCGAGCGCAACGGCATCCACATCATCGACCTGGCGCAGACCGCGCGCGCGCTCAACCGGGCGTGCGACACCGTCCGCGACACCGTGGCCAAGGGCGGCACGGTGCTCTACGTCGGCACCAAGAAGCAGGGCGCCGACAACCTGCGGATGGCCGCCGAGCGCGTCAACATGCCGTACGTGACCCACCGCTGGCTGGGAGGCATGCTGACCAACTGGACCACCATGCGGCAGCGCACCAACTACCTCCTCGACCTCGAGGGGCGCCGGGAGCGCGGCGAGTTCGCGCTGCTGCCGAAGCGCGAGGGGCTGCTCCTCGACCGCGAGATCGAGAAGCTCAACCGGCGGCTCGGCGGCATCAAGCACATGACCGGCCTGCCGGACATGATCTTCATCATCGATACGCTGCGCGAGGACATCGCGGTCAAGGAGGCCAACTCGCTCGGCATCCCGGTGGTGGCGATCGTCGACACCAACTGCAACCCCGACCCGGTGCAGTACGTGATCCCCTCGAACGACGACGCGATCCGCGCCCTGAAGCTGATCATCGACAAGGTGTCGGCCGCCATCGAGGAAGGCTTGACGCAGCGCGAGAGCACGATGGTCGACATGATGCGCACGGGCGACGAGGTCGCCGTCGACACCAGCCAGCGCGTGTTCGACCCGGACGAGGACTGATCGCGCGGGCGACCGCCGGGCCCGCAGGGGACCGGTCGGTCGCATGGCTCCACCCCGCATCGGCGGCGGCGCGCGCCGCCGCGCACCGCACCCAACCACAGAGCACAGCGAGAGGCATTGCCCCACATGGCTATCACGACCGACCAGATCCGCGATCTCAGGCAGCGCACGGGCGCGGGCATCCTCGAGGTCAAGAAGGCGCTCGAAGAGACCGACGGCGACGCCGACGCCGCCATCCAGCTGCTCCGCGAGCGGGGCCTGGCCAAGGCGGCCAAGAAGGCGGCGCGCACCGCATCCGACGGCCGGATCGTGTCGTACATCCACGGCGATCCCGGTCGCATCGGGGTGCTGCTCGAGCTCAACTGCGAGACCGACTTCGTGGCGCGCACGCCCGGCTTCCGCGACCTCGCCCAGCACCTCGCCATGCAGATCGCGGCCGCCAGCCCCGAATGGGTGTCGGATGCCGACGTCCCCGAGGACGTCGTCGCCCGCGAGCGCGCGACGCTGGCGGCCCAGCTCGCCGAGGAGAACAAGCCGCCGCAGATCGTCGAGAAGATGATCGAGGGCCGGCTCAACAAGTGGCTCGACGAGGCGGTGCTGCTCCGCCAGCCGTTCATTCGCGACAACGACATCACGGTGGGCAGCATGATCCAGCACGCCATCGCCGAGATGGGCGAGAACATCGTGGTGCGCCGTTTCGCACGCTTCGCGATCGGCGAGTAGGTGTAACCTGGACCCGTCAGCCCTGGCGTTGGAACCCGAGCTGCGCTACCGCCGTGTCTTGCTCAAGCTGTCCGGCGAGGCGCTGGCCGGTGACGCCGGCTACGGCATCGATCCCGGCGCCGCGCAGCGCATCGCCGAGCGCATCCGCGAAGTCCGAGCGCTGGGCTGCGAGGTCGCCGTGGTCATCGGCGCCGGCAACCTGTGGCGCGGCGCGGGTGCGAGCCGCATGGACCGCGCCACGGCCGATCAGATGGGCATGCTGGCCACGGTCATGAACGCCCTGGCGCTCCAAGACGCCCTGGAGGGCCAGGACGTCGCCGTACGCGTCCACACCGCGATCGAGATGGCCGCGATCGCCGAGCCGTACATCCGCCGCCGGGCGATGCACCAGATGGGCAAGGGATACGTGGTCGTCCTGGCCGCCGGCACCGGCAACCCGTTCTTCACCACCGACACCGCGGCCGCGCTGCGGGCGATGGAGCTCAACGCCGACGTCCTGATCAAGGCGACCAAGGTCGACGGGGTGTACAGCGCAGACCCGAAGAAGGATGCGACCGCGCAGCGCTTCGCCCACATCACCTATCAGCGCGTGCTCGAGCTGGGCCTGCGCGTGATGGACCTGACCGCGCTCACGCTGTGCCAGGAGAACGACATGCCGATCGTCGTGCTGGACTTCTGGGCCGAGGGCAGCATCGTCGCCGCCCTGCGGGGGGAGCCGGTCGGGACGACCGTCGACGCCGGCGCGGGGCGGACGACGCCCCCTGCCCCTGGCCCGCGGCTCGACCGCACCGAGATCAGAGAGGCGATCCCATGACCGAGGAACTCATCCAAGACGCCGAGCACCGCATGCACGGGGCCGTCGACGCGCTCGACCACGACCTGTCCGCCTTCCGCACCGGCCGCGCGTCGACGGCCTTGCTCGACCGCCTGCAGGTGGAGTACTACGGCACACCGACCCCCTTGGCGCAGATGGCGACCCTGGCCGTGCCCGAGCCGCGGCTGCTCACCATCCGGCCGTGGGACCCCGGCGCGCTGCCCAAGATCGAGAAGGCGATCCTGTCGAGCAACCTCGGCCTGACACCGTCCAACGACGGCCAGGTGATCCGCCTGACCATTCCCCCGTTGACCCAGCAACGGCGAGACGAGCTGATCAAGCTCGCCGCCAAGCGCGTCGAAGAGGCGCGGGTGGCCGTGCGGAACGTCCGACGCGACGTGCTGCACCACCTCGACGCCCTCGACCTTCCGGAGGACGAGGTCCATCGCGTCAAGGACCGCATCCAGGCCATGACGGACAAGCACATCAAGATCGCCGAGGATCACGGGGACCGCAAGGCAGCCGAGATCCGCGAAGTGTGAGCCTGCGCCGAACCATGCCCGAGCCCTCGCCCCAAGCGTCACCGGTCGACCTGGCCCACCTGCCCCGGCACGTGGCCGTCATCATGGACGGCAACGGCCGCTGGGCCAAGGCGCGTGGCCTGCCGCGCCTGGCGGGGCACCGGGCGGGCACCAAGTCGCTGCGGCGCCTGATCGAGTCCTGCATCGAGATCGGCATCCCCTACCTGACGATCTACGCGTTCTCGACCGAGAACTGGAAGCGGCCGGTGCACGAGGTCCGCGGGCTGATGTTCCTCCTCGAGGAGGTCATCCAACGCCAGCTCGACGAGCTCGACGCCAACGGCGTACGCATCCGCCATGTCGGCTGGCTGGACCAAGTCCCGAAGCACCTCCAGCACGCCATCGCGTCCGCCATCCAGCGCACCGCCGCGAATCGCCGCCTCACGCTGAGCGTGGCGTTCAACTACGGCGCCCGCGCCGAGATCGTGCGCGCGGTGCGCGACATCGTGTTGGCCCAGACCCCCGCCAGCGAGATCGACGAGGCGTGCATCGAACGCCACCTCCAGACCGCCGGCCTGCCGGACCCCGACCTCGTCATCCGCACCAGCGGCGAGATGCGGCTCAGCAACTTCCTGCTCTGGCAGGCGGCGTACGCCGAGTTCTACTGCACCGAAACGTTGTGGCCGGACTTCGACCGTGCCGACCTCGTCGCGGCGCTGCGCAGCTACGCCGTGCGCGAGCGACGGTTCGGCGTGCTGCCGCCGGCGGAGGGCGGCGGATCGGCCGGCCGGCCGGCCGATCCCTCGCTGCGCGATGCCTCGTACGGGTGACCGCCGGCCCGACCGGCGGTCGCGCTGACGTCGGCGGCCGATGCGCACCCGCACGCTGAGCGCCGCCGTCTACGTGGCCGTGTTCGTCGCCGCGCTCGCCCGCGGCGGATGGGCGTGGGCCGGCCTCGTCGCCGCGATCGCGGCCGTCGGCACGCTCGAGCTCTATCACCTGGCGCGGGCGGGCGGCCGGTGGCCCACGCTGGCGGTCGGCGCGGCGATGGCCCCCGCCATGGCGCTGGCCATCGCCGCCGGCAGCGATGCGCACGGCGCGCCCATGCCTTGGCCGGGCGCGGTCCTGGCGCTCGGCGTCATCGCCGCGTTCGTGGCCCAGATCGCCCGGCCGGCGGACAGGCGCGCGCTCGACGACTGGGCCGTGACGCTCGCCGCACCCGTATACCTCGGCGGCCTGCTCGGGCACCTGATCGCGCTGCGCGGCTTGCCGGATGGGCATGGGCTGGCCTGGAGCGCGCTTGCGCTCGCCCTCGTGTGGGGCAACGACTCGGCCGCCTATCTCGGCGGCCGGGCGTTCGGCCGCCGGCCGTTCTTCCCGTCGCTCAGCCCGCGCAAGACGGTCGAGGGCGGGCTCGCCGGCCTGGCGGCGAGCGTGGGCATCGGCTGGGCGGCCCCGGCGCTGGCGGGCGCCGTGGGCGGCGGCCTCGCGCCGCTGGCCGGCGTCTCCCCCCTGGCCACGGCCGGCGTCGGCCTCGTGGTCGGTGTGGTGGGCCCCGCCGGCGACCTGGCCGAGTCGTTCCTCAAGCGCCAGGTCGGTGCCAAGGACTCGGGCGGGTGGATCCCCGGCCACGGCGGCATCCTCGACCGGGTCGACAGCATCGCCTTCGCTGCGCCTGTGCTGTATTATGTCGCCTCATGGCTGACGGCGTGAGCCCGACGGCCTGACCCCGACGGCGGGACCGGCCAGGCGCGGGACGACGCCGGGCCGCGCGATGGGCCCGCAGAAGGAGACGTGGAATGCAGGAAGCCGTGCTCGAGGGGCTGCGGCGCCTGGACATCATCTTCGCCAGCGCGACGGTGCTGATCGCGTTCAGCCTGCTGGCCTACCTGTCGGTGCACAACTTCCGCAGCCCGGTCGCGCGCGCATTCGTGGCGCTCCTGGCGTTCGTGACGCTGGTCTACGTCGGCGACGTGTTCCTGTCGACGGCGCGCCTCGACGCATCGCACCCGGCGGCCGGGTTCTGGCTGCGGTTCCAGTGGCTCGGCATCGCGTTCGTCGCGCCGGCGTACCTGCACTTCAGCCACACGCTGCTCGAGACCACGGGCGACGCGTCGCGCCGCCGGGCGTGGGCGGTGATCGGCGCCTACGTGGCCGGGCTCGGCGTGCTGACGGCCGCGCTGGCGACCCCGTCGATCGTCGAAGGCGTCACCGGCGACGTCGGGTCGGTGCGCCTGACGCCGGGGCGATGGTACGGGGCGTTCATGGTGGCGTACCTCGCCGTGGTCGCCGCCGGCACCCGCAACATCTGGCGGGCGCGCGCCCGGACGCTGACCCGCCGCTCGCACCGCCGCATGACCTACCTGCTCGTCAGCGCCATCGCCCCGCTGTCGGCCTATCCGTGGCTCATCGCCGGCATGGGGCCCCTGGCGGGGCACCCGACGGTCTTCCGGACGATCAGCGCGCTGGGCAACTTCGCCATCGCCACCATGCTGGTGTTCGTCGCCTACAGCGTGGCCTACCACGGCGTGCTGACCCCGGAGCGCGCGGTCAAGCGCGAGCTCGTCAAGTACCTCATCCAGGCGCCGACGCTCGGGATGTTCGTCATCGCCATGACGCTGCTCGTGCCGGTGCGGCTCAACGACAGCCTCGGGCTGCCCCGCGACGTCGTCCTCATCCTGGCGATGGTGTTCGGCATCGTGGTCTTCCAGATCGGCGTCCGCCTGTCGAAGCCGATGATCGACGCCCTGGTCTACGGCCACGAGGGGCGCGACGCCAACTGGCTCCGGCGCCTCGACGAACGGCTGCTCACCAGCGCGGACATGGCCCAGCTCCTCGAGAACATCCTGGCGGCGATGTGCGATCGCCTGCGGGTGACGACGGGCTGCGTGGTGGCGCTGCGGGACGGCCAGCCCCAGGTCGACGTGTACGCCGGCGACCGCGCGGCCAGCCTCGCCCTCATCGCGTCGATGGACGCGGCCACGCTCGGCTCGCTGACGCACGACGCCACGTTCGTCACCGTCGGCGGCTGGTGGGTGCACCCGTTGCGGCCGGCGGCCGGCGGCAGCGTGCTGGGCCTCGTGGCGCTCGAGGCGCCGCCCCGGCCGCTGACCGACGACGAGACGGCGGTCTTCGCGTCGCTGATCGCCAGCGCCGAGCAGGCGCTCGAGGATCGGGTGGTCCAGCAGCGCGTGATCGGCGCGCTGCGCGACCTCGAGCCCGAGCTGGCCGACATCCAGCGCCTGCGCGGCAGCCTGGAGTTCGGCGGCGGCGCGCAGGCCGCCATCGAGGCGCCGAACCCGGCGCGTTCGCCGGACTTCGCGCACTGGGTGCGCGACGCGCTGGCCCACTATTGGGGCGGCCCGAAGCTCACCGACAGCCCGCTCCTCGGGCTCAACGTCGTGCGCGAGGCGCTGGCGCGCCACGACTACAACACCGCCAAGGCGATGCGCGACGTCCTCGACCAGGCGCTCGACCGGCTCAAGCCGGACGGCGAGCGCAGCCTGTCGGCCAGCCAGTGGATGGTCTACAACATCCTCGAGCTCAAGTTCGTCCGCGGCCTGAAGGTGCGCGACATCGCCCAGCGGATGGCGATGAGCGAGTCGGACCTGTACCGCAAGCAGCGGGTCGCCATCGAGGCCCTGGCCCGGCAGCTCGTGGCGATGGAGGGCGGGCACGCGGTCGATCGGCCCGACGAGCTGTCGGCGCCGCGGTCGGAGTCGCCGATGCCGGGGGGGTGAGGGCATCGCCCCACCCGGCCCGCACCCGTCAGCGGTCGGGCAAGAGGAACGGGTAGCGGTGGTCGCGCGGCGGGTCGAACGTCTCCTTGATGGCCCGGGCCGAGACCCAGCGCACGAGGTTGAGGTACGAGCCGGCCTTGTCGTTGGTGCCGCTGGCGCGGGCGCCGCCGAAGGGCTGCTGGCCGACGACGGCGCCGGTGGGCTTGTCGTTGACGTAGAAGTTGCCAGCGGCGCCCTCGAGCGCGTCGGCGGCCTGCACGACCGCCCGCCGGTCCTGGGCGAAGATCGCCCCGGTCAGGGCATAGGGCGAGGTGGCGTCGACCACCTCGAGCGTCTCGGCGAACCGCGCCTCGGGGTAGACGTGGACCGTGAGCACGGGGCCGAAGATCTCCTCGCACATCGTGCGGTAGCCGGGGTCGGAGGCCTGGATCACCGTGGGGGCGATGAAGTAGCCTTCGGCGTCGGCGTACGTGCCGCCGGCGAGGATCTCGGCCACGCCGGACCGCCGCGCATCCTCGATGTAGCCGGTGATCGAGCCGTAGGCTTTCGCGTCGATGACGGCGTTGACGAAGTTGCCGAAGTCCTCGACCGACCCCATGCGCACGCTCGCAAGCTGGTCGAGCATGGCGGCCTTGACGGCGGGCCACAGGCTGTCGGGGATGTAGGCGCGCGACGCGGCGGAGCACTTCTGGCCCTGGTACTCGAACGCGCCGCGGACGAGCGCCGTGGCCAGCGCGGGGACGTCGGCCGACGCGTGGGCGACGACGAAGTCCTTGCCCCCGGTCTCGCCGACGATGCGGGGGTAGGTGCGGTAACGGTCGATGTTGGCCCCGATGGTGCGCCACATGTGGTTGAAGGTGGCGGCGCTGCCGGTGAAGTGCAGCCCGGCCAGATGGGGCGACGCGAGCACCGGGTCGCCGACATCGGCGCCGCTGCCGGGCACGAAGTTGATGACGCCCGGCGGCAGGCCGGCGGCGGCGAGGAGCTGGTGGATGTGCCATGCGGAATAAACGGCGGTGGACGCCGGCTTCCAGACCACGGTGTTGCCGAGGATCGCCGGGGCGGTCGGGAGGTTGCCGGCGATCGACGTGAAGTTGAACGGCGGGACGGCGAACACGAAGCCCTCGAGCGGGCGGTACTGCACGCGGTTCCAGACACCGGGCGGGCTGAGGGGCTGGTCGTGGTAGATCTGGCGCGCGTAGTGGACGTTGAAGCGCAGGAAGTCGATGAGCTCGCACGCGCTGTCGATCTCGGCCTGGAAGGCGTTCTTGCTCTGGCCGAGCATCGTGGCGCCGTTGAGCGTGGCCCGCCAGCCGCCCGCCAGGAGGTCGGCGGCCTTGAGGAAGACGGCCGCACGGTCTTCGAACGCCATCCGGCCCCATGCGGGGCGTGCCTCGAGCGCGGCGTCGACGGCCTGCATGGCCTCGGCCGCGCCGGCGGCGTGGTAGACGCCGAGCACGAGCGACCGCTCGTGCGGCGCGCGGATCTCGTGCGTGACGCCGGTCCGCACCTCGCGGCCGCCGATGACGAGCGGGATGTCGACGGGCTGCGCGCGGAGCTCGCGCAGGCGGGCCTGCAGCTGGGCGCGCTCGGGCGCGCCGGGGGCGTGGCCCAGGACGGGCTCGTTGCGCGGCGGCGGGGTCTGGAAGGCGGCGTTGTTCATGCGATGGGCTCCTGGCGGCGCGGGCGGATGCACGGGTGGTCGGCGGCGGCAGCGGAGGTGTCTCGCCGCCGGGCGGCGGGCGGGGCCGCGCGGTCACCGCCGCACCGGACGACGGCTCTTGTAGCACAGCCGTCCGACGGGGGTCAAGCGGGGCGCCGGGGGCGGGCTCCGGACCGAGGCGCCGACCGCCGTCGCGTCCCGCCCCGCCACCGACATCCTCAATCCGAGGCGGTCGGGGAAAAGACCGCCGCCGCCCGCTCCTGCGTCCGATGCACCCAGTAGATGCCGCCGAGCACCAGCGCGCCGCCCGCGAGGTCCGTCATCCCCAGCCGCTCGCCCAGCACCGGCACCGCGAAGATCGCCGTCAACACCGGCTGGCCGAGGAGCGTCACCGCCACCACCGCCGAGCGCAGGTGGCCCAGCGCGAAGTTGATGGCCAGCCAGCCGACGAGCTGCGAGATCAGCCCGACCCCCAGGAGCGCCAGCCACGCCCGCGCGTCGTAGCCCGCAAGCGGCGCGCCCGTCGCCACCGACAGCCCCGCCAGGACCGGCAGGCTGGCCAACGTCGCCAGCGTCATGAACGACAACGTGTCGAGCTGCACCCGCACCTGGCGCGTCGTCAGGATGTACGCCGCGTAGAACGCGCTGGCCAGGAGCGCGAGGCCATCCCCGACGCCTGTCGCCGCCCCGAGCCCCCCCGCCCCGACGATGACCGCCACGCCCGCCAGCGCCACGGCCATGCCGGCCCAGAAGCCCAGCCGGAGCCGCTCGCCGAGCAACACCACCGATCCCAGCCCCACCCAGAGCGGGGCGACGTTGGCCAGAAGCGTCGCCCGCCCCGCCGACGTCAGCAGCACCGCCGCGTTCCACAACGCCAGGTCCAGCGCGAAGAACACGCCGCCGGCCGCGGCAAGGCCGAAGGCCCGCCGGCTCAGCCTCCCCGGCCGGGCCCGCAGCCACCAAGGCAAGAGCACGACCACCGAGAAGAACAGCCGGTAGAACGCCGAAGCTGGCCCCGGCACCCCCGCCAGCTTCACGAAGATCCCCGACCACCCGATGCACACCGTGCCCAAGGCCAGTGCGGCGTACGCCCGCCACTGCGGCGGGACCGCGCCGGCGCGTGCGCGGAGGCCACCGCTGCTCCGCCCGACACCCAATCCCGCGCGCTCGCGTAGAGATCGCGGGCGGCGGGGGGCGGTTGCGTCGGATGCCATGGCGTGTCTTCCTCGCGGCGGGGTTGAGGCGTGCCCGAACCGGGCGCGCCGGCTGACGCGGCGCCCAATGATACGCGGGCCGCGGGGGCGTTACGCACCGGCGGCGGGCACGCGGTATGATTGATGTCGCAAGCCGGGCGTACGGCGGTGCGCCGCGCGACCGCGCGGCGCCCGCATCGGCCGACCTGCCGAGCGGTCGCCTCGAGCCGGCCGGCACATCGGCGACGGCCTTCACCCAACCGACTTCGGGACGGACGGAGCGCACCATGTGGACCCACGACCCTCTCCACCAGCTCACATGCCCGCGCTGCACCGCGGTGCTCGCGCGCACCGACGACGCCTGCCACCGCTGCGGGCAGGCCGTCGCCCTGGCCGCCGACGGCGCCCGGTTCGTCGCCGTCGGCGCGGTCTGCCCGCGCTGCAGCCGGCCGGTGCGGC
>QEVT01000373.1 GCA_003576755.1 bacterium | reverse complement strand
GGCGCACGGCCGTGGCCTCGCCGCCCCAGCCGACGGCGTCGAGGATGCGCCGCGCCGCGGCGCGCCACGCCTCGACCACCGCGTCGCCCGGCTCGGCGCCGAACACCACGTCGGCCACCGCCCCGGCGCCATCCAAGAGCACGTTGGGGCCCGTGAGGCGCCGGACCTCGACGAGCGCGGCGCGCGGCGCGCCGGTCACGGCGGGCGCCTCAGTCCGACGCCTCGGGCGCCCGGGCCAGCCGCACGCCGCGCTCGTCGCGCACCAGGCTCTCGGCGTCGACCTGCGCGATGTCCGGGACGGCCTCGGGCTCGTACGCCAGCACCGCCGCGCCGATCTCGGCGTGCGGCGCGTCGTCGTCGGGCGCGAAGTAGATGATCTGCTTCCAGCAGCGGTTGATCTTGTCGCCGAAGATCAAGACGAGGTCGTCCTTGCGCGCCAGCCGCAGCGCGTGCTCCACCGCCGCCTGCTCGTCGGGGATCACCTCGACCCGCGCGGGGTCGACCCCGGCCGCCGCCAGCGCCTCGGCCTGCATGCGCGGCACCTCGTCGGGCGCGCGGCCGCGCGGGTGGTCGTCGCGGCGGCAGACGTAGTGGTCGAAGTGGCCGGCGCACAGCGCGGCGATCTCGACGATGTCCTCGTCGCGCCGGTCGCCGGGGGCGGAGACCACCACGATGCGGCGGCCCTTGGGCTCGAGCCGCTCGACGAGCTGCACCATGGCCTTGACGGCGTGCGGGTTGTGGCCGTAGTCGAGGATCACCTTGAAGGGGTGCTCGTCGAACACGTTGAGCCGGCCCGGCGCCTGGAAGTACGTCGTGTCGAACGTCCGCAGCCCGTGGCGGATGTCGTCGAGCCCCACCCCCATGCTGAACGTCACCCCGGCGGCGAACATCGCGTTCTGGACGTTGAACATCGCCCGGCCCTCGAGCGTCGCGGGGATGAGGTGCGTCCACAGCAGCGGGATGTGCTGGCCGGCGTCGTAGAGCGTGATCATGTGGCCGTTCATGCCTTCCTCGAGCACGACGGCCCGGCCACCCGCGCGGATGTGCTCGCGCACCAGCGGGTGGCGGTGGTTGAGCGTGACGTAGCACAGGTGCGTGGCCTGGGTGTGGTCCGCCATCTTGAGGCACTCGGCGTCGTCGGCGTTGAGGACGGCGGTGTCGTGCGCGACCTCGGCGACGATGCGCTTGACGCGCGCGAGCTGGTCGAGCGTGTGGACGCCCGCCAGCCCGAGGTGGTCGGCCTGGACGTTGAGGACCGCGCCGACGTTGCACCGCCGGTAGCCCAGCCCGCTGCGCACGAGCCCGCCGCGCGCCGTCTCGAGCACCGCCACCTCGACCGACGGGTCGCGCAGCACCATGCGCGCGGAGAGCGGGCCCGTCATGTCGCCCGGCACCGTCAGGTTGCCGTCGATGTACACGCCGTCGGTGGTGGCCATGCCCACCCGCTGGCCGGCGAGCTTGAAGATGTGCGCCACCATGCGCGTGGTCGTCGTCTTGCCGTTGGTGCCGGTGATGGCCGCGATGGGGATGCGCGACGGCGTCCCCGGCGGGAAGAGCATGTCCATCACCGGGCCCGCGGCGTCGCGCGGCGTGCCTTCGCTGGGCGAGACGTGCATCCGGAAGCCCGGCGCCGCGTTGACCTCGCAGATGGCGCCGCCGGTCTCGGTCCAGCTCCGGGCGATGTCGGTGGTCAGGAAGTCCACCCCGGCCACGTCGAGGCCCACGGCGCGCGCGGCCCGCACCGCCATCTCGCGGTTGTCGGGGTGGATGATGTCGGTCACGTCGATGGCCGTGCCGCCGGTCGAGAGGTTGCCGGTGGACCGCAGGTACACGACCTCGCCCGCCGGCGCCACCGACGCGGCGGTGTAGCCGCGCTGGCCGAGCAGCCGCTCGGCCTGGTGGTCGAGCTCGAGCCGCGTCAGCACCTTCTCGTGCCCGATGCCGCGGCGCGGGTCCTGGTTGACGAGGTCGACGAGCTCGGCCACGCTGTGCACGCCGTCGCCGACGACGTGGCCGGGCACCCGCTTGGACGCGGCGACGAGGTGCCCGTTGACGACCAGCAGGCGGTGGTCGAAGCCGGTGATGAAGCTCTCGACGATGACGGTCCGGCCGTGCTGGCGCGCGTGCTCGAACGCCGTGGCCACCTCGTCGGGCCCGCCGAGGTCGATCGACACGCCGCGGCCGTGGTTGGCGTTGAGCGGCTTGACGACGACGGGGTACCCGATGCGCTGCGCGGCGAGCACGGCCTCGTCGACGTCGTAGGCCAGCACCTGGCGGGGTACCGGCAGGCCGAGGTCGGCCAGGAGGCGGTTGGTCTCCTCCTTGTCGGAGGCCATCTCGACGGCGATGTGGCGGGTCTCGCTGGTCACGGTGGCCTGGATGCGCTTGCCGTACTTGCCGTGGCCGAGCTGGATGAGGCTGAAGCGGTTGAGCCGCAGCCACGGGATGTCGCGGGCCTCGGCCGCGCGCACGAGTGCGGCCGTGCTCGGCCCGAGCGCGCGGTTTTGGGCGAAGCGGATGAACGCGTCGCGCTCGGCGGCGAAGTCGAACGCCTCGCCGGCGGGCGCGGGCCGGAGCGACTCGGGCAGGAGGTCGGCGAGGAGCCGCAGCCCGAGCTCGGCGGCCCGCAGGCCGATCTCGTCGTGCTCGTACTCGTACACCACGTCATACTGGCCGGGGGTGCCGTTGCCGCGCGTCTTGCCGAACGTCACGTCGGCGCCGGCGACGTTTTGGAGCTCGATGGCGACGTGCTCGAGCACGTGCCCGAGCCACGTGCCCTCGCCCTCGCGCAGGCGCCGGACGAAGCCCCCGGGCTCGCCGTACGAGCAGCCGTGCTCGTAGAGGCCGGGCAGCCGCTCGAGCAGCGGGGCGACGAACGCGGCCTCGCCCAGGCGCGCCGACGGCCAGTCCTCTAGCGGGCCGAGGTCGACGGTCAGGCGAATGACCGGGAAGAGGGCGTACAGGTTGGGGCCGAGATACACCGAGCGCGAGAGGATGTTCACGGGTCGGGGCCTCCGTCAGGGGTGGCGGGCGTGGGCGGCGGCGGCGGACGGCGCGGGCGCGGCGGCGGCGGAGCCCGCGACCTGGGCGGCGCCGGCGGCC
>QEVT01000372.1 GCA_003576755.1 bacterium | reverse complement strand
ACCGCCGCCGCGGCGCACGCGACGTCGCTGCCGGCCACGCTTGCCGCCCTGGCGCCGACCTTGACGGCGCAGGCCCCGACCCAGGCCGCCTTGGCCACGGCCGCCGCCCGCCAGACGGTCCTGCCCGCCCGCGCGACGGCCGCCGCCAGCGACTACGCGCGCATCCGCGCGGCGTGCGCAGCGGGCGATCCCTACTTCGTGGCGGCGCACCAACTGCGCTTGGCCAAGAGCACGCCCCGGGCGCCGGTCAGCGCCGTCACGGTCTTCAATCGGGCGGGCCCGCTGCTGCCGATCGAGACCGACCGGGTGCTCGGCTCGCTGTACGGCCTGGCGTTCGACGCCGGCCGCGGCCACCTCTATGCCGCGGCGTTCGACCCCGAGCACACGGGCCCTGGGGGCCGTGGCGCCATCTACCAGATCGACCTGGCGGCGGGCCGCAGCCGGCCGTGGGCCATCCTGCCCATGCGGCGGGGGGCCAGCCAGGCGGCGCTGGTGCAGTCGGGCTTCGGCGACATCGAGCTCGACGACGCCGCCGGCCAGCTCTTCGCCGTGAACCTGTCCGACCGCTTGATCTACCGCCTCTCGGTGCCGGACGGGGCGCTGCTCGGGGTCTTCTCGCACGGCGCGACGCGCGAGCGCTGGGCGGCGACGGCCTACCCGTTCGCCCTGGGCTACCACGACGGGTGGCTGTATCACGGCGTCGTCCCGGACCTCCTGCGGCCGGTGCCGAAGCGGGAGGCGCTGGTGTACCGGTCGCGCCCGGACGGGTCGGAGATGCACGAGGTGGTCCGCTTTGGGTTGGACTACCGTATCCCGCGCCAGAGGGTCTTCCACAGCAACGCCTTCCTGGCCGACATCGCGTTCCGCCCGAACGGCGACCTCATCCTGGGCCTGCGCGACGGTACGGCGGGCTTTTCCGGCGACATCCTGCCGGTGGTTGCAGCGCGCGGCGAGTGGTCGATCGATCTCACCCGCGAGCACTTCGCCGACAGCGCCCCGGGCGGCGACGAGGTCGTCACGGGTGCCCTGGCCGGCGTCGCCGGCACGAACCGGATCGTCGCCTCGGCATTCGGGGTCAAGGAGCCCAACGACAGCGGCGCGTTGTGGTACCACGACGCCGGCGGAGCGATCGAGGACAGCCGCCAACTGACCGACACCAAGGTGGTCCGCCGGTGCACCACCCGCCCCGACGGAAGGAGGAAGTGCAGCCAGTTGTACGACATGGAGTTGCTCGGCGACCTCGAGCCGTTGTGCGCACCCCATGCGCCGACCCGGACCCCGATCCCCACGCCGACCCCAACCCCGACGGCGACGCCGACGCGCACCCCGACGCCGACGGCGACGCCGACGCGGACGCCGACCGTGACGCCCTCGGCCACGCCGACGCGCACCCCGACGCCGACGGCGACGCCCACGGCGACGCCCAAGCCGCTGCCGGTCTACCTGCCGCTCATCCTCGGCGACCCGCCCTGCGACCCGCGCCGGCCGGGGATCGACGTCGTCCTGGTGCTCGACGCGTCGACGAGCATGCGCGACCCGACGCGGGCGGGCCGGCCCAAGCTCGACGCGGCGCGTGCGGCGGCGGCGCTCTTCCTGGCGGAGCTGGACCTGCCGGGCGACCGGGCGGCCATCGTGGGCTTCAACGCCGCCGCCTGGCTGGCGGCGCCGCTCTCGGGCGACCGCGCGGCGCTGGACGCGGCGCTGGCCGGCATCGCCATGGCGCAGTTCACGCGCATCGACCTGGGCCTGCGGGCGGCGCTCGACGAGCTGCGGGGCCCGCGGGCGCTGCCGGGGCGGCAGCGGGCGGTGATCGTCCTCACCGACGGGCGCAACAACCCCGAGCCGATCGCCTCGGCCGTGGCCGCGGCGGGCGCCGTGAAGGCGGAGGGCGTGCGGCTGTTCACGATCGGGCTGGGCGACGACGTCGAGACCGACGCGCTGCGCGAGATGGCCAGCGGGCCGGCGGACTACTTCTTCGCGCCCGACGGCGAGGACCTCGCGGCGGTGTACCAGGCCATCGCCGGGGCGTTCGACCCGTGCCCGGCGGAGCGGTTCTGGCCGCGCGGGGGTGGGTAGGTGGGGGGGTGGGGGTGGCGTCGAGCGGGATTGCTGGCTGAATCGGTGCGCGGCCAGCTCCAGCGGGGACACCGGTTGGCCCGCGCCATGCGAGGTACTACAATGTGTACTACGATGTGATAATGAAGGGTGCCGCCATGATCAAGACGCTCACGAAGCACGGTAACAGCTTAGCGCTGGTCATCGACCGGGCCATCCTGGACCTGTTGCGAATCGATGTCGAGACCCGCCTTGACATTTCGACCGATGGCCGGGCGTTGATCATCACGCCTGTTTCGGGATCCCAGCCATCACCAGACGCATCTGCGCATTCAGGTTCCGCCCCGGCTCAGCCAAGTCATGGTGACGTCGCTCCCGCACCGCGTCGAGGCTCGCGCGTGCTGGGGTTGCACCCTGGGAACATGGTGATGAGCGCTGACTTCGACGAGCCGTTGGCGGATGCGTTTTGGCTCGGCGCGACGTGAAGCTCCTCCTGGACACTCATGTGTTCATCTGGCTGGACAGCGAACCCGGGAACCTGTCTCCGACGGCCGCCGCATTGCTGGGCGACCCAGATAACCTGCTCCTCCTCAGTGTGGCCAGCTTGTGGGAGATGCAGATCAAGCAGCCGCTTGGCAAACTCACGCTACGCATGCCGTTGCCGAACACCGTAGCGCAGCAAGTGGCCACCAACAGTCTGGTCATTCTGCCGATCATGCCGGCACACGTCTATGGCGTAGGCACTTTGCCCACGATTCACAACGACCCCTTCGACCGGCTGCTGGTAGCGCAGGCCCTGGCGGAAGACGCGGTTCTCGTCACCGGCGATGCGGCGCTCGGCCAGTACCCGGTGCGGGTGTTGTGGTAACGTGTACCTCCCTCTCCCCGCCCTTAACCTAGATTGCGCGGTCCAACGAGGGCCAATGCTCCGGTTCAGCCACGGTGCGCAGCGCTGGCCGCTGTAGCCAGCTGTTAGTCAGGTGGCCGCGGCTCCGTCGGCCGTGCGGCAGTTCATGGGCCAGGGTCTCAAAGAACGTTGGGCTGTCTGCCTCATGGCATGTC
>QEVT01000034.1 GCA_003576755.1 bacterium | reverse complement strand
GCGCCGAGCACCGCGTCGACCCCGCCGCGTGCGCCGCGCGCTGGGAGGACTGCCTGCGCGGGATGCACCGCCCGGGCGCCGGCGCCCGCCCGCACGCCCCCGGCCTCCCGGGCCCCGCCGCGCTCGACGCCCCCGGCGAGCCGTCCATCGGCGACCCGTACCTGTCGTACCTCGGCAACACCGGCTACGACGTCCAGCGCTACGTCGTCAAGGCCCGCGTCGACCCGCTCGCCGGCCGCGTCGAGGCCGACACCACCATCGAGGCCCGCGTCACCCTCGACGGCCTCGACCGCCTCAGCCTCGACTTCATGCGCCCCAAGGACGGCAAGGGCCTCGCCATCTTCACCGTCACCGCCGACGGCCAGCCCGCCACCTACACCCGGCCCGACGACGCCGACAAGCTGTGGATCGACCTCCCCGCCGCCAAGGCCGCCGGCGACGCGCTGACCCTCCGCCTGACCTACGGCGGCGCGCCCGTGCCCGGCGGCGCCGACATCTTCAGCGGCGGCCTCCTGCCGCACGGCAGCGACACGATGTACGCCATCTCCGAGCCCGACGGCACCCGCAACTGGATCCCGTCCAACGACCACCCCCGCGACAAGGCGCTGTTCCGGTTCGAGATCACCGCGCCCAAGCCGTTCGTCGCCACCGCCAACGGCGTGCCCGTCGAGACCATCGACGGCGCGGGCGAGACCACCGCCGTCTTCGAGATGCGCCAGCCCATGGCGACCTACCTCGCCACCACCGCCGTCGGCCGCTACCGCACCGCCGACCAGGCCGGGCCCGGCGGCGTCGCCATCCGCCACTACTTCCTCAACGACCCGGCCGACGGCATGCGCGTGGCCGGCGTCACCCCCGACATCCTGGGCGTCATCGGGCGGCTGGTCGCCCCGTACCCCTTCGACACCTACGGCCACTACGCCGCGCCCGACTTCGGCGGCGGCATGGAGAACCAGAGCATGACCGCCATCGGGCCCGGCGCGTTCGCGTCGAGCACCCCGCGCAGCCAGCACGGCCTCATCGCCCACGAGGCCGCCCATCAGTGGTTCGGCGACGCCGTCAGCCCGTACACCTGGAGCGACATCTGGCTCAACGAGGGCTTTGCCACGTACTACGCCGAGCTGTGGCGCGCCAGCCGCGTCGGCCCCGAGCCGCTGGGCTGGCGGATGGAGGCGCTGCGCTACGCCGTGCTGTCGCGGGCGCTCGACCTGCCGGTGACCCAGCCGCTGTTGGCCGACATGTTCGGCACCAACACCTACGAGAAGGGCGGCTGGGTGCTGCACATGCTGCGCGCCACGCTCGGCGACGCGGCGTACACGGCCGGCGTGCGCGCCTACTACGACGCGCACCGCTTCGGCAACGCCACGACGGCGGACCTCCAGGCCGCGCTCCAGACCGCCTCGGGCCAGGACCTCGAGCCGTTCTTCGCGCAGTGGCTGCGCCGCGGCGGCAACCCGTCGCTCGACGTTCGCTGGCGCCAGGTCGGCGACACGGTGACGGTCCGCGTGTGCCAGGCCGGGCCGCCGGTCGGGCCGGCCGTGTTCGACGTGCCGGTCGTCGTCGCCGTCCACGGCGCCGGGCGCAGCGTGCGCGCCGCGGGCCGCGCCGACGCGCCGGTGGCCACGCTGACCGCCGTCGTCCCGTTCACGGCCGAGGGCGTGACGGTGGACCCGGACTTCGCGCTCCTGGCGGACATCCTCGTGACGCGCGCCGCCACCGAGGCCGACATGGGGTGCGGGCTGTGAGCGGGGCTGCGGGCCGCGGGCGGGCCGCGCCGATGCCTGGCGGCCGACCCCCGTGACAGCGCTGGGGCCGCCCGCCAGGTCAGCGGTTCACGCCGCCAGGCCCTCGAGCGCGCCCTCCCAGTTCCACGGCGTCTGCCGCTCGAACAGGGCCACCCGCTGCTCGACCGCCGCCGCCCGGGCGCCGTCGGTCATGCGCTTCCCGGCCGCGACGCCGACGGCCGGGAGCCCCGCGCGGCGGAAGAGCGCCGCGCGGCGGCCTGCGCGCTCGACGTCGGAGCGGTCGACGATGTTCAACACCTCGACGACGAGGTAGACCTCGCGCGCTTCCGGCTGGTCCCGGACCAAGCCGCGCACGAACAGGTCCGCCAGGAGCACATCGCTCAGCTCCGACGCCTCGAGCGCTGCCTCGAGGTCGTCGACGACGTCGCCGGCGCCGACCACGCGCACCTTGCGGAGCAGCCGGCCGAAGTACGCTGGCGCCCGGTCACGGTACACCATCTCGAGGAGCACGCCCTTCATCTCGCCGATGTCGTCGGCCGCGCGCGACTGGCTCTGGGCAAGCTTCTCGACCGTGACGGCGAGCTGGTCCATGCGTTCGGTGAGCTGCTCCATGCGGGCGGTGAGCTGGTCCATCCGCTCGGTGAGCTGACGCATGCTCGCCGCTTGATCCTCGATCAGCTCGGGGACCGAGATCAGCGCGTCGGTGAGCACCAGGCGCCGGAGCTCCGCGCGCCATTCGGGGTGTTCCCCGAGCACGCGGGTCAGGTCGGCCATGTCGCGGATCGTGAACGCCATTCGACTTTCTCCCTGACGTGTCGCGGGTGGCAGCCGGACGTCGAGGCAGCGCGCGAATGATAGACCGGCGGTCCGCGCGCGACAATCGGCCGCTAGAATCAACCGGCAACGCCGGCCGGAGACCCGATCCATGCCCAGGAGTCAACCCCAGATGGACCAAACCACCTTCGAGGTGTTCCCCGTCGGCGCCACGCCCGACGACGTGCTCGACGCGATGGCGTGGCTGACGCTCGACCTCGACCACGAGCTCGGCGCCGACGACCCGCCGCGCGCGCACGCCGACGTCCGGAGCTACTACGCGCTCGGCTGGGGCCGGCCGTGGCAGCAGGTCAACCTCGTGGCCCGCCGCGACGGCCAGCCCGTCGGCTTCGGGTCGGCGTCGGTCGACCCCGCCCACAACCCCGGCAACCTGTGGATCCACGCCTACGTCGCCCCGCCGCACCGCCGCGTCGGCATCGGGCGCGCGATCGTGGCGCGGCTGCTCCAGCACCGCGCCGCCGACGCCCCGGTGACGTCGGTCGGCTTCTGCCTGCGCGCGTCGGCGCCGGCCGCGCGCCCGCTGGTCGAGCGCGTCGAGCGCGACTGGGGCGTCGCCGCCGGCATCGTCGAGCGCAAGTCGCGGCTCGACCTCGCGGCGTGGTCCGCCGAGCGGGCGGCGTCCGAGCTGGCCGAGCGCCGCCCGCAGGCCGGCGACGTGCGGCTCGTGTTCTTCGCCATGGACGACCACCCCGGCCCCGAGACCGGCTTCGACCTCGCCGGCTACCTCGATGCGATCAACGAGATCGAGACCCTGATGCCCATGGAGGGCCTCGAGCAGGAACCCGAGCGCTTCGACGCCGAGCGCCTCGCCGACCAGGTGCGGCGCCAGCGCCAGCGCGGGCGCGTGCTGTGGAGCGTCGTGGCCATCGACGGGGCGTCGGGCGACTGCCTGGGCTACTCGACCATCAACTTCAGGCCCGACGACCCGGTGCTCGTCAGCCAATGGGGCACGGGCGTGGTGCGCCGCGCCCAGGGGCGCGGGCTGGGCAAGCTGCTGAAGCTGGCGATGCTCGAGAAGCTGCTGCGCGAGGTGCCCGGGGCGCGCTATGTCGAGACCTCCAACGCCGGCAGCAACGCGGCGATGATCGGCATCAACACCGACCTGGGCTTCCGCGAGCACTTCATCGAACGGTGCTACCAGATGCCGGTCGGCGCGCTGTGCGGGCGGCTGGGGATCGAGGCGCCGGGGGACGGTGGATGACCGCGGGCGGGCGGTGAGCCGGGGGGCCGGCCCCCCGCTCGCCAACTCCACCTAACGCCTCCCCACCGCTCCCGCGTTACACAGCCCGTGAACCCCACCGCCCGCCTCGCCGCCGCCACGTGCGTGCTCGCCCTCGCCGGGGTGCTGGCCGTCGCCGCCGGCCCGCTCCGGGCCGGGCCCGCGACCACCGCGGCCGACCTCGCCGACCTCGTCGTGGTGACCGAGGACATGGCGCTCAGCCCGGCCGCCGGGTGCGACGCCGTGTCGGTGTTCGCCGCGTCCGGCGAGGCCCTCTTCCGCGGCGAGCGCGTCGTGTCGCCCGGCCGCTTGACGGCCAGCGCCGACCTCTCGCTCGTCATCGCCAACCACGCCAACCTCGCCCGGGGCGACACGAGCCCCTTCCTCTACCTCGTGCGCGGCGACGCCCAGGACCGCGGCCGGTGGACCCCCCAGGGCCGCGTGGGCGGGGCGCGCCTGGTGGCCCGCGCCGGGCTCGCGCTCTTGCCCGACGGCGACACGCTGCTGGTCAGCACGAGCAGCGACGCCGCTCCCGCGGGCGAGCTGCGCGCGCCGTTCAGCGTGCGCAAGTACCGCCTCGCCGAGGTCGGCGCCGGCCGGCTCGGGCCGGCGCGCGGCGCCCTCGAGGTCGACGGCCCCGTCGTCGAGGTCTTCCCGACCGCCGGCGGGCAGCTCGCGCACGTCGTCACCGAGGCCGCGACGGTGTACACCGTCGACGTGGCCGGCATGACCCAGGCGGCCGCCCCGGTCCGCCTGCCGCCGTTCGACCGCGAGCCGGCCGCCGGCCCGGGCAAGCACCTCAACCTGGCCCATGCCGCCATCACGCCCGACGGCCGCTTCGTCGTCACCAGCCGCTGGCGCGCCGCCGAGCTCGGCGTGGCCGACGTGGTGGACCGGCGGGCGTTCACCCTCGCGCTGGGCGCGGGGGTGCCGGTGGCCGGGGGTGTCGCGGTCAACCACGCCGCCGCCAACCACGGCCGCCTGGCCGTGCACACCGGCGACGCCGTCGGCGTCTACGACTTCGCGCCGGCGCAGCCGCGCATCGCGCTGCTCGGCCGCGCCGCCGTGGCGCGCCTGCCGATCCACCCCGGCGCCGAGTGGGGCCCCGCGCCGTCGGTGGCCTGGACCGGCGACGGCCGCGGCGTCGTCGCGGCGACCAGCGAGGGAGCCGCGGAGTTCCGGGTGTTCGCCGTCGAGGACGGCGGCCGCGCCGTCGTGCCCGGCCCGACGCTCGCCGCGTGCCCCGACGGCATCAACCGGCCCAACGCCGTCCTCACCGCCAACCGGCGGGCCGTGCCGCCCACCCCGCCCTCGCCGACCGTCACGCCCAGCCCGACCCTCACGCCGTCGGTGACCCCGACGCCCGAGATCTCGCCGACGCCGAGCACGACGCCTTCGGTCACGCCGACGTCCGAGGCGACGCCCACGCCGACGCCGGCCAACGCCTACCTGCCCATCGGGCTGCGCGAGCAGGCCTGCCGGCCCGAGCGGCTGGCGGTCGACGTCGCGCTCGTCATCGACGCGTCGCTGAGCATGGGCCAGATGACGCCGGCGGGGAAGACCAAGATCGACGCGGCGCGCGAGGCGGCGCGGCAGTTCGTCGAGCGCCTGCTCGTCGGCGGCGGCACCACGCAGGTGGCGGTGGTGGCGTTCAACGCGGCCGCGACGGTGGTGCAGCCGCTGACCGGGGACCGTTCGGCGCTGCGGCGCGGGCTCGAGGCGATCGCGCTGGCCGATCAGACGTGCATCGGCTGCGGCATCGCGGCGGCGCGCGCCGAGCTGCGCGGCCCGCGCCAGCGGGCGGCGAACGCCAAGGTCATCGTGGTGCTCACCGACGGGCGCTCCAACGGCGAGGACCCCGCCGCGGCGGTGGCGCAGGCCGCGGGGGCGCATGCCGAGGGCACGCAGGTGTTCGCCATCGGGCTCGGCGACGACGTCGACCGGGCGGTCCTGGTGCAGATCGCCAGCGAGCGCGAGTACTATTACCAGGCGCCCGACGCCGGGCAGCTGATCATGATCTACCAGGACATCGTGCAGGAGATCCCGTGCCCGCCGGCGCGCTACTGGGGCGGGCGGTAGCACGCGGCTCCCATCCCCCGTCGCCTGGAGGAGCGTGCATGCCGCCATCCACCGCCAACCCGTTCTCGCGCTTCCTGCGCGCCCGCGACGGCCGCCCGCGGCCCGACGTCGACGCGTTCGTCGCGGCCTGGGACCGGCTCGAGACGCGGGTCATCGCGGTGTACCGCGCCGGCGCCGCCGACGCGGCCGACGCGGCGGGCTTCGCGGCGCTGTGCGCCGAGCTCGAGGGGCGCTACGCGGCGCTCGCGGCGGACCTCGCGCCTTTCTGGCCGGAAGTGCGCGGCGCGGGCGGCGCGGACCCGTTCCGCCTGCTCCTCGGCGTCCCGCACGCCGCGGCATTGGTCGGCAACCAGGCCGCCCTGCGGGCGCTGCCGGCGGCGCGCGAGGCGCTCAACCGATGGCTGGTGGCGCTGGCGGAGGACGACGGCGGCTGAGCCGCCCGGCAGGGCGGCGTGCGCGTTCGGCGCCGGGCGAGGGGCCGGCGCCCACAGCGACGCGGCGGCAAGCGGGCCAAACCCATCATCCAGGTGCAGAGAGCGAGGAGTCCGGTCATGAGCGTGGGAGACGTGCTGGAAACCGCCTACGGTCCGGTGGACCTGGCGCACTGCGCGCCGATGATCCGCGCGGAGATCGAGCTTCTGGGCGGCGCCGACCCGTTTGCGAGCCAGCGGGCCTGTGCGCCGCGCATCCGCGCGCGCATCGCCGGCCTCGCCGAGGAGGCCGTGCGTTGGAGGCCGGCGCCGGGGCAGTGGTCCATCGCCGAGGTGGTGGCGCACCTGGTGCAGACCGAGCTGGTCTACGGGTACCGCTACCGCGAGATCGTGGCCAATCCGGGCAGCCCCATCGCCGGCTACGACCAGGAGCGCTGGATCGACGCGCTGGGCGAGCAGCACGAGGCGGTGGACGTGCTCCTCGACCGGCTCGCGGCGCTCAAGGCCACCAACGTCGCCTTCCTCGAGCGCACCACGCCCGACGCGCGCGCCTGCTGGGGGCTGCACAGCGAGCGGGGACCAGAGTCGCTGGCCGCTCTCATCGGCGCCATCGCCGGCCACGACCTCCTGCACGAGCACCAGATCGACGAGAACATCCGGCGGTGGGAGGCGAGAGGAGCCCAGCCCGGCGCTCCGCCCGCCGCCGGCGATCTCTAACACGCCGCTAACGCCGATCCCCGCCCCACGGCGCGTCTGAACCGGTAGACTCTTACGCCGGAGGGGCCATCGATGAACATCAACCGCTTCACGCAAAAGGCGCAGGACGCCGTCGTCGCCGCGCAGGCGCTGGCCGCGCGCAACGGCCAGGGCGAGATCCAGCCGGTGCACCTGCTCCAGACGCTGCTCGGCCAGGCCGACGGCGTCGTGCCGCAGGTGCTGGCGCGGATGGGGGTGGACGTCGCGCAGGTCGGCGTCGAGCTGACCGCCGTGCTGAACCGCTTGCCCAAGGTGACGGGCGGGTCCGAGCCCGTCGTCGGCCGGGCGCTGCGCGATGCCCTGGTGTCCGCGCACGACGAGCTCCAGCCGTTCGGCGATCAGTTCGTCAGCACCGAGCACCTGCTGCTGGCGCTGGTCGACCACGGCGACCGCCACACCGGGGAGATCCTCGGCCGCCACCACGTGACGCGCGACCGCGTGCTCGGCGCCCTCAAGACCGTGCGCGGCGCCCAGCGCGTCACGTCGCAGACCCCCGAGAGCACGTATCAGGCGCTGGCGCAGTACGGCCGGGACCTGACGGCCGAGGCGCGCGCCGGCAAGCTCGACCCCGTCATCGGGCGCGACGAGGAGATCCGCCGCGTCATCCAGATCCTCAGCCGGCGCACCAAGAACAACCCCGTGCTGATCGGCGAGCCCGGCGTCGGCAAGACCGCCATCGTCGAGGGCCTGGCCGGGCGCATCGTGCGCGGCGACGTGCCGGAGGCGCTGAAGGACAAGACGATCGTGTCGCTCGACCTCGGGGCCATGGTGGCCGGCAGCAAGTACCGCGGCGAGTTCGAGGAGCGGCTGAAGGCCGTGCTCAACGAGGTCCAGGGCGCCGAGGGCGCCGTGGTGCTGTTCATCGACGAGCTCCACACCATCGTCGGCGCCGGGGCGGCCGAGGGCGCCATGGACGCCGGCAACATGCTCAAGCCGATGCTGGCGCGCGGCGAGCTGCACGCCATCGGGGCGACGACGCTCGACGAGTACCGCAAGCACATCGAGAAGGACGCGGCGCTCGAGCGGCGCTTCCAGCCGGTGCTCGTCGGCGAGCCGACGGTCGAGGACACGGTGTCGATCCTGCGCGGGCTCAAGGAGCGCTACGAGGTGCACCACGGCGTGCGCATCACCGACGCCGCGGTCATCGCCGCGGCCACGCTCTCCGACCGCTACATCGCCGACCGCTTCCTGCCCGACAAGGCCATCGACCTGCTCGACGAGGCCGCGAGCCGGCTGCGGATGGAGATCACCAGCGACCCGCAGGAGCTCGACGCGCTCAAGCGCGAGATCCTGCAGCTCCAGATCGAGCGCGAGGCCCTGAAGCAGGAGAAGGACAAGGCCAGCCGCGACCGGCTGGCGCAGATCGAGGCCGAGATCGGGGCGCGCGAGGCCGACCGGGCGGCGCTCGAGGCGCGCATCGAGGACGAGCGGCGCCTGATCACCGACCTGGCGGGGGCCAAGGAGGAGATCGAGCGCACGCAGCACGGCATCGACGACGCCCAGCGCCGCGGCGACTTCGAGACCGCCAGCCGGCTGCAGTACGGCACGCTGCTCGAGCTGCGCCGCAAGGTCGAGCAGCTCGAGGCGGACGCCGCGGCGCGGCAGGCCGAGGGGCGCATGCTGCTCAAGGAGGAGGTCGGGCCCGACGAGATCGCCGAGGTCGTCAGCAAGTGGACCGGCATCCCGGTGTCGAAGCTGATGGAGGGCGAGGTCCAGAAGCTGGTGCACCTCGAGGACCGGCTGCACGCGCGCGTCGTGGGGCAGGACGAGGCGGTGCGGGCGGTGGCCAACGCCGTGCGCCGGGCGCGGGCGGGGCTGCAGGACCCCAAGCGGCCGATCGGGAGCTTCATCTTCCTGGGCCCGACGGGCGTGGGCAAGACCGAGCTGGCGCGGGCGCTGGCCGAGCAGCTCTTCGACGACGACGACGCCGTGGTGCGGATCGACATGAGCGAGTACCAGGAGCGGCACACGGTGGCGCGGCTCATCGGCGCCCCGCCGGGCTACGTGGGATTCGAGGAGGGCGGGCAGCTCACCGAGGCGGTCCGCCGGCGGCCGTACAGCGTCGTGCTGTTCGACGAGATCGAAAAGGCGCACGGCGACGTGTTCAACGTGCTCCTGCAGGTGCTCGACGACGGCCGGCTGACCGACAGCCAGGGCCGGGTGGTCAGCTTCAAGAACGTGCTCGTGATCATGACGTCGAACATCGGCTCGCACGTGATCCAGGACCTCGGGGCGGAGGCGGCGACGGGGCCGGTGCTCGACGAGCTGCGGCGGCACTTCCGGCCGGAGTTCCTCAACCGCGTCGACGAGATCGTGGTGTTCCACGCCCTCTCGCGCGAGGACCTCGGGCGCATCGTCGACCTGCAGCTCGCGGGCCTGGCGCGCCGCCTGGCGGCGCGCGACCTCGGGCTCGAGGTCACCGACGCGGCGCGGCGGCGGCTGGTCGACGAGGGCTACGACCCGACGTACGGCGCCCGCCCGCTCAAGCGCGTCATCCAGCGCCGGATCGAGAACCCGCTGGCGCTGGCGCTGCTCGAGGGCGGCTTCGAGGCGGGCGACCGCGTGCGGGTGGACGTGGGCGGCGACGGGGCGGACGGGGGCGGGGGGTTCGTGTTTGGGAAGGGGTGACGGGGGCCTCCACGCGCCTGCGCGATGCCGTCCGCCACGCCATGCCACCCTGGTTGCATGACCGGTGGCACGTCTTCGGCAGGGCGTCTGCCCCCGGACCCTGCCGCCGCACGCTTACGGCCGGTGCCCTGGCGCGCCGCGGGCAGCCACGGCCGAAGCTGCACCAGCCCGACCAGGTCGCCGCCGACCACCACGGTGTCCGCCGTGGCCGATACGTCCTTGGCCTGACCCGGGATGACGAAGGACCCGCGGACGAAGGGGGCGCCCGGATCGGACACGTCGACCGCGACGACCCTCCCATGGCCGCCGACGACCAGGTAAGCCATGCGGCCGGCCACCGACACCCGCTCCGCCGGGCCGCCGACCCCGACGCGGCCGATGCGGCGCGGTGCCGCCGGGTCCCCGACCGCGAGAATGTCCAGGCCGCCCAGCCCGGCGGCCACGTAGGCGATGGCGCCCTGGACCACGACGACGTTCACGCTCCCGCCGCCCCGGTAGATGCCGATGAGCCGGGGTCGAGCGGGGTCGTCGAGCCGCAGGATCGCCAGGCCCTCGCGGCCCATCGACGCGTACAGGTGATCGCCCGCCAGCGCGACGTGGTGGACGTTCTCGGGCATCGGCACGTCCGCCATCCGCCGCGGCGCCGGCCGGACCGCGAGGTCCATCACGAGGATGGATGCCTGCCCGACCGCCAGGTACGCGTGCCGGGGGCCGACGGCGGTCTGCCCGGCGAAGCCGTCCAGCCCGACGACCGACAGCACCCGCGGACGCTCACGGTCCGCGACGTCGACCACGGTCAGGTAGTTGCTCCAGTTCATCGTCTGGACGTACGCCAGGTCTCCGGCGACCGCGACGTCGTAGCCCACCCCCGTCAGCGGCGCCCGTCCGACGACGGCCGGTGGCCCTGGACCCGCGACGTCGACCACCGCCAGCCCCTGCTGGTCGGTGGCGACGATCGCGTGCCTGCCGGTCAGCGCGACGCGGTGCGGGTAGGCAACGTCCTGGACCACGCCGACCTCCGCCACCGCGCGCGGGTCGCGCGCTTCGAAGACCCGCAGACCGCCGATGCGCGCGGCGACGAACGCGTGCGGGCCCGCCGCCGCCACGTCCATCGCCCAGTCGGGCGTGTCGACCACGTCGGTGCGCACCGGTGCCAGCGGGTTCGAGACGTCGAAGGCCGTGATCCCCTCGGCGCCGTCCGCCACGAAGGCCCGATCGCCGACCACGGCCACGGCTTGCGCCGCGCCCGGCGTGCGAAGGGTCAGCACGAGCCGTGCCTCGGGCGGCCGCCGAATGTCGACCAGCCGGACGTCGCCGCCGGCCACGGCGTACGCGTAGCGCCCGGCGAGCACGATGCGGCTCGTCTCGCCCGGCAGCGCAACCCGTGCGCGGAGCAGCGGCCCGGCCGGACGACGCACGTCGACCACGGCGAGCCCTGCGGCTCCGAGCGCCACGTAGGCGATGTCGCCGTCGACGACCACGTCGCGGGCGGTTCCCGGCAGGCTCAAGCCTCCCAGCGGCGCGGGGTGCGCCGGGTCGCGGACGTCGAAGATGCCGATGCCCTTGCCGGGCATCGCCAGGTACGCCAGCCCGACCGCCGTGATGAACACCCCGGCGACTGCCGCCGGTGGCGGGATCGTCGCCGTCACGCGCGGCCCGCCGGGCGCGTCGGGCTGAACGACGTGCACCGCGCCGTCCTCGGTGGTGGCGAAGACGCGATCGCCGAAGGCCTGCACACGACCGATCGGGCCGGGGAGCACCACATGCGCGCCGACGGTGCCCGGCGGGTCGCCCGTGGGCGGCAGGTCGATGACCTCCAGCCGCATGCCCGTGCCGGCGTATACGCGGGCACCGACGGCAACCACCGACGTCGTGTTGCCGCCCAGATAGGCCAGGGGGACCGCTGGAGCCGTGGGAGGCGGCGGCGCGGTGTCGGTGAACGCAAGCGGGAGGTAGCGGCGCCACACGCAGCGCTCGGGCAGGCGCCGCGCGCCCTTGTCGGGCGTCGCCGTCGGCAGCACGCAGCTACTGCAAAAGGCGTCGACGACCTTGCCACGTACGGCATCGCCGCCGCCCTCCTCAACCCAGCGGTAGCCTTCGAGCCGCAGGTCGCAGCCGCGCGCGCAGAACGTGAGCTGGCGTCGATTCCCGCCGCCGATCACGTGTGCGCCGTCGTAGATCAGGTAGCGGCGCTGCCGGCTCTCCGACCACACCGACCACCAGCCTTCGATCGTCGCCAACGGGATCGGGATGACCGGCGGGGCTTCGCCGACGAGGTCGCGCGCCCACAGCTCGACCGTGCACGACATGCCCGGCGCCGTGGCGCAATCGATACCGCAGTCGACACCGCCTGAGAACGCGACCGGCTGACAGCCGTCGAGGTGCGGCGCGGGGAAGGGGCATTCCGCCGACGCGGGGGCGGCGGGTGCGTCATGCACGGCGGCGATCGGGACGCCGGTCGTCTGCACCCTCGCGGCACCGAGCATGCCGGGCGCCGCCAAGGCGACAAGGGCTCCAAACACCGCCGACAGCGCAAGCGTGCCGACGGCGAAGCGCGGCGGGCGGACCGGCCCGGGCTGTGAGCAGTAGTGGTCGTGCAACATGGCCCCGCATGCATGGACGAAGCTGCGGCACCGCGCGTTGCGCCGCAGCCGGGCCGGCCGACATGCCCAGCCGGCGGGCCCACTGGCTCGCCGCCCAGGCCACGCTGTGGATCCGGTTGGCGCGGCGCCTGCCCTGGGCTATGCTGACGCTGCCGGCGCCGGAGCACGGCGCCGCGCGCCACGCCCATGGACGAACCATCCTCGCCCGCCGTCCCCTACGAGACGCGCGTCCGCGCGTCGTTCGCGGCCGCGCTGCGGGAGTCCGGCGCGTACTTCGAGGGCCGGGGCGCCGTCTACCAGACCCTGACCCGCCTGGCCGAGCGCCTCGACGCCGCCGCCATCCCCTACGCCGTCATCGGCGCGCTGGCGCAGAGCGCCCACGGCTACGTGCGGATGACCACCGACGTCGACGTCGTCATGACGTCCGCCGGGCTCGCCCGCTTCCGGGCCGAGCTGGTGGGGCGCGGCTACCGGCCGGCCTTCGAGGGCGCGGCGCGCACCTTCCGAGATACCGAGACCCAGGTGCGGGTCGAGATCGTCGAGACCGGCGCGTACCCCGGCGACGGCCGGCCCAAGCCCGTGGCCTTCCCGGACCCCGCCACGGCCGCCGAGGTGCGCGACGGCATCCGCGTCGTGCCGCTGCCGACGCTCGTCGCGCTCAAGCTCGCCTCCGGCCTGAGCGCCGAGCACCGCCTCAAGGACATCGCCGACGTCATCGAGATGATCCGCGCGCTGGCGCTGCCGCTCGCCCTGTCCGACGCGCTCGACCCCAGCGTCGCGCCCGAGTACGCGCGCCTGTGGCGGGTTGTCCACGCGGCGCGCGACGCCGTCGACGAGCCCGGCCCACCGCCCGCGTGACGCGGCCCCCGCCGCCGCGCGCTACCCCTTCAGCGGCGCCAGCCGCGCCGTGAAGTGCCGGAGGAACGGCGCCGCGTACGTCAGCCCGTAGCCGCCCAGCCGCTCGCGCCGGGCCCAAACGTGCAGGACCACCTCGACCACGTAGTCGATATGGCTCTGGGTGTACACCCGCCGCGGGATCGCCAGGCGCACGAGGTCGTGGCGGGCCGCGTCCTTGAACATCAGCGTGCCGATCTCGACCGTCCGGATGCCCCCCTCGACGTACAGCGCGCAGCCGAGCGACACGCCTGGGAACTGCTCGGGCGGCACGTGCGGCAGGAACGCCCGTGCGTCGATGTATATCGCGTGGCCGCCGGGCGGGCGGACGATCGGCACGCCGGCGGCGGTCAGGTGGTCGCCGAGGTAGCGCGTGGCGGTGATGCGGTAGCGCAGGTAGTCCTCGTGCAGCGCCTCCTGCAGGCCGATGGCGATGGCCTCGAGGTCGCGGCCGGCCAGCCCGCCGTACGTCGGGTAGCCCTCGGTGAGGATCAGGAGGTTCTCCTCCTGCTGCGCCAGCGCGTCGTCGTTGGTGCACAGGAAGCCCCCGATGTTGGCCATCCCGTCCTTCTTGGCGCTCATCGTGCAGCCGTCGCCCAGCCGCAGCATCGCCTGGGCGATCGCCTTGGGCGTCTGGTCGGCGTAGCCCGGCTCGCGCAGCTTGACGAAGTACGCGTTCTCGGCGAACCGGCAGGCGTCGAAGTAGAGCGGGATCCCGTGCCGCCGGCACACCGCCTGAACCGCCCGCGCGTTGGCCATGCTGACGGGCTGGCCGCCGCCCGAGTTGTTGGTGATGGTCAGCATGACCAGCGGGATGCGGCCGGGGCCGACCCGGTCGATCAGCGCCTCGAGCGCCGCCACGTCCATGTTGCCCTTGAACGGGTGCTCGGCCCCGGGCTCGCGCGCCTCGGCGATCGGCAGGTCCACGGCCTCGGCGCCGGTGAACTCGACGTTGGCGCGCGTCGTGTCGAAGTGCGTGTTGTTGGGCACCACGTCGCCCGGCTTGCAGACGATGCCGAACAGGATCCGCTCGGCCGCCCGGCCCTGGTGGGTCGGGATGACGTGGGCGTAGCCGAAGATGTCCTGCACCGAGTCGCGGAAGCGCACCCAGCTCGGGCTGCCGGCGTAGCTCTCGTCGCCCTCCATGATGCCGGCCCACTGGTGCGTCGACATGGCGCCCGTGCCGGAGTCGGTGAGCAGGTCGATGAGGATGGCGTCGGCCGGCAGCAGGAACAGGTTGTGGTGCGCCGCCGCCAGGTGCGCCACGCGCTCCTCGCGCGTGGTCCACGCGATGGGCTCGACCGACTTGATGCGGAAGGGCTCGATGATGGTCTTGAACGCCATGCCTACGCCTCCCGCTCGAAACGGGCCTGGAAGAAGCGCAGGTAGCGCGGCTCGTAGACCATCCGCAGGCCGCGCGCCCGCTCGCGGGCGTCGAACACGGCCAGCACCGACTCGGCGACGACGTCCATGTGCGCCTGGGTGTACACGCGCCGGGGGATCGTCAGCCGCACGAGCTCGAGGTTGGGGTAGCGGTGCCGTCCGGTGGCCTCGTCGCGACCGGCCGACACGATGCCGCGCTCCATGCTGCGCACGCCGGAGTCGACGTACAGGTCCGCGGCCAGCGCCTGGGCGGGGAAGGCGTCCTGCGGCAGGTGCGCGTAGATGGCGCGCGCGTCGAGGAACACCGCGTGCCCGCCGACCGGGCGCACGATCGGGACGCCCCAGTCGACGAGGTGCGCCGCGAGGTACTCGACCTGCCCGACGCGCGCCCGCATGTGGTCGTCCTGCACGCTCTCGCGGATGCCCTGGGCCATCGCCTCCATGTCGCGGCCGGCCAGGCCGCCGTAGGTGTGCAGCCCCTCGTAGACCACCACGAGGTTGCGCGCCTCCTCGAACAGCCCCTCGTCGTTCATGGCCAGCCAGCCGCCGATGTTGACCAGGCTGTCTTTCTTGGCGCTCATCGTGCAGCCGTCGGTGTGGCGGCAGTACTCCAGGAGGATCTGCGCGACGGTCTGGTCGCGGTAGCCCGCTTCGCGCTGCTGGATGAACCACGCGTTCTCGACGGCGCGCGTCGCGTCGAGGATGATGCGCAGGCCGTGCCGGTCGCACAGCGCCCGCAGCGCGCGCATGTTGGCCATCGACTGCGGCTGGCCGCCGGCCATGTTGACGGTGCCGGCGACGCTGACGTACGGGATGCGCGGGGCGCCGACGGCCTCGATGAGGCGCTCGAGCTTGGCGAGGTCGACGTCGCCCTTGAACGGGTGCTCGCTGGCCGGGTCGTGCGCCTCGTCGACGATGACGTCGACGAACGTGCCCCCCGCCAGCTCCTGGTGCAGGCGCGTCGTCGTGAAGTACATGTTGCCCGGCACGTGGTCGCCGGGCTTGATCAGGATCCGGCTGAGGATGTTCTCGGCGCCGCGGCCCTGGTGCGTGGGCACGACGTAGCGGTAGCCGTAGTGCTCGGTGATGGCGTCGGCCAGGTGGTAGAAGTTGCGGCTGCCGGCGTAGGCCTCGTCGCCGAGCATCATGCCGGCCCACTGGCGGTCGCTCATCGCGCTCGTGCCGCTGTCGGTCAGGAGGTCGATGTACACGTCGTCGGACCGCAGGAGGAACGTGTTGTGGCCGGCCTCGGCGATGAACCGCTCGCGCTCGGCGCGCGTGGTCATCCGGATGGGCTCGACCATCTTGACCTTCCACGGCTCGGCCCACGAGCGACGGGTTGGGCGGGCGTAGGGCATGGCGTCTGGCCTCCATGGTGCGGGATAGCGACCGTGCGGCAACGGTGCGATTGTAGGCCCTTAGGGGCGCGGATTCCAGAGGCATGCGCCATGTCTGCCTCTGTCGGATGCGACGCGTTGACGATCGCGGGCGGAACTGGGACACGATTCGGACCGGGCCGACGGCTCCCTCGGGCATCCACGGGCCCGGCCGGCGGCACCCCGGGCGGCAGGCATGGGCCCGGCGCGGCGGCATGGTATCATCAGGCATCGCGCCCGACGCCCCGCCCCGGAGGTCACGTGTCGTCCGCCACCCTCAAGCCCCTCGTCCTCGGCGCTGCCGTCGTGCTCGGCGTCGGCTGGCTCAACCTGCGATCCGACGACACCGACATCGTCGCCGCCGCGGTGTTCGTCGGCGCCGCCGTGCTCAGCGCGTGGCGCCCGCGGCTGTCGTGGCTGTGGATGCTGGCCATCGGCGGCACGCCGTCCGCGAGCCAGGCCCTGGCCAGGGCCGTGGGCTGGGCGCCGCCCTACGACAACGAGGTGCGGCACGTCATCGAGGCGGGCCTGGCCCTGGCGCCCGGCATCGCCGGCGGCGCCATCGGCTGGGCCGTCAGCCGCATCATCGCCGACCAGCGCGCCGGCGGCGGGGTTCGGGGGGGCGACTGACGGTCGGCGTCGGGGGGCGGCACCGGCGCGGCCGACGGGAGGTCGCCCGCCGGCCGCGCGCTGCCGGAAATCAGTGGACCTCGAGCAGCACCACGTCCAGCCCGTCGGTGGCCGCGCCGCCGGCCTTTGCGGCGTCGCCGCTCAGCACCAGCGTCATGCCGACGTCCTTGCCGCCCGCCACGCCGGTGACCTCGAGCGTCGTGGTGCGGGCCGTCTCGCCGTCCTTGACCAGCGGGACGCCTGCGGCGTCGGTCTCGGTGAACGTCGTGGCGACGGCCTTGCTGACGGCGACCACGACCGGCGCGCCGTCGCTCCACGGATAGGGGCGGCCCGTCGGGCCGGGGTGTAGCGTGAGCGTCCCGCCGGCGTACGTCGTGACGTCCTTGGTCTTGAAGGGCAGCACCACCCGCAGCCGGCCGTTCTGCCGCGTGCCGCCGATGAGGTCGCCGGTGTGCGGCGCGAAGGCCGCCACGGTGAGCCCCGTGATCGACCACTGTTGGACCCCGCCGTCGAGGTGGCTGGCCACGCCCACGGCATTGCCGACGGCGTTCGGCTGGCCCGCCCCGATCTGCTCGGTGAACGTCCCGCCGACGAGCGGCGAGCCGGCGTCGAGGCCCTGGTCGACCCACATCCCGGTCACCGCGCCGGCGTCGGCCGCCCACCCGCCGACGGCGAACGCCACGAACGCCCCGCCGGCGGCCGCGGCCAGACGGATCCTCCGCCGCGGCGCTGTCGCGAGCGCGACGGCCGCCAGCGACAGGGCCGCCAGCACCCGCGCCCATGCCGCGCCGTCCGTCTCGACGGCTGCCAGGCCCGCGATCGACACCGCCAGCGGCCCAGAGTTGGTCTGGCGCACGCCGAGGTCGCGCAGCCCCGAGAACGGCAGCTCGATGTAGTCCACCGCGATGTCCGCCGGCCGCGAACCCGGCGACCCGTCCGGCCCCGAGCACACCGGCGAGCTGTCGCAGGCGGCGCCGACGAACGTGACCAGCATCGTCATGCTGTCGGTCGACCCGGGCGTGGTGCACGTGCCGCCGCAAAAGCCCAGGTCGTCGGTGCCGTAGGTGCACGAGAAGGTCGCCGGCGCCGCCGACTTGGGGTGGACGCACGTCGCCGCGATGTTCGAGTCGCTGTTGTTGATGAGGACCAGGTTGTAGCCGTACGCCCACGGGTCCATGTAGCCGGTCTTGCCGTCCTGCACGTCGACCTCGGTGCCGGTGTAGGCGTGGGTGGCATGCGGGACCGCCAGCCACGCGCCCAACGCCAATCCAACCCCGACCGCCCTCGACAGACGCAGCATGTCTCACGCTCCTCTCGGTCGTCCGGTGCGCTCCGTCCGCTTGCCGACCTCACGAACACCGACGGTGGATCCATGACGATCGCACGCAAGACGCACGCATACGCATTGCTTAAGTCGTTCTCTAGCACGAAAAGATACGGGGGCACCATCGAGCGGCATCGAGCTGGCCGCCGGCCCGGGAGGCGCTGAGGGCGTGACACATCGCGTCGACAGAGACGCCGTTCCTGGGAGCCCGCGCTCCCAGGGAGATACGTGTTGTGCAAGAGCCCGCGTGTGCGATGTGTCACGCCCTCAGCCGGGAGGCGTCAATTCCCACGGCAAGACGCGGTTGAACCCTTGGATGCCGCCGTCGCTTGCTCCCCGCGGGGGCATCGCCGGCCGACGCCCGCCGCTGGCCCGCCGCCGAGTGGTCCGATTCGTGTCCGATCGCCCAACCGTGCCGCGCGGCGACACGGTACGCTGATGCACGAGACGTGTTCGCTTCAGGGCCGCCGCGAAGCGCGGGACGGGCGGGAAAGCCGGCCCGGCAGGCCGCGGCCCACGGGAGACGATCGGAGGATCCCATGCTCGAAGTCATCACTGGCCCCGTCGAGCGCCTCGGCGCCGACCATCGGGCCGCCGTGGCGGACATGACCACGGCGCGCTTCACGCGCGACCTCCTTGGCCACGACGCCTACATCGCCGAAGTGCTCGGCCTCGAGCCGGGCACCACCGCCTTCGACACCGCGTGCGCCGACCTGGTGGCCAGCTTCCGGGCCGACCTGGCCGCCACGCACGCCGTCGCCCACCTGGCGGCCATGTTCACGTACGACCGGTCGCAGCGCCCCATCGCGCTGGGGGTCATGCACGTCGTGCGCGGCACGCGCCGCGATCGCTGCATCGCCGACGCCGTGGGCTGGCCGGACAGCTCGCTGCAGACCCACGCGCTGCTCGGCGGCTACCGCTACCCGGCGCTGCCCGGCTTCGACCCCTACCGGCTGGACGAGACACACCTCCTCGAGCTGCGGCGCTGGGTCACCATCGACCCGGCGGATCTGCACGACCTGGCCGAACGCGGCGTGCTGACCAGCGTCGAGGAGGACTACGTCCTGCGCTTCGCCACGGCCGAGGCATGCCTGGGCGTCCACCGCCTGACGGCCGCGTACCACATCCGGCGCAACGGGCAGCCGTACGCGGGCTACCTCTGCTCGTGCGCGCCGCGCTCCGCGCTGATCATCCGGCGCAAGATGGGCCTGCCGCTGATCCCGCTGTTTGCCGACGGCTGCGCGCCCACCGCGCTCGCGCTCTCCCCGGCGTGCTTCGCGGCGCCGCTCTTCCGGCGCCACGACATCGAGCTGGCGCACGCCACCCCGCCGCACGCCAACGGCGGCGACCCGCTGCGCGCGGCGCTGCGGCACCTGGCGACCACCGATCAACCCCACGCGGCGACCGGCCGGCTCAGCCTGCCGTATCTGCTGCCGTACTCCGACGAGCTGTTCGCCCAGATGGACCGCCTCGAAGACCTGTTGACGGTCGCCGAGGCGACGCGCGGCGTCCGCGTGGTGCACACGGCGCTGGAAGGGGAGGTGCGGCTGTGAACGGCCTCTACCGACCGATCCTGCCCGCCCGGACCGAGGCGCCCGCGACGCAAGCGGGTGCGCCGGTGAACGGCGCGCCCCGATCCCCACACCCGCGGCAAGCCGTTCGGAATGACGGTCGGACCGCGTTCGAAGCGCTGCCCGACACCGACTGGACCGGCTACGCGACGGTGTACGACCTCATCGCGGCCCACAACCCGGCGTACCAGGACCTCGTGCGCCGGTTCCGCGACATCGCCGGCACGTGGTCGCCGGTGCCGGGCTCGCGGCTCGTCGACATCGGGGCCGGTTCGGGCAACTTCTCGCTGGCGCTGGCGGAACTGTATCCGGACTGCACGGTGATCCACCTCGACGGCAACGCCGAGATGAACGCCATCGCGGCCGGGAAGGCGGCGGCGCGCCGCCTGACGAACATCGAGATCCGCACCGCGGACATCGACGCCTTCCACCTGGAGCCCGGCAGCGTGGCGGGCGTCACGGCCGTCCATGCGCTCTACGCCTTCCCGGACCCGCGCGGGGTGGTGCGGCGCCTGTCGGAGTGGCTGACGCCGGGCGGCCACGTCCTGGCCTGCGACCCCGGCCGGGTGCTCGACACCGGCGAGTGGGCGCGCTACATCTTCGGCGCCACGGTGCGGCGGCACGGCCTCGTGCGCGCGGTGCGGCTGTACGTCCGGGCGCTGGCCGGCCTGCGGCAGAACCGGCACATCGCGCAGCGTCAGTCGGCCGGCAGCTACTGGCTGCACACGCTCGACGAGTTCCGGGGGGTGTTCGGCGACGCGGGGCTCGAGGTCACCACGGCCATCGTGACGTACCGAGGGTGCAGCGACCTGGTGGTCGCGCGCAAGCCGCTGCCGGCGGCGGCCACGCACGACGCGTGGCTCGGCGAGCTGGAGCCCTGGGCACGCGCGGTGGCGCCGACGCCGATCTGATGCGCGCGGTGCGGCACCCGTCCCCCACCCCGTGCGATCCGTCGCCGGGTGCGAGGCCGGCACGTCCAGCGCCCGTCGGCCGACTCGCCCGCCCTGCAGCAGCGACGACCCGAACGCCGGCCGCTACCGCACCGTGGCCGTGCCGACAGCCGGTCCGCCGGCCAGCAACGTTCCTGGCGGAGCCACGTAGATCACGGCAACCCCGGGTGGACGGCCTGGACCTGCGATCGTTCCGATCGTCGTGAGTCACGCCGGCCCGAACACCCTTGCCAAGACCAAAGGAGGCTGCCGTGAGGTCGCGCTTCGTACCATGTGTCGTGCTGATCGTGTCGGTGATCGCAGCGTCGGCCTGCGGGGAAGACGCCGGCAACGGAGATACCGGCATCGGGCAAGCCCCGGCGGCGCCGTCGGGCATGCCGACCTCCGCCGCGCCGCAGGCGGCGTCGGAGGGCCTGGCGAGCAGCATGACCGGCGGCGAGGGCGCCACCGCGGACGCGGCGGCCGGCGCGGGCGCCACGCACGGGGCGGCCGGCTCCGACCCGGTCGGGTACGGCGTCGGCACGTGCGAGGTCACGGTCACCGGCGACCTGGAGCGCGCGTTCACCGCCGCGGTCGACCGCATCGCGCCGGACCCGGTGGGACGCGACGACTTGTTCCGCACACGGTACTGGATGACCGACGCCGAGGTCGAGGCCCTGGTCCAGAGCTCGCTGGCGTCGACGCGCGACATCTATGCGAGCATGGGCGACGCGACGCCCGATCCGAGCTGGGATCCGACGGAGGCCGCCGGGGCGCAGGCCGCCATGGCGGCCGCGATGGAGGCCTTGATGGCCAACGCGGACGAAGGCCTGGCCGGCATGGTGGCGCCGATCTTCTCGCTCTCGTGCAGCGGGAGCGACGAGGAAGGCCTCTTCACGGTCACGTTTCAGAACGTTTCCGCCGACGCGACGCAGATCCCGTTCGCGGCGGGCCAGTACCCCATCTCGCCCGCGGACGGCTTCGGTGCCGTCGTGCCCGGCGACGCGCCTTTCACGCCCGTCATCTTCGCCGCCGAGAAATCCGCCGACGGGGTGCGACACGCGAGCACGTGGCAGGTCAGCCAGCCCGGCCGGTTCGAGGTCACGCACTTCGACGCCGAACGGGTGGCGGGCACCTTCACCTTCGATGCCGCGGAGGCAACGGGCTCCGACGGCGCGACGCCAACCGCGGGCACATCGCGCCGCATCCACGTGGAGGGCCGCTTCGAGTTCCGGTGCGCGGGGGGGAGCGGCTGCGGGCAGCCGTGACGGGGCCGGCCGACCGCCGTCGGTTGGCCCTGTGGGTCCGCGACGGGTATGCTCCGGCCGTCATGAACCGCTTCACCGGTGTCGCCCCGACGTCGCCCCCGGTTGCACCGGCATGGGCGTGGCCGCGCCGGCGGGTGGGGCTCGCCCTGCTCGGCGTCGTCGCCGTCGCCCTCGGCGGGTGCACGC
>QEVT01000371.1 GCA_003576755.1 bacterium | reverse complement strand
ATGCGCGTGGTCATCGACGGCCGGGTGATCGACGACCACTTCCCGGGCATCGGGCGGTACGTGTTCCAGCTCGTGGATGCCCTGGCCGCGGTGGCGCCGGAGGACGCGTTCGAGGTCGTGCTCGAGGCCGGGGCGCGCGACACGCGGTTTGGCGCCGAGCGCCTGGCGCGCCACGCCAACGTGGCGCTGCGGCGGGTGGATGCGCCGGTCTTCGCCCTGGCGTCGCAGTGGCGCATGCGCCGCGCGATCGCCGCCGCGCGGGCGGACGTGTTCCACGCCACGTACTGGGCGGGGCCGTACTGGCCCGGCGTGCCAACGGTGGCCACGGTGTACGACCTCATCACGCATCACGCGCCGGGGGGCGTGTCGCGGGCGCGGGCCGCGCTGCTGGGGCTGGCGCTGCGGCTGGCCTTGCGTGACGCGCGCCACGTGCTGACGATCTCGGACGCATCGCGCCGCGACATCGTCGCGGCGTACGGCCTCGCGCCCGAGCGGGTGACGGCGACGCCGCTGGCGGCGGACGGGCGCTTCCGGCCCATGGACGCGGGCACCGTGGCCGCGCTGCGCGATCGCCTCGGGTTGGCGCAACGCTACGTGCTCTACGTCGGCATCAACAAGCCGCACAAGAACCTGGGGACCTTGATCGATGCGTGGGGCATCCTCGCCGCGGGGGGTATCGCCGCCGCGGGCGAGGTCGAGCTGGTGATCGCCGGGCGCTGGGATCCCCGCTACGACGACCTCCGGGCGCGCGCTGCGGCGCTGCCGGCCGGCGCGCGCGTGCGGTTCCTGGGCCCGGTGGCCGACGGCGACCTGCCGGCGCTGTACAGCGGCGCCGCGGTGTTCGCGTTCCCGTCGCGCTACGAGGGCTTCGGGCTGCCGCCGCTCGAGGCCATGGCGTGCGGCGCGCCGGTCGTCGCGGCGGACGCGTCGAGCCTCCCGGAGGTGGTCGGCGACGCGGGGCGCCTGGTGCCGCCGGACGACGCGCGGGCGTGGGCCCGGGCGCTCGCCGAGGTCCTCGGGCAACCGGCCGTCGCCGCCGAAATGCGCGCCCGGGGCCTGGCGCGGGCGGCGACGTTCTCGTGGGCGGCGACGGCGCGGCAAACGCTGGAGGTGTATCGGGCGGCGGCGCGGTAAGGGAGCGGCGCCCCGCCGGGCGGCGGGTCCGGTGCTGGTTTGGGCGGCGATGCATCCCGCTGTACGCACGGTGCGCGTAAGCCGGAGGCACGTCGACGGGTGTCACCGCCGGGCCAAGATCCCTCTACGCCCCCAGCCGCTCGACGGCGATATCGGTCATCGGAAAGTCCTTTGGATTGTTGGTCAATAGGGTCGCATCATGGTGGCGAGCGGTGGCGGCGATGACCGTATCGGGTGTGGGCAGCTTCCTCTGGTGGGTATGTCGGAATCGAAAGCGATAGTCCCCGGCGATCATGGCGATCTCGCGCGAGGTATCCCAGCAAGGCAGCCGCCGAATGAAGCGATCCATGTCCGGGTCATCCCCCGGGCTGATGCCGGCGTAGTACTCCGCCACCGAGATCGGGGAGACGGCGAGGTCGTTCCCCTCGCGGATGAGCTTCAAGATGTGTGCCTTGACGGGCGTCCTGCCAACGGAGAAGTCGATCAGCACCGTCGTATCCAGGAGATAGCGGGTCATGGTTCCTCCACGGAAGTCTCCCGCAACCTCTCGAGGCGCTCCTGACGGGCGAGGTCCTCCTGACGCAAGGCGTGCACCCATCGGGCAGCCGAATCGCTCGTCTCCCACCCTTTCGGCACATCTGCATCCCTGAGCGATCCGGCGGCTGCCTTGGCGGCCTCGAGCAACTCCAACCGGGCGATCTCGCGTTGCGCAAGGTCCACGATGAACTTGCTGCGCCGGCGGGGCCCAACGCGCTCATCGATCTTCTTCAGGAGGTCGGTGGGCATGATCACGTGCGTGCGGGTTTCCGTGGCTGACATGATGAATCCTGCTCCGTGGATATACGTGTGTGACTAGCATATCACACGGTCGCGGGCCCGTCAATGGGCTGTTCGCTTTCCGCCGTATCGCCAACCTTGCGCTCTTCCTGCAAGATCGGCTCAGCGGTCCTGCAATGTCGACCCGAGTGCCCTGCAAGACGCGGCGCGGCACATTGCAAGGCCGGCGCGGGCACATTGCAGGACTGTCATCCGCATACTGCAAGGCCAACGCCGGCACATTGCAAGACCGATCCGCCGCGGCGATGCGGTTCCCCGTGCGGCGCCGGCCCAACCCCGCCGGCTCGTACCTCGTGCGTGGCCTTCCGATCCACGCCATCGAGGGCGGCCCGCACATGGCGAACCGCCCTCGATCATCCGTCTTCGGTGTGTTCGGTTGTCCCATCGCACCGGCCGCCGGCCGGTCTACCATTGGCGCTTCCACCTGCCATTGCAGATCGCCGCTCCGCCCTCCGCCGGTGCCGCCGCCGGGATCGGCAATGCCAGCGGAGCGAACGGGCACCTGGTGTCCCACAGCGCCCCGTGCTCCGTCGGCGGCGGGTCGATACGCTTGCGCTTGACGGTCGCACCCACGTGCAGCTCCGAGTTGCCGCTCGCCGTCAGGGTGGCGCGGCGAGACCGGAACGCGATCGCGATCGACCGATCCGCGCACGTCGTCGGCAGCCACGTCCCGACGCCCTTCCGCTCCGCCAGGGCCCCACGGCGGTGGTCGTGCCGCATCGCCGCCTGAAGCGCACCGACCGCCCGCATCACCGCGCCCCCGAGCACGCACGCCATGACGGCGAGACGGGTCACCGCCGCGTCCAGCCGCGCGCGCAGACGCCGCTCGAGCCGCGGGTCGTAATGTGCCACTGCTTGTGTGAGCGTTGCCATCGGGTCGTTTCCTGCCTTGGGTCGGGCGACCGCCCCCGCGCACGCCCCCCGCGCGGGGCGCTCGCCAAGGCGGTCGATCGGGTATCTGCGTTAAGTACGTCCACGACCGGTGGTGTATTAAGGATCCTGGCCGCTGAACGGCTGCCGTCTCGCCACCGAATGGGCGACGGTCAAGGGCTGCCGCACGTTCCCGCGGCCGCCGTCGGCGTTCCCGCCCGCCCCGATCACAGCATGTCCACCCGCAGCGGATACGGCCGCTCCAGCGCGTCGCGGCCGTCGCGCAGCACCAGGCGGCGCAGC
>QEVT01000033.1 GCA_003576755.1 bacterium | reverse complement strand
CGTCCGCGGCCGCACCGCCGGTGCCCGCCGGCATCGCCGCGGCCGCCGTCGGTGGCGGGGTCGCCGACGGCACCGGCAGTGAGAGCACGAGCGGCTCGCCCGTCGTCGCCCCGCCGGTGGTGGTGGCGGCCATCACCCTGACCGTGCCGCCCCGCGGGAGGACGATCTCGGCTTCGGCGACCCCGCCGGCGGTCTCGGTGCGGAGCGGACCGTCGACGAGCGCGTCGGGCGGATCGGTGGTGATCTCGACCACCGTTCCGTCGGGCACGGGGTTGCCGTTGTGGTCGAGGATGGGCTGGATGCCCACCGTGACCCGCGCCGGAAGCGGACCGCTGTGCGGCGCCGAGCGCAGCTCGAGCCCGATCGGGCGCGCCGGATCGGGCTCGAGCGCCTCGACGAGGTTGTAGCCGGCATCTTCGACCGTGACCGGCGGACGGGCCGTGCGGTCGCCGGCGCCGCCCGACGGATCGAACAGCGCGCCGACCGCCGCCTCGACGGCCGCGGGAATCTTGCTGTACGCCGCGACATAGGTGTCCAGCCGTGCGAGGTTCGTCGCGTGGATGTAGTACGGGGGCCCGAAGCTCAACACCGCGAGCTGCGCCTCGGTGAGCTTGTCGACCTGATCGAGGAAGAAGCCGTTGAGCTGCGTGATCTCGGCCGGGTCGAGCTGGCTGATGCCGAAGACGATCCAGTCGGCCTCCTCGAGGGCGACGCGGGCGGCGGCGCGGTCGGCCGGCGGGTGGCATCCTGGCTCGGGCGCCGGGGCTGGCGCGCCGGCCTCGGGGGCCACGGTCGGCGCGTCCGGTGTCGGCGTGGGCGTCACCAGCGCCTCGGGGCTCAGCGCCGTCTCGAGCGCGCAGAACGTCAGTGACGACAGCCGGTCGGGGGCGACGAGCCCCGTGCCGGCGGGGCCGAACCCGTCGAGGATGAAGGCCTCGATCCACGTCGGCCCGAGCGGTTCGAGGGCGTTCCAGCGGTCGGGGGCGAGCCCGCAAAGCTCGTCGGGGCATGCCAGCGGGCGTCGATCTTGCCGTGCCGGGTTCGGCGGGTCCTCGGTGATCACGACGATACGGTCCCCGCGGTCGGGGTGATCGTCGTGCCGCAGCACCGTGAGGCCTTGCTCGACGATGCGTGCCACGGCCGCGCGCGACGCCGCCGTGCCGACGGCTGCCCTCGCCGCTTCGGGGTCCGCCTGGACGGCGGCGAGGTCTCCGTCGCCGTAGAGTCGGGCCTTGAGGCCCAGGATGCGCAGCACCGCCTCGTCGATGCGGGACTGGAACGCGCGGTCCTTGCGGTACTGGTCGGCGAAGTAGGCGATGGTGTCCTCGATGGTCGGGCGCTGGTTGGACCATGCGACCGGGATGCCGAACTCGGCGAGGATCAGCACGTCGTTGCCGGCCATGAGGGCGCGCCGCGCGATGTCGCGGTTCGGAAACTGGCCCAGCCCCTCGTCGAAGTAGCGCTTCACGGCGCGAACGCCCAGCGAGTCCGACACGATCAGCCCCCCTGCGGCGTGCCAGGCACCGAAGGGCTGCCCCTCGAGCGCGAGCAGGTCGCCCATGCCCTGCGGGTCGAAGGAGATCGGTGCGGTGGCATCCTGGATGTTGCCCTGGAAGCCGCGGTAGCGGATGTGGCTGGTCATCAGCGCGTCGGTGGTGGCCGAACCGTCCGTGGCCGATACCGCGGCGAACGGCGGCAGCTCGATCCGGCGCAGCTCGGACAGCGACTTGTTGACGGTGGCGATCTCGTTGTCGGGCAGGCGGTCGCTGCCGCCATGCCCCGGGAAGTGCTTGGCGACGGTCGCCACGCGGCCGCGGCCGCCGGCGTGGACGCCCGCGATATAGGCGCGTCCGAGGCGTGCCACCCAATAGGGGTGGCCGCCGAACGACCGGGTCCCGATGTCGCCACCGGTGTCGACCCGTGGGTCGGCCAGCACGTCGAGGACCGGGCCGAGCACCAGGTTGACGCCGACCGCGGCCAGCTCGCGGCCGACGATCTCGCCGATCTCGGTGGCCGCCTCGGGGTCCCACGTCGCCCCGATGGTCATCTGGGAGGGGAGGGCGGTGAACCCCTCGCGCAGGTGGGTGAGCGGGTCGCCGTTGCCCTCGTGGTCGACGGCGACGAAGAGCGGGATCCCGGAGCCGTCGTCGCCGAGGGCGGCCGCCTGGAGGCGGCCGGTCAGGGCGGCGATGTCACGCGGGAGATCGGCGCCGCGCGCGTTGGCGAAGATGCTGTTGCCCTTTTGGAGGACGACCCCGCCGAGATGGTGGGTGCGGATCAGCGCCTCGGCGTCGGCCAGCGGGGGATCGCCCCCGCCGTAGACGGCCACCAGGAAGACCTGGCCGACCCGGGCCTCGGGCGTCAGACGCTCGAAGCGCGCGCGGATCGGGTCGGGCTGCGCGACCGCTGTCGGCGCGGTGTCGGGCGCGAGCGCGGCGAGCGCGACGGCTGCAGCGACGGCAAGCCGGCGGGTGAACGGTCGGGAGGCCTGCCGGCCGGACCCGGTGGCCGGGCGGCCCATCGGCCCGTTCGCACGACGGGGCGCGAAGCTCGATCGGGTCTGCACGGGCCGCATTCTACCCGGGGGCGCGCACCGGCACAAGCGCACATCGGCGCTGCTTGACCGCCGCCTGACCGCCGGCGTGGCGATGCTTGCGGGGCGGCGTCAGCCGGCCGCGTCGTCGGCCGCAGCCGTGTCGGCGGCCCTCACGGCATCGACGAACGCGGCCACGCGCTCGGGGTCGAGCCGGCCGGGCGAGGCTTCGACCGCTTCCCACACATCGACCCCCCACGGCTGCGCGATCCGAATCGCCGCCCCGGCCGTGGTGGCCGAGAGGGCGGGGGATGCCAGCAGGAGCGGGTGCCGTCCGGCGGCCGTCGCCAAGCAGCTCCAGCGCTCCCGAGCCTCCCGGGTGAGGTTGACCAGCATCGCCGGGGCGTCGTGACGCCCCCCCCGCGTGCCGAGGAACGCGCGCACCGCGCGCTCCGCCAGCTCGGGCTGCGTCACGGTCACGGCCTTGAACGCGTGCGGACGGATCGCCTCGACGTCGGCACGGGTCTCGCTGCCGAAGAGCTGGACGTGGTCGAGCCGACAGTGGTACGTGACCTGCTGCACGATCGGAAGCGGCGTATCGACGAAGATGCCGACGAGCGCGACGTGGCCGGGCAAGGCGCGACGGATCGCCCATGCCGCCGATTGCGTGACATAACGCTGGCTACGCGCATAGAACACGCACGCCACCATATCGACCCCGAGGCGGGCCGCGAGTCGAGCGTCCTCGGGGTCGGTGATGCCCGAGATCTTGATGTGGGTCATGTGGTCGAAGGGCGGTGCGTGCGCGTCGGCCGATGCCTGCGCCGGGGCACGCCGGGCTACGGGCAGCCGACCTTGAAGACCAGCGGGTTGTGCAGCGGGTGGTACGGCACCCCGATGTTCTGCAGCGACAAGCGGGTCCGCAACGGGTTGTTGGGTCCGGGCGGCAGGCCGGGGTTGAGCGGCTCCTGCCACCCGCGGACGTGCTGCGGGTCGGCCAGCGCCGCGCTGATGGCGGCCGGGGGCACCCGGCTGAGGATGAACTTGCACGCGGCGGCCGGCGGCGTCTCGCTGGTCGGCGTCGGAAGGGTGGGCGTAGGCGTCGGCGGGCTGGGCGTCGCGGTCGGCGATGGGGTCGGGGTCGAGGTGGGCGGCACGCAATCGACGTCGATGTCGGCCGTCGCCGTGAACTCCCGTTGGTTGTCGAACCGGGCGGTTACCGCGACCGTCCGCGGACCCTGGACGCCGGCGCCGACCCGCACCTGCCACGCGGCCGAACCGGTTCCTCCCGGGGCGATGTCGGCGATCGGCTTGGTCATCGGCTCGCCGACGGCCACCGTCATCCCCGGGGGCAGCTGGAGGGTCGCCGACCCGCCGGTGAGCGCGGCCGAGTCGAAGTTGTTGACGAAGATCGCGACCGAGAACGTCTCGCCGCACGCGGCCTTGACCGGGGCCGAGACAAAGGCCGACCCGCCGCGGTTGGCCGCGAGGCCGTAGGCCGTCTCGACCACCCGCACACCCTCCGGCGCGAGCGGTTGGGGGTTCCAGTACAGGGCGACGGCGCTGTCGTGCGTGATCACCGTCGTCGGATCGATGGTGTAGTCCCACCGCGAGAACTGCAGCCGCCGCCACCATGCGATGATGAACCGGTCGGGCGTCGTCACGTCGGGTCCCCGGAGCACCCCGGTGCTGCGGAGGCGGCGCGGGTCGTACACCAGGGACTCGAACGCCAGCCAGTAGGCCGGGACGTCTGCGCCGCGGAAGTCGTGCTCGGTCGCGACCGTCCCGAGGCCGGGGATGAAGTACGGCGCCCCGTCCTCGGTGCCGAGCTGGATGTCGAGGAGCGCCCGCACACCGATGTCGAGCGTGGTGCTGTCGCGGTTGGCGACGGCGTATCGGATCCCGACGATGTCCATGCGCCCGCTGAACGGGTTGGGCTGGATCTGCAGGGTTTGGGTCACCTCGACACGGTAGGGGCTGTCCCAGCGCCAGGTCGACGTGACGCGGTTGGCGGCCTGATGGGCCTGGCGGGCAGGATCGGTGTGGATGGCGTCGGTGATGCCGCGGGGGCCGACGATCCGGACCGTCGTGAAGCTTGAGCCGATCTGGCTGTCGTTGCCGGGGCTGAAGCCGTAGAGCAGGCTCTTGTCGTCGTCGGAGGCCGTGTCGGGGTCGCCGCCCGTCGTGCCCATGACCCATGCGCCGTTGGGCGCGATATCCGCCCGGATGAGGGTGTTGGCGATGGCCAGACAGGGCGGGCACGTGTGCCGCAGCTTGCCGCCTTGTGCGGCGAGCGGCGCCACCACCGCCACGACCATCGCCACCGCGACCACGAGCCCGACCGGCCAGCGTGGCAAGCGGCTCATCGGCACCCTCCTCGAACGTTCCCGCGCTACACGACGGCCTTGGCGGGGTGGAACGGACGGCTCTTGTCGAGCTTGTAGTAGGCGTGCGAGCCGCGCGTCAGCCGCTCCAGAAGCCCCTCGTTGATGGCCACCTTCATCATGTGCTTGATGTCGTTGTTGGAGAGGTCCATGATCTCCTTGTTGCGCATGCCGCGGAGCGCGTCGTAGATCTGGATGAACAGCGCCGGTTGGTCGAACTGGTTCATGATCTCTTCGAACACCGCCCAGTCGCGATCGCTGATCACCGGCTCCTCGTCCGAGACTTCGGCGGTCTCCACGACCTCGGCCTCGACGGGCTTGGGCAGCTCGGGCGCGAACTGGCTGAGGTTGAACGGGTTCTCGCCGGGCAGGAAGACCTCGGTCACCGAACCGCGCGTGAAGATCTGGACGAGCTTGCGCTGCTCGGCCTCGCGCAAGAAGTCCTTGAACTTCGTGAACGGCTTGCCGTTGCGCCCCTTGAACTTGCCTTCGTCGAAGTTCGGCAAGAGGTCGATCATCAGCAGCTTGAGGGTGGCCAGGGTGGTGACCAACTTGCGTTCGCGCGCGAGGTGGATCGCCTGGACGAGGATCTCGAACGGGTCCTTGTTGGCGTCGGCCTCGCTCTCGGTGCCCTCGGCGACGACCTGGTTGTAGTACAGGAACTCGTCGGCGGCCTGCGCCAGGTGGCTCGCGGTGGCATCCGCCACGCCGATCACCACGGTATGCTTGCCGAGCTGGCGTACCGCGTTGATCAAGGGGATGAAGTCCCGGTCGCCGGTGATCAGGACATAGGTCTCGATGTTGGGGAAGGCATAGAGCGTCTTCATCATGTCGATGCACAGATGCATGTCGACGCTGTTCTTGATGGCGCGTCCGGTGCGGCCTTCCTCGCGATCGTAGTAGTACGTGGGCACGTACATCGGCTCGATGGCGTTCGCATACAACGCGTTGGTGACGCGGGGATAGCGATACCAGTCGGCGTAGGCCCTGGCAATCGTCACTCGACCGTAACGCTGGCACAGGTCCATGATGGACTCGAAGTTCGGGTTCGATTCGTAACGGTTTCGGACGGAAATGTAGATGTTCTCGAAGTCGATGAAGACGGCGACGTCTTCGAAGGGTTTGTCTTTTCTTGTTCTCACGTTGACTTCACGCTTGGGCGGACCAGTTGGCCCGCCGATGGGGACGGATGGTGTCGGCCTGCAATGATAGCATCGGACGGCCGGGTGTCGAAACGCCCCCGCCGCCCCGGCGGAGCGGCTGCTGCGCGCCCCCGTCCGTCGAAGCCGAGAGGCGCCTGCATGGCGGGCCGGCGCGCTTCCGGAGCCGCGCTAGGCCATTCGGCGAATGGCTTGATCCCTCGCGGTTTGCTAAGATCACGACGCCTTGAGCCATCGACGCCGACGAGCCATCACGAGGAGCGCCCTGCCATGGCCGAAACCAACTACCTCTCCATCGTCCTGACGCGCGACTACCCGCGCACGGTCGCGCTCGCCGATGGGGGGGAGGTGGTCATCCGACCACTCCAGGCGGCGGACGAGGCCGCCCTGCTCGCCTTCTTCCACGCGATCCCGGCTCCCGAGCGCCTGCGCGTTTTCAGGGACAACGTCGTCGATCCGGTCGTCGTGGGGTCGTGGTGTCGCGAGATCGACCCGCGGAGGGTCCTCAGCTTGGTGGCGGTCGAGGGTGGCCAGATCGTTGCCGACGTCTCGCTGCACCGTGATCCCCGGTTCATCAAGTCGCACGTGGGCGAGCTGCGGCTGGCGGTGGCGCCGGCCGACCGGCACCGCGGGATCGGCCGCCGGATGGTCCTCGAGGCGCTCGACCTCGCGCCCCACCTCGGGCTGGCGTGGGTCGATGTCGAGGCCGTTTCCGACGACTCCGACGCGGAGCCGCTCTTGCGCGAGCTCGACTTCCTCGAGGCCGGCCGCCTGCCCGGCCATGCGCGCGACATCACCGGCGCAACCGCTGACCTCGTGTTGTTCACCCGACGCGTCGACCCGTCCTTCGAGAGCGACATCGGGGGCGAGGAATAGACGTCGTCACGGCCGGCAGAGACCACGCGGCGTCGGTACGCGGTGCCGATCTGGCGCAGTAGGGCGGGCGCCGGCCGAGCGTGGGGCGAACGGCGCGCCCGGCCATTGACAGCATGCGCCGAGCGTGATATGCTGTGTTTTCGTAAACGAAAGATGCGTGGCGCGGCCGGTCTCGGCCGCCGCGCGGCCGGGACCCCGTCCCTCCTGGCACCGTGTAGTTCTCAGGCGTAGGCGTCGCCTGCGGTCCGGCGCTTCAAGCCCTCGCAGGCGCACATGCACCTCCCCCCGATGCAGACGATACGCGTGTCGGGCGACGACCTCGCCCGACGGAAAGGAGCACGGTTCCGATGATCCCCAGCGACGTCCTGACTCCCCGCCTGCGCGAGCCGCAACCCGCCCCCGGCAGCGCCATCACCGTTCGCCCGCTCCAGCCGTCCGACAAGCACGCGCTCCTGGCGTTCTTCCGGCGCTTGCCGGTGAACGAGCGCGGCCGGTTCTTCCCCGACGCGATGATCGACCCGGTCCTGGTGGCCAAGTGGTGCCAGCACTGGTCCAGCGGCCGTTCCCGAGTGGTGACGGCATGGAGCGGCGACCGCATGATCGGTGGCGGCGCCATCGACCTGGCGCGGCAGCACATGCACGCCCACGTCGGGCGCATCCGCATGGCGGTCGATCCCGAGTACCGCCGCATGGGTGTCGGTCAGATGATCATGCACGAGTTGCTCGACATCGCGCCCAACCTCGGCGTCGAGTGGCTCGACGCCGAGGTCGGGTCGCACGAGGCCGCCGCGCTGCGCTTCCTGCGGCGGTTGTCGTTTCACGAGCGAGGCGTGCTGCCCGACCACGGCCAGGACATGCTCGGGGGCCGCTTCGACGTCGTGCTCCTGGCGCGGCACGTCGAGACGCATCTGCCTCCCGAGATCGGCGGACACGGCTGACATCGCGCCCTCGGCACGACGTTTATCGCGGCCGGGGTGGCCCGAGTTTTCGGCCAACCCGGCCGCATCCGCGTGCGGGCGGCGCCGTGTAGGCCGACGCGGCCCTTCCGGCCCCCGCGCCGGCGGCGCGGCCGCGATCCCCATGGGTGCCGCGCACGCCCGTCACACGGTGGCCCGCTCGTTCGTCGTGGAGCCGGATCGGTCAAGCGGCGGATGGCTTCTATAATGGAAGCGCTGCAAGGATGACCGCGGGCCACGAGGAGGTGCGGGATGGCGATCCGTCGCGACGGGCTCTTGACCCTGGGACTGCTGGTGGCCGGCGCGCTCGGCGCAGCGGCGGTTGTCGGGCTGGCGCGCGGCCCCCGCGTTCCGCTCGCGGCGTGGCCCGGTGAGGGCGACGCCGATCTTCGGCTCGCCGCGCAGCTCGGCGGCCCTGCCGGCGCGGTGGCGGTCGCGCCCCCGCTGGCCTACGTGGCGGTGGGGCAGCGGTTGGCGGTGCTCGACGTCACGGATCCGACCCAGCCCGTCGAGATCGGCGCCTTGACCGGTTGGCCCGAACCGGCCCACGACCTGACTCTGGACGGCGACAGGCTGTACGCTGCGCTCGGGGAGTCGGGGTTGGCGGTGATCGACGTCCGTGCCGCCGCCGATCCGCGAGCGCTCGGCCTGGTCGACACGCCGTGGTTCGCCCACGCGGTGGCCGTTTCCGACGGCATCGCCGCGGTGGCCGACGGCGCCGACGGGCTCCGGCTGATCGACCTCAGCGACCCGGCGGCAGCGCGCGCGCTTGCCGTGGTCGACACTCCGGGCGACGCGCTGGACGTCGCGATCGAGGGCGGCGTGGCCGTGGTCGCCGATTGGGGCACGGGGTTGCGGGTGGTCGACATCTCGGAGCCGGCATCGGCCCGCGAGATCGGGCACCTCGACACGCCGGGAGACGCCGCCGGCGTCGCGCTCCGGCGCGGCGTCGCGTACGTCGCCGACCGGGCCGCCGGCGTGCAGGTGGTGGACCTCGCGGACCCGGCACGGCCGAGCCTACTCGCGCATGTCGACACCCCGGGCACCGCGGAACGCGTGGCGCTTGCGCCCGGCGTCGCCTTCGTCGCGGACCGCGAGGGCGGGCTGACGGTGCTGGATGTCTCCGATCCGGAGCGGCCTGCGCGGCTCGCGGGGTTCGACGCGATGGGCGCCGCGCTCGACGTGGCGGCCGCAGGCGGCCGGGTGTTCGTGGCGGACGGCGGCGGCTACGCCAACGGACAGCCGCTCGGCGGCGATCCCGACCTCGTCGAGAACCACATCTGGGGCGTCGAGGGCCAGGCACCCCGGGCCAACGGCTTCGCGGGACTGCGGGTGCTCGACGTCGGCGTCCCCGCCGCGCCCGTGGAGCTGGGCCGTTATCGCAGCCCCAGCTTTGTCGAAAGCGTCTGGCTCGCGGGCGATGTGGCTTACCTGGCCGACGGGTATGCCGGCGTCGTCGTCGTCGACGTCCGCGACCCGGCCGCGCCGATCCTCCTCACGGGCGTGACCACCGGCGGCGCGGCCCACGACCTCTTCGTCGACGGGCGCTGGGGGTATGTGGCCAACGGCCCCGGCGGGCTCACGGTGCTCGACCTCGTCCGGCCGGCCGAGCCGCGCGTGGCGGCGACGCTCGACACGCCCGGGGAGGCCCTCGGGGTTGCCGTGGCCGGCGGGTTCGCCTACGTCGCCGACGGCCCATACGGGGTGCGCACGGTCGACGTGTCGGACCCGACGCGCCCGCGCGAGGTGGCCGACGTCGCCACGCCGGGTTACGCCTGGGACGTCGTGGTCGACGGGGGCTTCGCCTACGTCGCCGACCGCACGGGCGGGCTGCGGGTGTTGAGCTTGGTCGACCCGGCGCGGCCCGTGCCGGCGGCGGACCTGGAGCGGGCGGCGATCGCGCTGGGGGTCGTCGTGCGCGACGGGCTGGCGTTCGTGGCGAGCGGCCCGTCGGGGCTGACGGTCGTCGACGTCTCGGTGCCCGCCTCGCCGCGGCTCGCCGGCCAGCTCGCGCTGCCCGGCACGATGCACGGGCTCAGCCTCGTCGGCGACCGTGTGTATGCGGCCGCGGGGCGCGATGGGCTGCGCGTCATCGATGTCGCCGACCCCGCGGCGCCGCGCGAGATCGGCGTGCTGCCCTTGCCAGGCGTCGCCGAGCGGATCGCGGCTGGCCGGGGACACGTGTTCGTGGCCGGGGAGCATGGCGGGCTTGCGTCGGTGCGCCTGGCGGCGGCTGAGGGTCGACGGTCGCTCTTCCTGCCATCGCTCGACCGTCAACGCGAGGGAGGTCGTCCATGACGTCGCGTCGTCAACCGTTGTACCCGGGCACGCTGTTGGCCGCCATCGCCGTGCTGGCGGCGGGCTGCGGCGGCGCCCCGACGATCGAGGCGGACGCCACGGCGGCCGCGCCGGCCGCCGCGGCCACCGCACCGTCGGTGGCCGCGGCCTCGGAGGTGGTGGTCTACACCTCCGTCGACCAAAGCCACTCCGAGCCGGTGTTGCGGGCGTTCGAGGCCAAGTCCGGCATCCGGGTGCGGCCGGTCTTCGACGTCGAGGCCGCCAAGACCACGGGCCTCGTCAACCGCCTGATCGCCGAACGGGCACGGCCGCAGGCGGACGTCTGGTGGAACGGCGAGTTCGCCCAGACGATCGCCCTGGCCGAGCAGGGGATCCTGGACGCGTACGCGTCGCCGGCGGCCGACGGCATCCCCGACGCATACAAGGACCCCGCCGGGCTCTGGACCGGGTTCGGCGGCCGGGCGCGCGTGCTCATCGTCAACGCCGACCGGGTGTCGGAAGACGACGACCCGACGTCGATCGACGCGCTCCTCGACCCCGCGATCGCGGCCGATCAGCTCGGCATCGCCCATCCGGTGTTCGGCACGACGGCGACACAGGCCGCGGCGCTCTACGCGGTGTGGGGGGCCGACCGGGCCCGCGACTTCTTCCGGCAGATCGCCGACCGCGGCGTGCGGGTGGTCGACGGCAATGGCGCCGTGCGCGACCTGGTGGCCGACGGCCAGCTGGCCTTCGGCCTGACCGACACCGACGACGCGTGCGGCGCGCTCGCGCGTGGCGCACCGGTCCGGATCGTGTTCCCCGACCAGGGCGACGGCCAGCTCGGCACGCTGATCATCCCCAACACCGTCGGCCTGGTGGCCGGCGCGCCACACCCCGACGCCGGACGTGCGTTGATCGACTACCTCGTCAGCGCCGAGGCCGAGGCGGACCTCGTCCGGGCCGGTTGGAGCCAGGTCGCGCTCCGCCCCCTGCCGGCGGACGTGACGGCCTCGGCGTGCGTCGACGTGAGCGGGGTGCGCGGGATGGATGTCTCGCTCGCGGACATCGCCGGGCAGATCGAGGGCGCCAAGACCGACCTCGCGTCCATCTTCGTGCGGTGAGGGGGTCGATCGACCCACGTCGGCGCGCCCCGGCGGGCTCGGCCGCGATGGGCGCCGCGCGCCTGGTGCGGTGGGGTGGGTGGGGGCTCTTCGTGCTCGTGGTGTACCTGCCGCTGACGGCGCTCGCCGCCGACGCGCTGCGCGCGGGCGCACCGGCCCTGCCGGAAGCCTTGGACCTCATGGTTCCACGCGGTCGACGGCTCGACCTGTTGGCGCGCAGCGTCGTGCTCTCGACGGCCGTCGCGGCATCCAGCGCCGCGGTCGGGGCGCTCGTCGCCTTCTCGATCGTGTTCTCGGCGGCCCGCGGCCCCCGGGCGCTGCGCTGGCTCGCCCTCGCCATCCTGCCCGTTCCGGCGTACGTGCACGCGATGGCGTGGACGTCGCTGGTGTTCCGTGCCAACGTTTGGCTGGCGGCCAACGGGTGGCCGCGGCTGCCGCAGACCGGCATGCCGCTGGCGGGTTGGGTGCAGATGGCATCGCTCCTGCCGCTGGCGGTGGCGCTGGCGATCGTGGCGTTCGCCGCGGTCCCGCGCGAGCTGGTCGAGGCTGGCCGCGTCGCCCGGTCGGACGACGCCGTGGCCCGCCGCATCGTCGTGCCGTTGTCGGCACCGCTGCTCCTGGCCGGGGCGGGCCTCGTCTTCGTGCTGTCGGCGCTCGACTACAGCGTGGCGTCGCTGTACCAGGTCAACGTGTACGCGCTCTCGATCTTCGCCGACTTCAGTGCCACCGGCCGCGTGCTCAGGGCGGCGGCGCTGGCCGTGCCGCTCATCGGGCTGACCGCGGCGACCGTCGTGGCCACCCAGACGGTGTGGCGACGTGCGATGGTCCAGGCGTCGCGCACCGCGCAGGGCGGCTGCAGCATGCGCCTGCCGGTGGCCGCGCGGGCGCTGCAGGCCGCGGCGGCTGGAGTCCTCGCGGTCCAGACCGCCGTGCTCGCGGTCAGCCTCACGGTGGCCGCGGGCGATGCCGGCGCCGTCGTCGCCGCGATCGCGCCGGTCGCGCCCGAGATCGCCTACTCGATCGGCGTTTCGGCGGCGGCGGCGATCCTCGGGGTTGCGGCGGCCCTGGCCGTGGCGGGTCCGATGGCCGCCGGCGGAAACGCCGGGACGTGGTGGTGGCTCGTGGCCACCCTGCCCCTGGCCGTGCCGGCGCCGCTCGTCGGCATCGGCCTCGTCGTGCTGTGGAACCGCCCTCTGGCCGTGCCGGTGTACGGCAGCGTCGTCATGCCGGTGCTGGCCGGCGCCGCCCGCTTCACGCCGCTGGCGGCGGTCGTGCTGGCGGCGCACCTCCGCCGGCAGGACGACCGACTCCTCGATGCGGCGCGGGTGTTCCAGGCGAGCCCTTGGGCGGGCTTTTGGCGGGTCGGCGTGCCGCTGGTCGCGCCCGGTGCTCTCGCGGCCGCCGGCGTGGTGTTTGCGCTGACCCTCGGCGAGCTTGGGGCCACGCTGCTCGTGGCGCCGCCCGGGCATGGCACGCTGACCGTCCGGATCTACAACTACCTCCACTACGGTGCATTCGACACGGTGGCCGGCCTGTGCCTCGTGATGGTCGTGATCACCACCGTTGCCGGCGCGGCGGCGGCGGGGTCGTTCGCGCTGGCGGGCCGCTGGCTGGCCGGCGGAGACGACGGCTGAACCCGTGCGCACCATGCCGCCGCCACAGGCCGATCCGGACGGTCCGGCGGGCGCCCGGGCGATGACGGCGATCCCCGACCGCTTGCGGGTGCGGGACCTGGTGCGCCGGCGCGACGCGCGCATCGTGCTCGACGGGTTGGCGTTGGACGTGGCGCCGGCCGAGCGCGTCGCGGTCCTCGGGCCGTCGGGCAGCGGGAAGACCACGTTGTTGCGCCTGCTCGCCGGGCTGGACGCCCCGGATGGGGGGGTTATCGAGATCGACGGCCAGGTCGCGAGCACCGCCGGGCGCGTCCGGCTCGCCCCGCATCGACGAGGGGTGGGCATGGTGTTCCAGTCCGCGGCGCTCTGGCCGCACATGACCGCGGCTCAGAACATCGGCTTTGCCGTGCACGGGCGGTCCGCGCCCGAGACGCGCGCGCGGATCGTCGAGATGCTCGCGCGGGTCGGGTTGGAAGGGATGGGCGAGCGCTATCCCGACCAGCTCTCAGGCGGCGAGGCCCGTCGCGTGGCGCTGGCCCGGGCGCTTGCGGGCGATCCCCGGCTGCTCCTGATGGACGAGCCGCTCACCAGCCTCGATCCCGCCTTGCGGGCCGACATGCTCGACCTCATCGACCGGATGCTCGCCGCGTGCAGGGCGAGCCTCGTCTACGTGACGCACCTGGCCGACGAGGCCGATCGGCTGGCCGGGCGTGTCGTCGAGCTCGATGCCGGACGCCTCCGCCCCGTGCGCTGACCACGGCGCCGACCCGCCCCGGCGAGCAAGGGCCTCCAACCCGTCGGGCGACGCGGTCGATGCGGTCGCCGCCGCCCGACGGCCGCGGCCGCGGGCGGCCCCCGTCAGTAGAGCATCGCGTAGATCCACACCCCGGTGACCGACACGTAGAGCCACACCGGCAGCGTGATGCGGGCGATCCACCGGTGGCGCGGCACCTGCATCGTCCAGCCGCGGTACAGCGTCACCAGCGCCAGCGGGACGATCGCGGCCGCCAGCACGATGTGCGACGCCAGGACCGCGAAGTACAGCCCGGGCCACGCGCCGCCGTACGGCCGCGGCCCCACCTTGAACCAGTGGTAGACCACGTACGAGACCAGGAAGAGGGTCGACGAGCCGAAGGCCGCGAGCATCACGTCGCGGTGCCGGTCGACGTCGCGCCGGCGGATGAGCCCGTAAGCGACCACCAGGAGGACGGCGCTGAGCGCGTTGAGCGCGGCGTTGACGTGGGGGAGCGCCGAGACGTCGAGCCTCCCCCGCATGCCGGCGGGGCGCGGGCCCAGGATCAGGAACGCCACGGCCAGCACGACGGCGGTCGAGACGACGGCGATGATCCGCATCCAGAACAGATCGGTGCGGGGGGCGGGCGGCTGCATGGGACCTCCGTGGCGCGGCATCGGTACGGCGGCGGCAAGGCTAGTCGGCGCCGCCGGTGCGGTCAACTTCGCGGCCCGCCCGGCGCCGCCCGCCGCCAGCGGCGGTCGTCCGTCGCTTGCGCGATCGCCACGGCTCGACTAACCTCGTGCGCGATACGACGGCCGATCGCCGGCGCGTGCGGCTGACCGCGACGGCATCGGCATCGCTCGCCCACACCGCTGTCGACAAGGGGTCCTGCAACCATGGCGAAGGTCAAGGGTCGTGCCGCGCCGCTGGCGCACCTCGGCATCGCGGCCGAGGACATCGTCCGCGATTACCGGCTGGCCTATCAGAGCCGCCAGGCCAGCCTGGTGGGCCGGCGCGAGGTGATGAGCGGCAAGGCCAAGTTCGGCATCTTCGGCGATGGCAAGGAGGTCGCGCAGGTCGCCCTGGCCCGCTTCTTCGCCCCCGGCGACATCCGATCCGGCTACTACCGCGACCAGACGCTGGTCTTTGCCCTTGGCATGGGCACCATCCGCGAGTTCTTCGCCCAACTGTATGCCCACCCCGACCCCGACGCCGACCCGGCCTCGGCCGGACGCATGATGAACGCCCACTTCGGCACGCGGGCGCTCGACGCCGATGGCGGCTGGCGCGAGCTCACCGCCATGCCCAACTCGACCTCGGACGTCTCCCCGACCGGCACGCAGATGCCGCGCCTGGTCGGCCTGGCCTATGCGTCGCGGCTCTATCGCGAACGGCCGGACCTCGCCGGCATGACGGCGTTCTCCCGCGGCGGCGCCGAGGTCGCGTGGGGCACGATCGGCAACGCGACGTGCGCCGAAGGGCTGTTCTGGGAGAGCGTCAACGCCATCGGCGTGCTCGGCGGGCCGGCGGTGATCTCGATCTGGGACGACGGCTACGGGATCTCGGTGCCGAACGCCTACCAGATCGCCCGTCAGGACCTGTCGACGGTGCTCCAGGGCTTCCAGCGCGCCCCCGGGGGCCGTGACGGTTTCGACCTGTACTCGGTGCGGGCGTGGGACTACCCTGCCCTCATCGACACGTACCATCGCGCGTCGACGACGGCCCGCGCCGAGCACGTCCCCGCGCTGGTGCACGTCGTCGAGTGCACCCAGCCGCAGGGCCACTCCACCTCGGGCAGCCACGAGCGCTACAAGTCGAAGGAGCGACTGGCCTGGGAGGAGGCCTTCGACGGCCTCCGGCAGATGCGGCTGTGGATGATCTCCGAGGGCATCGCCGGCGAGGCCGAGCTCGCGGCCTGGGAGCGCGAGGACGCCGCCGCCGTCGAGGGCATCCGCGAGGCGGCATGGCAGGCGTTCATCGGCCCGATTCGCGGCGAGCGCGATGCCGTGGCCGACATGCTCGACGCGGTGGCCGGCGTCGCGCCCGCGCAGGCCGCGGCGCTGGCGGACGTCCGCCAGCGCCTCGCGGCGATCGAGCCTCCCGCACGCCGCGACGTGCACGTCGCGGTGCGCGACGCGCTCGTGGCGCTGCGCACGGCCCCGGCGGACGCCCGCCGACGGTTCCTCGACTGGCGTCGCGAGCAGCTCGCGCTCAACCGCGAGCGCTACGGTTCTCACCTGTACAGCCAGTCGCCGCGTTCCGCGCTGCGGGTTCCCGAGGTGCGGCCGGTCTATTCCGACGCGTCGCCGGTGGTCAACGGGTTCGAGGTCGTGAACGCCGGGTTCGACGCGATCCTCGCCCGCGACCCGCGGGTCGTCGCCTTCGGCGAGGACGTCGGCCGCATCGGCGACGTCAACCAGGGGTTCCGAGGGCTGCAGGACAAGTACGGCGAGCTGCGCGTGACCGACACCGGCATCCGCGAGGCCACGATCCTTGGGCAAGGCATCGGCCTGGCGCTGCGCGGGCTCAGGCCGATCGCCGAGATCCAGTACCTCGACTACCTGCTGTACTGCCTCCAGGTGATGTCCGACGACCTCGCGACGCTGCACTGGCGCACCAAGGGCGGGCAGATGGCGCCGGTGATCGTGCGCACGCGCGGCCATCGCCTCGAGGGCGTGTGGCACTCGGGCTCGCCGATGGCGGGCATCGTCCACCTCGTGCGCGGGATGCACGTGGCGGTACCGCGCGACATGACCCGCGCCGCCGGCTTCTACAACACGCTCCTTGCCGGCGACGAGCCGGGACTGGTCGTCGAGGTGCTCAACGGCTACCGCCAGAAAGAGCGGCTGCCCGACAACATCGGCGACGTCGCCGTTCCGCTCGGCGTGCCCGAGACGATCTACGCCGGCGACGACGTCACGCTGGTCACGTACGGCGCCTGCTGCCGCGTGGCCATGGAGGCGGCGGCGCTCCTGGCCGGCGTCGGCATCGGACTCGAGGTGATCGACGTCCAGACGCTCCTGCCGTTCGACATCCACGGTCGGATCGGCGCCTCGCTCCGCCGGACCGGGCGGATCGTCTTCATGGACGAGGACGTGCCCGGAGGGGCCACCGCGTACATGCTGCAGGAGGTGCTCGAGCGTCAGGGCGGCTACCAGTGGCTCGACGCCGCGCCGCGCACGCTGACCGGGCGGCCCCATCGGCCCGCGTACGGCTCCGACGGCGACTACTTCAGCAAGCCCAGCGTCGAGGACCTCGTCGCGCTGGTGTGCGACGTGATGAACGAGGTCGACCCGGACCGGTATCCGCTGATCCTGGGCTGATCACAGCTCGAGCGCCATCTGGCGCTTGCGGCTCTCGGCCTGCTCCTTGACGGCGCGGAGGCGGTCGATCTCCTCGGCCAGCACCTCGAGGTCGGTGAAGTGCCGGTACACGCTGGCGAAGCGCACGTAGGCCACGTCGTCGACGTCGCGCAGCGCGTCCATCACCATCTCGCCGATGACGGCGCTGGGCACCTCGTTGCGGCCGAGCCGGTACAGCTGGCCCTCGATGTCGCTGGCGATCTCGTCGATGGTGTCGGCCGAGATCGGGCGCTTGACGCACGCGAGCTGCAGGCCCGTCACGAGCTTGTCGCGGTTGAAGTCCTCGCGCCGGCCGTCGGACTTGACGACCTTGAGGTTGGCGGCGGCGATGCGCTCGTAGGTCGTGAATCGCTGACGGCAGTCCTCGCACTCGCGCCGCCGGCGAATCGCCACGGCGACTTCGCGCGTGTCCACCACGTGGCTGGATCCTTGACAGTACGGGCACTTCATCGCCGCCGGCTCCTGGGGGCTCGATGGGGCAGGGGCGCCAATACTAGTCGGCCCCCCCGGGGGGGTCAAGCAGCGTCCGGCCGGGCGGCGCCGGCGCGACGACGCCGGCGGGGACTCCCCGCCGGCGTCGCACGAGCATCCACACTCGTTCGGTATGCGTTTGTCGGGAGGCCTACCGCCCGTGGTTGCGCAGGAAGGCCGGGACCTCGAGGTCGTCGGCCGGCGCGACGTAGGTCCGCCGCGGCAGCTCGAGGATGTTGGCGTCGTGGCCGGTCGGCTTGGTCTGCCGGCGCGCGTTGGCGCGGAAGCCCGTGGCGATGACCGTGATGCGCAGCTCGTCGCTCATGCTCTTGTCGAGCACGGCGCCGAAGATGATGTTCGCGTCGTCGGCGACGGTGCGGCGGACGACCTCGGCGGCCTCGTGGACCTCCTGCAGCGTCATGTCCATGCCGCCCGTGATGTTGAACAGCACGCCGGTGGCGCCGTCGATGGTGATGTCCAACAGCGGGCTGGCGATGGCCTTCTCGGCGGCCTCGACGGCCCGCTGGTCCCCGCTCGCGCGGCCGACCGACATCAGCGCCGCGCCGCCGTTGGACATGATCGTCCGGACGTCGGCGAAGTCGAGGTTGATCAGCCCCGGCACCGTGATCAGCTCGCTGATCCCCTGGATGCCCTGGTGGAGCACCTCGTCGGCGGTGCGGAACGCCTCGTGGAAGGTCATCCGGCGGTCGCCGAGCGTCAGCAGACGGTCGTTGGGGATGACGATCAGCGTGTCGACGCTCTCGGAGAGCGCCTCGAGGCCGCGGTCGGCCGACTGCATGCGCGGCGTGCCCTCGAAGCCGAACGGCTTGGTCACGACGCCGATCGTGAGCGCGCCGGTCTGGCGGGCGATCTCGGCCACGATGGGCGCGGCGCCGGTGCCCGTGCCGCCGCCCATGCCGGCGGTGACGAACACCATGTCCGAGCCGGCCAGCGCCGCCTGGAGGTCGTCGCGGCTCTCCTCGGCGGCGCGTTCGCCGATCTCGGCGCGCCCGCCGGCGCCGAGGCCCTTGGTCAGCTTGCCGCCGATCTGCAGGCGGCGGGTGGCCTGGCTGAGCTGAAGCGCCTGGGCGTCGGTGTTGACCGTGATGAACTCCACGCCGGTCAGCCCTTCGGCGATCATGCGGTTGACGGCATTGGAGCCGCCCCCGCCCACGCCGACCACCTTGATCGTCGCCAGCCCGTCCACCTCGAATGGGTACTGCATGTCACTGCCTCCTGGTTGGGTCGGCCGGGCGGTCCGGACGCCGCTTGAGCCGAAGGTTGGTTGTGCATGTCGGGTACGCGTCGTCGTGAAGATGAAGGATGAGTCCATGTCGCGTGCCTTGCGGTGCGCGCGCGGCCGGCCCGCCGGTGGCCGTCGCGTCAACGTCGGTCGTCACGATAGCCTCCGCCGCCCGGCAGGAATGCCGTGCGGGCCCAGTCGAGCACGCGCGCCATGCCGCCCTTGTCGGCCGTTGGGCGACCCGCGGCCGGCGCCACGGTCCACCCGGCGGCGTCGACGACCTCTCGGGCGCGCCACAGCAGCAGCCCCACGGCCCCGGCGTGCGCGGGCCCGCGGGCGGCGTCGCCAAGGCCGATGACGTCGGCCGCGCGCCCGATGCGCACCGGGAGCCCCCAGCGCTCGTACAGGCGCCGCGGCAGCCCGCCGAGCTCGGTGCCGCCGCCCACCAGCACGACGCCGGCCGGCAGCAGGCCGGCCAGCTCGGCCCGCTCGATCTCGGCCATCACCAGCCGTGCGATCTCGTCGGCGCGCGCGGCCAGCACCTGGCTGACGTGCCGCCGGGTCGTCGAGCGGCGCTCGGCCTCGCCGAACGGCACGATGTCGATCGCGACGTCGTCCTCGTCGAGCTCGGGCAGCACGTGGCCGTGCGTGATCTTGATGCGTTCGGCCTGGTCCAACGGGCTCTGGAGGATCACGCCGAGGTCGTTGGTCATGTGGCGCGCGCCGACGGGGACGACCGCGCTGTGGACGAGCGCGCCGTCCTTGTATGCCGCCAGGCCGGTCAGCGAGGCGCCGAGGTCGACCAGCAGCACCCCGAGCTCGCGCTCGTCGCGGGTCAGCGCCGCCTCGGCGGCCGCCAGCGGGGCGAACACCAGGCTGTCGGGGATGACCTCGGCCAGCTGCAGGCACCGCCGCACGTTCGACAGGGCCGCCGTCGCGCCGGTGACGATGTGGACCTCGACCTCGAGGCGGTAGCCCTCCATCCCCAGCGGCGACACCACCGGCCCCCCTCCGTCGAGCTGGAAGAAGCGCGGCAGCACGTGCATGACCTCGCGCCCGTGCTCGAGCGGCACCGCGCCCGCGGTCTCGAGGACGCGGCGGATGTCGGTGGCCTCGACCTCGCGGGGACGGCGGCCGATCGGCACCACGGCGTGGTTGTTCCCGCCGGCGAGGTGATGCCCAGAGATGCCGACGACGGCGTGCCGGACGGTGACGCCGGCGACCCGCTCGGCCCGCTCGATGCTCGCCGCGATGGCGCCGGCCGCATCGTCGACGTGGACGATCTCGCCCCGCCGGATGCCCACCGCCGGCGCGTGCCCCATGCCGATCACCCGCACCCCGCCGCCCGGCAGCGCCTCGCCGATCAGCGTGCAGATCTTGTGCGACCCGATGTCGATGCCGACCAACGTGCTCACGGCGTCGCCTCCTTCAGGCGGTAGTACGGCCCGCGGGGGAACCGCAGGTCCACCACCTCGACGGTTTGCCCGCTGCCCGCCAGCTTCTGGCGCAGCGCGTCGAGCGTGGCGGCCTGCTGGTCGAGCGAGCCCGCATCGACGCCCAGCCACACGGGCCAGCCCTCGGCGGTCTGGATCACGAAGCCGGCGTCGGAGCGGTACCCGAGCGGCCCGAAACGCCCGCCGAAAGCCTGGGCCGCGGCGATGAGCGCCGGGGGGAGGCGGTCGCCCGGCGCCCGGATCCGCGACGACTCGTCGCGCACGTGGACGAGGGATGCGTCCACGCCGTCCAGGGGGATGGCCCGCCCGTTCTCGTCGATGCCGAGGCGTGCGCCGGGAATGTCCCAGCGCAGCACGGCCGCGGTCTCCTCGACCCGGATCCAGGCACGGTCGGGCATCGCCACCCCGACCTCGGCCCGGCGCACGTCCTCGAGCGTCTCGATGCGCCGTACGGCGGCCGCGAGGTCGACGGCGAAGACGCGCCCCGCGTCCAGCCCGCTCACCGCGTAGATCGTCTCCGCCGGCACGCGCTGGTTGCCGCGGACCACGGCCCCGTGGACCACCCATCGGTCGGACCATGCCAGGTGCAGCCCAAGCAGCGCGGCCACCGCCGCCGTGGCCGCGCCGGCGACCCGCGACGGATGCCGCTTCAACCGGGACAGCCCCAGACCCTGGCGCCAGCCCGCCGTACGCCGCACCCTCGGCGCTGCGGGCGCATGGCCCAGCGCCGCCGGCGACAGCGTTGCGCCACCGGTGTCGGGGCGCCGCGCGTGTCGGTCGGCCAGGGCCTGTCGCCGCCGCCGTCTAGACCACATCGTCCACCCCCAGCCGCTCGATCTCGGGCTCGAGCGCGATTCCGAAGCGGGCGCGCACCCGCTCTTGGGCCAGCCGCATCAGCGCCAGCACATCGGCGGCCCGTGCCCCTCCGCGGTTGACGAAGAAGTTGGCGTGCACCGGCGAGACCTCTGCGCCGCCGACGGCCACGCCCTTCAGCCCGGCCGCTTCGATCAGCCGACCGGCGTGGTCGCCGGCCGGGTTCTTGAACATCGATCCGACGCTGGGCGCGGTGGGTTGGGTGGCGCGCCGGCGGGCCGTGTAGGCGGCGATCCGGTCGAGGATCGCGGCGGGCGCGTCGCGCACGACGCGCAGCGTCACGCCGAGGACGGCGTGCTCGGTGTCGCCCTTGAGGCGGCTGCCCCGGTAGCGGAAGCCCAGCGCCGCCGGGGCGAGGCGCTGCAGCGAGCCGTCGCGCGCGATGACCTCGACCGCGACCACGCTGTCGGCCATCTCCCAGCCGTGCGCCCCGGCGTTGGTCACCACGCCGGCGCCGACGCTGCCCGGGATGCCGACGCCCGCCTCGATCCCCGCCCATCCGGCGCGTGCCAGGCTCTGCGCCAGGGCCGCGAGGGTCACGCCGCTCTCGCAGCGCACCTCGGCCGCGTCGGCCGGCCCGGCCTCGCCCGTGCCGCGCGGCTCGACGGACCACCGCTCGCAGCGGTTGACGATCACCAGCCCCTGGCAGCCGCCGTCGCCGGCCAGCACGTTTGTCCCGCGCCCGATCACCCGCACCGGGATCGCGAGCGCGTGCGCCAGCCGCCACCACCCGGCCAGGTCGTCGATGCTCCGGGCGCGGACCAGCACGTCCGCGGCCCCGCCCACGCGGAGCGACGTGACGTCGGCGAGCGCGGCGCCGAGCGCGACGTCGCCGCCGAGGCCGCGCGCGGCGGCCGCGTCGACGAGGCGACGGGCGTCGTCTGCGCGCAGGCGGCCGAAGCACGCGCGGCTGGC
>QEVT01000032.1 GCA_003576755.1 bacterium | reverse complement strand
CCGGCGGCCGCGTCGCCCACGACTGCGTCTCCGGCGCCGACGCTGTCCCCGGACCCGCCGGCACCCCCCGCCCCGATCCGGCTCCGTCCGACGCCGACGCCCACCCCGGCACGCGACCGGCCGCGGCCGGCGCCGTTGCCGGGGCCCACGAAGGTCGGTCCGTGGCCCAGCCCTCCGACGTCGACGCCCCCGGGCTCGGTCGCACCGCCCGCCGGGCAGCCGGGATGACACCGGCCGCGGCCGGCCGCGCAGCATGCCTCGCCGCCCTCTTGGGCGGCGCCATCGCGGCCGGCCCGGCACCGCTCGCCGCCCAACCGACCTCCGAAGCGTGCGAGGTCGTCGTCCATGCCAGCGCCACGCCCAAGCTGGCATGCCCGATGGAGTCGGTGGCCCTCCGGTTCCGCATCCACACACGCTGCCCGGTGAACGCAGGGAACGCAGACCGCATCGGCGCCCTCGACGTCGCCTATAGGCTGCCAGAGGGAGTGGTCTCGGCCGACCCCCTCTGGCAGCCGCTGCCCGCGCGCCCCGTGCGCGAATGGCGGATCGACGCCCTGCCCGCCACCGGCGTCACGCTGACCCACGCCATCCGGCCGGCCCGGCCGGGACCGTACGCGCTGGCGGACACGCTCCATGTGCGGGCCGAGCTGGCGTCGGGTCGCACCGTCACGCCGACGCTGCGGCTGGTCGACGGCGCCACGATCACGGTCGTGGAGGCGTGCAGCGCCGCACCGGCCGTGCGCGCCTACCTCCCGATCGCCGGACGCGCGCAGTGCTGGCCGACCGAACCCGCCGCCGACGTCGTGCTCCTGGTCGATCGCTCGGCCAGCACCGCGGTCGACGGGACCATCGGTGCGGTGGCCTCCACGCGCGCCTTCCTGATGACGCTGGACCTCACACGCCACCGTGCGGCGGTGGTGGCCTTCGACCAGGACATCGCCGTGCTCGCGCCGCTCGGCGCGCCGCGGCCGGCGCTGCTGCGCGCGCTCGACGCGCTCCGGCCGGCGATCGGCACGTCGATCGACGACGCCATCGCCGCCGGAGCCGCCGTGCTCGCCGCCGATGGCAGCCGTCGCCAGCCGATGCTCGTCGTGTTCACCGATGGCTTCCAGACCGGGCCGCGCGGCGACGCCGCGGTCCGCCGCGCGGCCGACGCGGCCCGCGCGGCGGGGGTCGCCATCTTGCCCGTGGCGGTCGGCCCCGCGCCGAACCGGCCGCTCCTGGCCGCCCTGGCCGGAGGGGGCGCGGCGCGTGTGGCGGAGCCGACGGGCGAGGACATCCGGCGGCGCTACCTCGATCTCGCGGCGGACGTGGCGTGCCGCGGCAGGCCGTGACGCGCGGGCGCGGCACCGATACGGCCCGCTTCGCCGCCCGGCGGGACCGTCACGCATCCGACGGCGCCGCGCCCGCGCCCGGATCGTCGCGCGTCCAGGCGCGGGGGAGCAGCTCGCCCAAGCGGCAGACGTCGAACGGGCCCGCCGGGCCGGCCACCGCAACCGCGAGGTCCGCGTCGCCGAACTCGGCCAGCACCTGGCGGCAACACCCGCACGGCGTGCCGCCGTTGGGCGTGACCACGGCCAACGCGACCAGCCGGCGGGCGCCGGCGGCCACCGCGGCCCACACCGCGACGCGCTCGGCGCACACCGTGGCGCCGTAGACGGCGTTCTCGACGTTGCACCCGCCGAACACGCGCCCGTCGTCGGCCAACACCGCCGCTCCGACGGCGTAGCGCGAGTACGGCGCGTAGGCCTGCGCGCGGGCGGCCCGGGCATGTGCGACCAGCAACGGCAGCGTCGGGGCCGCCGCCGGGGCGGCGCTCACGCGTCCGCCGACCCGGGCACGGACGGTCCGGGGGCTTCGGGGCCGGCATCGGTCCCGGGCTCCCTCCGGGTGACGCGCACGCGGTGCACGCGCCGGCCGAGCAGGTCCAGCACCTCGATGTCGGCGTCGTCGAACCGGACGCGGTCGGCGCGCTCCGGCACGCGCCCGAGCCCGGTGAGGACCAGCCCGGCGAGCGTGTTCACGTTGTCGGTCGGCAGGTGGATGCCCATCATCCGGTTGACGTCGTAGATGTTGAGCCCGGCGTTGAAGATCGCCTCGTCGTCGCTCACCCGAACCATGCGCGGCTCCTCGACGTCGTACTCGTCCTGGATCTCGCCGACGATCTCCTCGAGGAGGTCCTCGATGGTCACCAGGCCGGCGGTGCCGCCGTACTCGTCGACGACGATCGCCATGTGCACCTGGTGAGACTGCAGGTCGGCCAGGAGGGCGTCGACCGGTTTCGACTCTGGCACGAACCGCGGCTCGCGCAGGAAGCCGGCGATGTCGGCCCCGAAGTCGCGGTTGCGCAGCGTCTTGAGCAGGTCCTTGGCGTACAGGAGCCCTCGGATGTCGTCGATGGTCTCACCGTAGACCGGGATGCGCGAGTGGCCGGCGGCGATGATCGTGTCGAGGGCCTCGTCGAGCGTGGCCGTGATGGGAATGGCCACGATGTCGATGCGCGGCACCATGATCTCGTGGGCCTGGGTCTCGCCCAGCTCCATGATGCCGACGATCATCTGGGCTTCGTCGGCCTCGATGGGGCCGTCCTCGTCGTCGACGTTGAGCAGCGTCCGGAGCTCGTCGTCTCGCCAGCCGTGGTGCGCTTCGGGCGGCTCGATGCCCAGCCGGCGCGCCAGAGGGGCCAGCGGTGCGACGATCAGGGCCACGGCGTCGATCGCCGGCGCCACCACCAGCGCCGCCGTCTCGGGCTGGCGGGCCGCCCAGCCGCGGGGCAGGAGGTCGCCGGCGACGATCACCGCCAAGGCGAGCGCGCCGACCAACACCACGGTCTGGGCCAGCGGCCGCCCGGTCCCGCCGAGCCCGATCCCGCCGCCGGCGCCGGCGAGCACCAGCCCCGCCACGACAAGGGTCCGCGCGGCAAGCCAGGCCCGGTCGGGCTCGTCGATGAGGCGCCGCACGGCGCGCCGCGTCGGCCGTGCCCGCTCCGCGATCCCGCGCAGCCGCACGCGGTTGGCCACGTCGAGCGCGGTGTCGGCCGCCGCGCCCACGGCAGCCGACACGACGCCGATCGACAGCGCGGCCCATGCGAGCACTTCGAGCGCCGAGCGGTCAGCCGCGTCCAAGGTCGAGATCCTCGTGGGCGGCGCCGGGCGGGTCCCCGTCGCCGGGCGCGACGGTGCCGCCCGGCGGCTCGGCGGGCGGGGCCGGGCGCAGCAGGCGCGCGGGCACGCCGACGACCGTGGCCCCGGCGGGCACGTCGCGGTTCACGACGCTGCCGGCCCCGGTGCGCGCCCCTTCGCCCACCACCACCGGCGCCACCAGGAGCGTATCGCTGCCGATGAAGGCGCCGCGGCCGATGACGGTGGGGTGCTTGGCGGTGCCGTCGTAGTTGCACGTGACGGTGCCCGCGCCGATGTTGGCGCCGGCGCCGACCTGGGCATCGCCAAGATAGCCGAAGTGGCCCATGCGGGCCCCCGCACCCAGGGTCGCGTTCTTGATCTCGCCGAAGTTGCCGACGTGCGCGCCGGCTTCGAGGTGCGCCCCCGGCCGCAGGTGGGCAAAGGGGCCGACGCCACACCCCTCGCCGATGGTGGCGTGGTCGAGCACCGCGTACCAGACGTGCGCCCGATCGGCCACCCGGCTGTCGGCGACCCACGTGTTGGGGCCGACGACGCAGTCGCGTCCGATGGCCGTGGTGCCGCGCAGGTGCGTGCCCGGCCAGATCACCGTGCCGGAGCCGATGACCACGTCGGGGTCGATCCAGGTATGGTCGGGGTCGACGAGGCGCACGCCGGCCGATCGGTGGCGCTCGCGAATCCGCGCCTGCCGATCTCGTTCGTCCGCGTCGCGATGCGGATCGGCCGGCATGGCGGGGGCGGTGCCGGCCGTGTCCGGATCGACCCGGCCCGCAGCAGCCGCCGGATGCAGGCCGAGGCGCGCCGTGCGGCGCGCCTCGGCCGCGCGGTAGCGCGCCCACTCGGCGTCGGTCTCGGGGCGCAGCGGCGGCACGGCCACCGGCCGGTGGCGGTCGTCGAGCGCGACGAACGTCAGGAAGGCTTCGGCCGACCGCCGCCGCTCGCCGGTCAGCGGGTGCTCCGCGTCCACCGTGACCTCGACCTCCATCGAGCTGCGCCAGGCACGGTTGACGACGGCCCGCACCACCGCGTACTCGCCGATGTTGATGGGGGCCTTGAACTCAAGGGCATCCATCGACACGGTCACGACGATCCGGCGGCAATGCCGCTGCGCGGCCATGGCGGCCACCTGGTCGATGAACTGCATCACCCGCCCGCCGAAGATGGTGCCGAGCGGGTTCGTGTCTCCCGGGAAGACGATGTTGACGGTCTCGGTGGCCGACGCCGACGGCGGGCGGGGTTCCGGCGGTCCGTCCGCGTCGGCCGGGGTGTCAGGGTCCGGCGGCATGCGCTCTCCTCTCAACCACGTGGGGCCGTGGCGGGGAAAGAAGCAGGCGGCCTGCGGGCCGCCTGCTTCCCTCCTCCTCCCTTGAAGGAATCGTGTTCGGCCCGTTCCCGATCAGTCCACCTCGAGGAACTCGCGCAGCCGGCTGGCGCGGCCCAGCAGGCGCAACCTTTCGAGCGCCTCGGTCTCGATCTGGCGGATGCGCTCGCGCGTCACGCCGAACTTCTCGCCGACCTCCTTGAGCGTGTGCGTGCGGCCGTCGAGCAGGCCGAACCGCAGCTCGAGCACGCGGGCCTCGCGCGGCGGCAGCGCCGTCAGCAAGGTCTCGACCTCGTCGCACAGCAGCTCGTAGGCCGCGGCTTCCGGCGGGGCCGGGAACTCGTCATCCTCGATGAAGTCCCCGAGCTCGGAGTCGCGGTCGTCGCCGACGGGCTTCTCGAGCGAGAGCGGCGCGCGCGCGATGCGCATCATCCACTGGACCTTGGCGTTCGGCATGCCGAGCTCGACCGAGATCTCCTCGAGGGTCGGCTCGCGGCCGAGCATCTGCTCGAGTTGCCGGCTGACCTGGAAGAGGCGCCGGATCCGGTCGCTCATGTGCACCGGCACGCGGATCGTGCGCCCCTGATCGGCGATGGCACGGGTGATGGCCTGCCGCACCCACCACGTGGCGTACGTGCTGAACTTGTAGCCCCGTCGCCAGTCGAACTTCTCCACGGCCTTCATCAGGCCGAGGTTGCCCTCCTGGATGAGGTCGAGGAACGGCACGCCCTGGTTCATGTACTTCTTGGCCATGGCGATGACGAGCCGGCTGTTCGCCTTGGTCAGGTGATGGCGCGCCGCCTCGCCGTCGGCCACGCTGGACATGACGTGGCTCAGCTCGCGCGGCGCCACGCCGTTCGAAAGCGCGTGGCAGGCATCGCGCCCCCGCTCGATGCGCCGCGCCAGGTCGACCTCTTGCTCCGCCGTCAGCAGCGGGATGTTGCCGACCTCCCGCAGGTACAGGCTGACGGTGTCGTCCGACTCGATGCCGGTCAGGTCGAAGAAGTGATGCTGGAGATGGACGGGCGGCTCGATCCCCGTGTCGAGCTCGACGCCGGCCGCGTCCAGGGCCGCCACGAGGTCGGCCAGCGCCTCCGGCGCGTCCTCGGCCTCGGGCCAGGCGGCCAGGAGATCGTGGCGGGTCACCTCTCCCCTGGTGCGCGCCACTTCCAGCAAATGGTCCTTCAGGCCGTCCGGGCACTCCTCCGGTGCTGCGTCCCCCTCCATGAACCTCAACACACGACTCCCCCTCCTGTGAAGCCGGCTCGCACCGTGCGTCGACTCCACGTTGTCGATGGTGCGCCGAGATGCGGCGCGTGGCCAACTAGCGGTCAGGCAAACGCGTCGGACGGCCATCCCCGACGGGGGGCGGCGGCCCGAACGGCGATCAGGGATCGAGAAACGGTGACGCGAACCCCACGCGGTGCCGGCACCTGCGGGACAGGCAGCACCCAGGCCGGTCGGTCAAGTGGTGGTGCGGGGGACACGAAGCGGGCATGGCGACGGATTCGAATAGAATCACGTAAGAAGTCTATCATATCCGGTGCCGGCTGTCAAGCGCTCTTATGTAAAATACATGGCCCAATCATCGCCCACCTCACCGCCAGACCTCGACCGTCTGTTCGGCCCGAACGGCGCGCTGCGGCGCCATCTGGCGGGCTTCGAGCCGCGCCCGAGCCAAGGCCAGATGGCGGCCGCCGTGTGGCGCGCGCTCGAGGCGGTCACGACGGCCTTGATCGAGGCCCCGACCGGCACCGGGAAGTCGCTGGCCTACCTCGTGCCGGCGCTGCTCAGCGGCCGCAGGGTGATCGTGGCCACGGCCAACAAGTCGCTGCAGCACCAGCTGTACACCAAGGACGTGCCGCTGGCTGCGCGCGCCATCGGGCGGGAGGTCGACGCGGTCGTCGTCAAGGGTCGGAGCAACTACGTCTGCAACTGGAAGTGGGACCGCGAGCTGCAGGCCCAGAGCCTCCTCGGCCCGCATGACCCCGATGCCGAGCCGGTGCAGGCCGTTCGCGCATGGCTGGGCGGCACCGACAGCGGCGACGTGGACGAGCTGCCGGTGCTGCTCGGACCGGACCTGCGCCCGCGCGTGGTGAGCTTCGCCGACGATTGCCTGCACCAAGACTGCGCCTACGCGCTGGACGACTGCTGGGTCAACCGGATGCGCGACCGCGCGGCGACGGCCGACGTGCTGATCACCAACCACCACCTGTTGCTCAGCGCGCTCCACCTCGAATCGATGGGCGAGCGCATCCTGCCGCCGGCGCCGGTCTACGTCATCGACGAGGCGCACCATCTGGTCGACACCGCCACGGCGGTGCTCGAGGTCGAGCTGACGGACCACGCGATCGTCGCGCTCCTGGCCCGCAAGGTCTACCGCGACCACGTCGAGGACGACGTCCTCGAGTCGCTGCGGTTCGACAGCCGGGTGGCGTTCGACGAGCTCGCGGGGCGGCATGGGTCTGCCGGCCGGCTGCCCGGCGCCGTCCGGATCGCCGACGAGCTGCCGCGGCTGCGTGCCCTCGGCCTGCGGCTCAGGGAGCTGGCGCAAGCGTTGGAAGCCCGCGACCCGTACGCGGCCCGCACCGCGCAGGCGGGGTCGGTGGGGCCGGCATGGCTGGCGGAGGCGCGCGCCGCGGGCGGTGACGGCGGCGCGCCCGAGGCCGCGGCCGGCTCCGACGGCGGGCCGGACCGGGTGCAGGCCCGCATGTACGAGCAGGCGGTCGGCAACCTCGGCAGCCTGGCCGACAAATACCTGGCCCTGGCCACGGCCCGGCACGACGACAGCGTGGTGCGCTACGCCGAGCCGGTCTTCGGGCGGCGGCACGTGCGCCTGGCGCTCCACGCGGCGCCGATCGCCCCGGGCGCTCAGCTGGCGGAGCACCTCTTCGAGGCCCCGCGGCGGACGGTGATCTGCACCAGCGCCACGCTGGCGGCCGGCGGGGGGTTCGAGCACTTCAAGGAGCGCTGCGGGCTGGCCGAGGCCGGCGTCGAGCTCGTGGCGCCGCCGGTGTTCGACTACCCCCGCCAGGCGCTGCTCTACCAGCCGCCGCTCCCGGCCTACCGCTGGGATGCCCGCGAGGCCTACTACGCGGCCGTGGCGGCCGAGATCGTGCGCCTGCTCGAGGTCAGCCGCGGGCGGGCGCTGTGCCTGTTCACGAGCTGGGACGGTCTGCAGCAGGCGCGGGCGCACGTCGACGCCGCCGGCATGCTGCCGTGGCCGCTGCGGGGCCAGGGGGATGCGCCGCGCGACGCCCTGCTCGCGTGGTTCCGCGACACGCCGCACAGCGTGCTCCTGGCCACCCGATCGTTCTGGGAGGGCGTCGACATCCCGGGCGACGACCTCAGCCTCGTCGTGCTCGACAAGCTGCCGTTCCCGTCGCCGAACGACCCGGTCCACCAGGCGCGGATGGCGGCCATCGACGCCGCGGACGGCGACAGCTTCGGGACGTACATGCTGCCGCTCATGACCCTCACGCTCAAGCAGGGCTTTGGGCGCCTGATCCGCCGCGCCACGGACCGCGGCGTGGTCGCCATCCTCGACGACCGGCTCATGCGCAAGGGGTACGGCCGCAAGATCCTTCGCGACCTCCCGCCCGCGCGCCTGACGCGCGACTTCACCGACGTCCACCGCTTCTTCGGCGCGGCGGAGGGCCACGCGGCGGATTTCGCGCTCAGCGTGCGGGCCTGGGTCGACGGGGACGACGTCGGCGCGGGCGGGAAAGGGGAAGCCGCGCCAGCCGCGGCGGCCGACGCGGCAGGACCGGTGCGGTGGGCCTACCGCCTCTGCCGCCTCCTCGACGGCCGGGCGGACACGGCGGACGGCGCGGCCGTGTTCGGCACGTCGGGGACCGTCGCAGGCGAGGCGCTGGCGGCCGCGCGCGGGCTGGACGACCTGCGGGCGCGGGTGGCGCGCGCCGGCCGCTCGGCGGCCGACTTCCGCGTCGAGCTCCGCTGCGACCCCGCGACGGCGGCGGTGCTGGCGGAGGATGCCGTCGGCGGGGCGTTGCCGGCGCCGATCGGAGCGGCATGGGCGGCGGCGCGCGACGGGTGGGCAGCGGTGGCGGTGCGGCCGGTTACGGCCGCATGATCTCGTGGGCTCGCCGCAGCGTGTGCCAGATGAACGCCGCGGCGATGAGCACGGTCAGGACGACGAGGACGTTGAGGACGATGCGGAACGCCGGGTTGTCGTGCAGGACCTCGACGTCGAAGCCCACGGTGCCGGCGAAGCCGTCGGCGTCGGACACGTGGACCGTGACGCGGTAGTCGCCGGGGGTCGTGAGGTTGCCGATCGCGATGTGCAGCAGCTCTTCGCGGTCGCGTTCCGACGGGGCGACGATGGGCTCGGCGGACAGCTCGAGCGCCATCGCCTCGAGGCTGCCCGCGGGTGCGACGGTGTAGCGCACGGCGACGCCCTCGGCGGGCGCATCGGTGGCAGGGTCCGCCACCAGCGCTTCGATCAGGACCGCGCCGGGTCGGAGCACGTTGGGGCCGGTCCAGACGCTGACGCGATAGGGGCCCACCTCCGCGCCGTCGATCTGGCGGGTGTGCAGGCCGCCGTGCGCCTGCGCCGGGGCCGCGAGGAACGCCAGCCACAGCGCGCCCAGCAGCATCCCGCTGGCGCGCCGGGCGCCGCGCCACGGGCGCGCCGGGCGGCGGCCGGGGGCGGCGGGATGGTCGGAACGGTGGCGGGCGGCGTGCATTCTTGCATTATCGACGGCCGGTGCCGGGCGGTCAATCGGGGAATACCCTGGACCGACCCTGGGGAACGCGGCGGATACCCGTATAATGTGACGCGGGTGTTCAGATCGTTCTCGCGGCCGGGTGTTTGCCGAAGGAGGACTGACGTCGCGGAAAGCCAGGCTGAGTCCGACGAAGGAGGACCAGAGTGCTCGACTTGATTCGACGTTTCCGTTGGGCAGCGATCGCCTTGTGCGCGCTCTCTGTGCAGCTTGGCATCGCGATCCGACCCTACATCGAAGACATGGCAGGAATCGCAAGCCTCGGCCTGACGGCCCTGTTCTTGATCGCCATCTTCAGGGCTGAGGCCACGGTTCGTCGGAGTTAGCACCTGCGTGTCGAAGACCCTCCTCTTATGAAGTCCACGGTGCCGCCGGAGCGCGTCGCAGCCGCGCCGCCCGACCTCGACCTCGACCCGCGCGCCTTGCGCGCCGAGGTGGACCGGCTGCGCTCCGACCTCGGCGCGCTCGAGTCGCGCCATGCCGAGCTGCGGCGGCTGGCGAGCTTCCCGGAACAAAACCCCAACCTCGTGATCGAGACCGACCTGCACGGGCAGGTGACGTACCTCAACCCGATCGCGCGCAACCGCTTCCCCGACCTCGAGACCCTCGGCTTCGCCCACCCCCTCCTCTGCGGGATCACGGACTGCATCGGCGCGTTCCACGCCGGCGAGCGCGTGATCTTCACACGCGAGGCGCGGGTGGGGGACGCCGTGTTCGAGCTCAAGATCTGCCAGCCCCCGGAAGGCGCCCTTGCGCGGGTCTTCGCCCACGACATCACGGCGATGAAGCGCGCCGAAGCGGCCATCGAGCACCTCGCCGAACAGCGGCGGCGGCTGGCCCAGCGCGTCCTCTCGGCCCAGGAAGAGGAGCGCCGCCGGCTGTCGGGCGAGCTGCACGACGAGGCGGGGCAGGCCCTCACCGCGCTCAAGATCGGCCTGGAGCTCCTGCGCGGCGAGGCCATCGAGGCGGCGCCGGCGCTGGTCGACGACCTGTCCGACGTCATCGACCTCGTCAACACCACCCGCGAGCGGCTGCGCGGCCTGGCGCACGACCTGCGGCCGCCGGCCCTCGACACCCTCGGCCTCGACGCGGCGCTCGAGGGCTTTTGCCGCGGGTATGCCGGGCGGGTGCAGCTGTCGCTGGACTACGCCGGCGGCGCGGTCCCGGGCATCGGCGACACCCAGGCGCTGTGCCTCTACCGCTTCCTGCAGGAGGCCCTGACCAACGTGGCCCGCCACGCCGAAGCCAGCCACGTGGGGGTGACCCTCGAAGCCGACGCGGACGAGGTGTGCCTGACGGTGACGGACGACGGCTGCGGCTTCCACGTGCGCGACGTCGGCCAGCGGCGCACGACGAGCGGCATCGGGCTGGCCGGCATGCGCGAGCGCCTGGAGCTGGTGGGCGGCCGGATGGAGATCGAGTCGGGCGACGGCTCCGGCACGCGCGTCTCGGCCCGCGTGCCACGGAAGATCGCGCCGTGATCCGGGTGGTGGTGGCCGACGACCACCCGCTCATCCGCGTGGGCGTCAACGGCCTCCTGGCGCGCGCAGGCGACATCGAGGTCGTCGGCGAGGCGGCGGACGGGTTCGCCGCGGTGGACGCCGTGGCGACGCTCCGGCCGGACGTCATCGTCACCGACATCGCCATGCCGGGCCTGAACGGCATGGCGGTGGTCGAGCGCGTGGTGGCGCTCGGGCTCGGCACGCGGGTGGTGGTGCTGTCGATGTACGCCGACGAGGCGACGGTGCGGCAGTGCCTGTCGGCGGGGGCGCACGGCTACGTGCTCAAGGGCGCCGACGGCACCGAGCTCGTCCTCGCCATTCGGGCGGCCAGCCAGGGGGCCACCTTCATCGGGTCGTCGGTGACCGAGGCCGCGTGGCGCGAGCCGCTGGCCACGCCGGCCGATGCACCGGGCCCGCGGCGCGGCGGCGCCGAGGCGCTGACGCTGCGCGAGCGCGAGGTGCTCCACCTCATCGCCCAGGGCCACACCAACCGGGCCATCGCGCACGCGCTGCACATCAGCGTCAAGACGGTGGAGCACCATCGCACCAACCTCATGGCCAAGCTCGAGGTCGACAACCTCGTCAACTTGATCCGCGTGGCGATCAAGGAAGGCCTGGTCGAGCTCGAAGACTGAGGGTTCGACGGTGCGCGATGGGGGAATACCCCGACCATAGCCCAGGGTTTTCCCCGATTGAGCGGCGACGGCCTCGCGGCGTATCATGGAGGATGGGTTGGCACCGCTGCGCCCCTCGGTCGAGGGGACCGTTGGCCCGGTGTCGCCCGATCCGCCAGAATCCGACGCCCGTACGGCGCGGGCGCCGTTCGAGCCACCCATCCGCGAGGCGCAACCATGACGACTTTGACCCAGGCCCACCCGACCGCCCCAGAGCCCTTGATGGTCCGGCTCAACGGGCGCTGGCACGAGCCCGCGCTCTGGCTCTACGGGGCGATCGTGCTCCTGCACTGGGCCGAGCACCTCTTCCAGGCCTACCAGATCTGGGTCCTGGGCTGGCCCCGGCCGCAGGCGCTGGGCATGCTCGGGCTGTGGCAGCCGTGGCTGGTGTCCACCGAGATCATGCACTGGGGCTACGCGGCGTTCATGTTCGCCGGGCTGGTGATGCTGCGGCCGGGCTTCCTGGGGCGCGCGCGCTTCTGGTGGACGGTGTCGCTGGTGATCCAGGGCTGGCACCTGGTCGAGCACAGCATCCTCCAGCTCCAGGCCATCGTCGGGCACCCGTTCTGGGGCGCCAAGGTGTACACCAGCATCCTCCAGCTGTGGATCCCGCGGCCGGAGCTGCACCTCTTCTACAACGCCATCGTGTTCCTGCCGATGGTGGTGGCGATGATCCTCCACATGTACCCGCCGGCCGACGAGCGCCACCTCACGGGCACGTGCAGCTGCGCCCGCGTGCCGGCAGCGCCCAAGGCGAAGGCCGCCGCCGGCTGATCTAGAGTCCTCCCGCGGTACCAGCGGCCGGGGGTGCGAGCGCCCCCGGCCGCTGCGTTTCTCCATGGTCCGGCGTGGCGGGGCCGCCGCCCTGGCCGGCGTCCGCCGGATGCGTTAGAATACCCGGCGCCGGCCGGCTCACGGCTCGGCGACACGGCCGCACCGGGTAAGCATGCAGACCACGCCTCCGCCGTCCCGCAACCGATTCCGATGGGTCCTGCCAGCGGCCCTGGTGGGCCTCGTCGCGACCGCCGCGGTGCTCTCGCGGCGCGCCGATCGGCGCGCCGAGCTGCCGGCGGGGGTCGACGCGCCCGCGGCGGCGCTGAACGCCTATGGCTTCCACTTCGAGGAGGTCGCCAAGGCGAGCGGGATCGACTTCGTGCATTCGGCGCCGACGTTCGACGCGCGCCTGGCGCACATCATGCCGCAGATGGCGTCGATGGGCGCCGCCGTCGCCGTCTCGGACTTCGACCGCGACGGGTGGGCGGACTTCTACGCCACCGACAGCCGCGAGGGCGGCCGGTCGCGGCTGTACCGCAACCTCGGGACCGGCCGCTTCGAGGACGTGGCGGGCGCCATGGGCGTGGCGGACGTCAACGCGCCGGGCACGGGCGTGGCCACCGGCGCGTTGTGGGGCGACTACGACGACGACGGCTTCGAGGACCTGTTCGTCAACAAGTGGGGCCGCCCCGAGCTGTTCCACAACGACGCCGGCCGGGGCTTCACGCGCGTCACCGACGGCGCGGGGCTGCCCGACTGGGTCAACGCCACCAGCGCCGTGTGGCTGGACTTCGACCGGGACGGCCGTCTCGACCTCTTCCTCGGCGGCTACTACGACGAGCGCGTCGACCTGTGGCACCTCGAGACCACGGCGATCATGCCCGAGAGCTTCGAGTACGCCCAGAACGGCGGGCGCAAGCACCTCTTCCGCAACCTCGGCGACGGCCGGTTCGCCGACGTGGCCGAGTCGGTGGGGCTGTCGAGCCGGCGCTGGGCGCTCGCGGCGGCCGCGGCGGACCTGCGCGGCACGGGCTATCCCGACATCGTCATCGCCAACGACTACGGGGTCTCGGAGTACTTCCTCAACGAAGGTGGCCGCTTCCGCGAGGTCGGCGAGGCCGCGGGCCTGGCGGTGCGCCCGAAGAGCGGGATGAACGTCTCGTTCGGCGATATCTTCAACCAGGCGCGGCCGGCGATCTACATCACGAACATCACCGAGGAGGGCGTGCTCGTCCAGGGCAACAACCTCTGGGTGCCGCGCGACGACTTCGCCCCGGACCGGCCGGTGTACGACAACCTCGCCCAGAGCGTGGGCGTGGAGCTCGGCGGCTGGAGCTTCGGCGCGCAGTTCGGGGACCTCAACAACGACGGCTTCCAGGACCTCTTCCTGACGAACGGCTACGTGTCGGCCAGCCGCGAGCGGTCGTACTGGTACGACTACAGCAAGATCTCGGGCGGCAACTCCCGCATCATCGCCGACGCGGCCAACTGGCCGCCGATGGGCGACACCAGCCTGGCGGGCTACCAGTCGAAGCGGGTGTGGGTCAACGACGGCGCCGGCCAGTTCACCGACGTGGCGCAGGTGGTCGGCGTGACCGAGACGTACGACGGCCGGGCGGTGGCGCTGGCGGACTTCTGGAACCGCGGCGTCCTCGACGCGGTCGTGGCCCACCAGCGCGGCCCGCTCCTGCTCTACCGCAACACCGTCGACCCCGACAACGGCTGGATCGCGTTCGAGCTCGAGGGCGCCGGCGGCAACCGCGGCGCCGTCGGCGCCCAGGTGCGCGTCACGTGGGACGGGCAGACGCAGCTCCAGGAGGTGGTCAGCGCCAGCGGCTTCTGCGCGCAGAACCAGCGCCGGCTGCACTTCGGGCTGGGGCGTGCCGCGGCGGTCGAGCGGGTGGTCGTGCGCTGGCCCTCGGGCGTGGAGGAGACGCTGGCGAGTCCGGCCTTGCGCCAGGTTCATCGCATCGTCGAGGGTCGGGCCGCCGTCGGCCTGGCCCGCTGACCGGGCCGGCCCGCACGGAGGATCCCCATGTCGATCTCACAACCCGCCACCCAACCCGCCGGCCCCGGCATCCCCATCGCCACCGCCCCGCCGGACGCGGGGCCGCGCCGCGGGTTCGACCAGCGCTACCTGGCGCCGATGCTGATCACGCTGATCCTCGTCGCCGGCAACTGGACCACCGGCATGCTGGAGAGCCCGTGGAAGACGGGGCTGGCCATCGCGTCGGCCATCGGCACCGAGGCGCTGCTGTCGCGGCTGACGCGGGGCACGTGGCCGCACATGGCCAGCGCGTACATCACGGGCATCAGCGTCGGGATCCTCGTGCGTTCGCCGTTCTTCTGGCCCTATGCCCTGTGCGCGATCATCTCGATCCTCTCGAAGTACGTGCTGCAGGCCGGCGGGCGGCACGTGTGGAACCCGTCGAACTTCGGCATCGTGATGATGCTGATCTTCGCCCACCCCACGGTCGCGACGCTCAGCATCCAGTGGGACAACCGGCTGTTGCTGATGGTCCCGATCTGGATGGTGGGGCTCATGGTGCTCTACCGGCTGCGCCGGCTGCACATCTCGGCCACCTACGCGGCGTCGTTCATCGGCCTGAGCGCGGTGCGCAGCTTCCAGACGGGGCACGCGTTCCTGGCGGAGGTGGCGCCGATCACCGGCCCGATGTACCAGCTCTTCACGTTGTTCATGGTCACCGATCCGCCGACCACGGTGAGGGGCATGCGGCCGCAGATCCTGGTCGTGTTCCTCGTGGCGCTGATGGAGCACGTCCTGCGCCTCAACCACGTGATCCACGCGCCGTACTACGCGCTGTTCACCGTGGGGCCGGCGGCGCTGTTGACGCAGCGGTGGTGGTCCGCGCGACGGTCAGCGTGACGGTCAGCGTGACGCGCCTCCCCCCGCCCATGGCAGGATCAGGCGGCGCCCGTCCGGGCGCTCCGGCGGCGTGATGCCTTCGCGATAGACGGCCAGCCGCCCGTCGGGTTGGGCGATGTAGAGCTGCCGGTTGGCCACCGTCAGCCAGCCGCCGCGCGGCAGCGTGGCCACCCGCCCGCCCGTGACGCGGTCGAGCACCCACGTCCGGGCAGGCGTGGCCGCGTAGACGTTCCCGGCGGTCGCGATCGGCGCGCCGACCAGGTCCTCCGCCGCCGTGAACGACCACCGGACCGCGTGCGTGTCGGCGTCGATGGCGCGCAGCGTGTCGCCGTCGAGCGCGTACACGGTCCCTTCTGCGACGGCCGGCGTGCCGGTATAGCGGCCGTTCAGCCGCCACTTGGGCAGGCGCGTGGCGAGGTCGACGGCGATGAGGTCGCCGCCGGTGGGGGCGCGCGCGGTGACGTAGGCCATGCCATCGCTCACGGCCGCGGCACGGTCCATGTCGTAGCCGGCCCAGTCCCATCCCAGATCGATCGACCACTTTGACGTCCCGTACTTCGGGTCCCACGCCGCGAACGCGCCGGCCACCCACGAGTAGACCGTGCCCTGGCTGTAGGCGGGCGTCCACTGGTCGTACTGGGCGTGTGGGGCGAACCACAGCTGGCGGCCGGTGAACGCATCGAACCCGTACATGCCGCCGTAGCCGCCGCCGTTGATCAACACCTTGCCGTCGGCGACGGTCGGGGCGTAGTACTCCTCCCATTGCGCGCCGAACGGCGCACGCCACCGTTCCTCCCCGGTCAACGCGTTCAGCGCGAACAGGTGCGTGTCGGAGCTGTGGTTGCCTTGCTGGAAGTACACGGTGCCGTACGCGATGGTCGCCGGGTTGATGGAGTGCTTCTCGACGAACGCGCGCCGCCAGCGCTCCGCCCCATCGGCCGCCCGCAGCGCGAGGATGCCGCCGTTGCCGAAGAAGTAGCCGACGTTGACCACCGCCAGGCCGTTGGCCACGGCCACCGGCCCGATCGCGCGGCCGGGCGCACCCATCTCCGAGCCCACGTCCTTCTCCCACGCCAACACGTAGCCCGGAACCGTGGGCTGGGACGGGCTGAAGCCGCTGTGGCCGGGATCGTGGCCGAAGGTCGGCCAGTTGCCTGCGTCCTCAGGCTGGACCGTGAGCGTGACGGCGCGCGACGGCCCCCAGTTGCCGACGGTGTCGGCAGCACGCACGTGGACCACGAGCGTCCCGCTCGCCCCGTCGGTCGGGACGGCGGCGCTCATCGCCTCGATGCGGCCGTCGAACCGCTTGTCGTCCGCGGCGAAAGGCACGCCCGTGCCGGGCGCGCCCAGCGCAGCCGTGAAGTACTCGGCCCCGCGCACGACCGAGCTGGCGGCCGGGTCGGTGTCGTCCGCGGTCGCACGCAGCTCGACCGGCATGCCGGCCCACACCGGATCGGGCGACGCGCTCAGCGCGGTGATCCGGGGGCCGATGGTGTCGACGCCGCGGCCCGTCCTGAAGGTCCAACGGAACGCGTCGTCGGGCTCGCCGCCGACCCCGTCGACGTTGCCGTCGAGCCCGTTGCCCGCGACGTCGCGCAGCCCCGGGCCGAGCCACACCGTGATGTCGGCATCGGGCGGCAGCATGCCCTCGGGGGAGAGGCGCAAGACGCGGGTTTGGGGGTCGTAGGTCAGCCGTGCCGGCAGGGGCTCGTCGCCAGCCCGCAGCGCGGCATGGTCCGCCGTGATCGAGGCCTCGTCCATGGCCTCGTTGAAGCTGGCCTCGGCGAACGCGTTGCGGCTGACGAGGTCGGTCCCGCGAGCCGGCACCAACGCGCGGGCCATGGGCGGCACGCGATCCGGAAAGGCGTCGCGCATGCGATAGCGCGCAACGCCGATGTCGCTCCCGACGACCAGGTCCAGGTGGTGATCGCCGTCCGTGTCGGCCCACACCACGCTGGGGTTGTCGAGCACGATGCGCTGGCCCGGGGCAGGGTCCATCGGCTGCCGCAGCAGCCATACGGCTTGCCGCGTCGTGACGATGAGCTGCGGCCGCGGGTGTTCGCCGAGCATCGCGAAGTCCAGGTCGCCCCCCGCGGCGCCAAAGAAGTCGCTGCCAGGCAGCTCGAGCGTCTTGGTGATCAGCGCCTGGGTCGTGCCGTCGTAGAACATCAGCCAGCCGTCTTCGATCACGGCGATCTCGGGGCCACCGGCGCCGTCGGCATCGCCCACCGCCACGGCGTCCACCCGGTGGTCGGGCGGCGTCTGCCACTTCAGCTTGTGGGTCTGGCCGTCATACGCCTGCAGGTAGCTGTCGGCGCCGTGGAACACGATGTCCTTGCGGCCGTCGTCGTCGACGTCGCCCACCGCCACGCCCTTGACGCCGGCGGGCATGGCGATGCTCTGCCAGGTGTACTCGAGCGTGTCGAGCTGGTGCGTGTTGACGCGGTCCTGGCTGCGCGACACGAGGTCGAGCGCCCCGTCGCCGTCGACGTCGCCGACCCATTCCGGGATCACCGGGGTGGAGAAGCTGTTCTTGGCCAACCGCAGGCCACCCTGGTCCAACACGTACATGTCGTTGCCGAAGCCAAGGATGAGCTCGTCGAACGGGTCGCCGTCGACGTTGGCCAGCAAGGGATACGGGATGGTGCGGTCGAACCCGTTGGTCTTGAAGTCGACGTTCAGCCGCAGGTCGACCTCCTCCAGGCCCGACGCGGCGTCGACGATCAGGTACGTGCCGCCGTCGTAGCCGCTGTTGGTCGACGCCGTGAAGATCACGAGCTCGAGCGCGTCGTCGGCGTCGAGCTGCAGCGGGACGGCGCGGTACGGTCCGTCGTAATCGGGAAACGCGAACGCGAAGCTCCGGTCGCCGGCGGGCGCCAGGTACAGGTGATCGGCGCCGGTCGAGGTCCATCCCGAGCCCCAGATGAGATCGGGCCGCCCGTCGTCGTCGGCGTCGCCGACGCCGATGCCGCTGACGCCGTGCTCGGCGTTGTCGACCGTCCACAGCGACGTGTGGGTCGCCAGGTCGTAGACGGCCAGGTCGCCCCATTGGTCCTGCCCGACGATCAGCTCGGGGTTCCCGTCGCCGGTCAGGTCGCCGGTGGTCATGGCGTCGACGGCGCGCTCGTGTTGGATCTGCCACGCGGGCGATCGCCCGTCGATGTCGTAGGCGGTGATGAAGCCGTTCTGGGCGCCGATGATCTCGTCGCGCCCGTCGCCGTCGATGTCGGCGGTGACCATCTTCCCGAAGCCCGCGTTGTACGCCCACTGCTCGAGCGCGCGGGCGCGGTCGATGACGACGCCGGTGTTGAGCACGATCTCCGGGCCGGGGTCGGCGTCGACCTGCCCCACGACCATCTGGTTGACGCTCCAGGCGCTGCCCGACGACAGCTCGTACTGCCAGGTCTCGCTCAGGCTCGGGACGGTGTAGGCGCGCAGCTTGGGCTGCCCGGAGACCCGGACGAGGGCCAGCAGCTCCGGCGCGCCGGTCGACGGGTCGTCGGTCATCATGGCCCGGAGGATCTCGTCCCCGGCTCCCAGCGCCAGGCGGCCAAGCGCGGTGGGCGTGTGGCCGAAGGGGTCGTAGGACAGCAGCGCGCCGTCGGGGCGCAGGATCCACATCTCGTCGTCGGGATCGCCGTCGAGCTCGCGCAGCCCCCACGCCCCGGCACCGCTGCAGCCGAAGCTGCCCGACGTCCCGCCCAGGGGAACCGCCCAGCGCTGGTCGAACCGGTAGTGCTCGCGATGCCGCACCGCGACGACGAGCGCGTCGTGGCCCACCAGCACCTCGCGCCGCCCGTCGCGGTCCCAGTCCGTCACCACGATCCCCTTGCAGCCCGGGGCGCGGTTGACATCGCCCCACATGCCGACGGCATCTGCCATCGGCTCCGGCTCGGGAAGGTCCTGCGACATCGCCGGCGACGCCATCAGACCCAGCCCGATGCAGGCCATCCCCCTGGCCAGGCGCAACATGCGTGTCCTTGCGTGTGACATATCGCCCTCCGGTGACTCACGAGCCGTTCACGACGGCCTTGCCTCCCATGGTACGCCCCGCGACGGCGGGGCGTCAACGGAAATCGGACAACGTTCGGACCAGAGGTTGCCTGGTTGGCAGACGTGGTGTAGGCTGTCGGCATGGGTGCGCCCGTGGGCATGTCGAGCGAACGTTGGCGGGGGCCCAGGCCCGGCGGACGACCTGCGACCCTCCGCCGCCCCTCCACCTTGCTCTCTGCCGCGATCGCCGCGGCGGCGATCGCGGGGGCGGCGGTCCGCGACCCCCTCCCGCCCCACGCCCTCGCCCAACCCCCCGTTCGCCTCACGGTCGTCGGCGGCAGCGGGGCCGGCGCGTTCCAGCGGGGCGCCGCGGTGCACGTCGAGCCGTTCCGGGTGTCGGACCAGCGGGTGTTCCGGCGCTGGGAAGGGGACCTGCCGGCGGCGGTGAGGGCCGCGGACCGTGGGCGGGCGCACCTCGCCTTCGCGATGCCGGACCACGACGTGACGGTGACCGCCACCTTCGCGGCCGCGCCGCTGTGGGCGCTCGACCCCGTCCCGGTCGAGGGCTCGACCGTCCACGTCCTCGCGCCGCGCCGGGTCGGGGCCGTCACCGCGGGCACGCTGGTGCTCTTGCACGACGCGGGCGAAGGGGCGGCGTCCTGGCGCGCGTCGGCCGAGGCGTGGGCGCTGGTCCGGCAGGCGGCGGCCCGCGGGCACGGCCTCGTCGTGGTCGAGAGCACCGACCGCGCGGCCGGGCGTTGGGACACGGCGCACGCCGATCTCGGCGCCAACCCCGACCTGCGGCGCGTGCGGGCCGGCCTGCACGCGGCCGGCATCGCCGGGCCGCTCGTGTTCCTCGGCATCGGCCAGGGCGGGGACTTCGCGGCGCTCGCGGCGCACGCGTTCATGCCGCTGTCGTCGGTGTGGGCGCGGGCCGCGGTGCTCGTCGGCAGCGCGGGCGACGCGAGCCCCGCGGCGGAGGCGCTGCCGACGCTGTTCGTGCTGTCGGCACGCGACGACGCCGCCTTGAACGCCGCGGCCGAGGCCCGCCGGGCCGGCCTCGTCGCGGCAGGCGTCGCGGCCGAGATCGAGACACTCGAACCATGGCCGATCTTCCCGCGCAGCTTCTGGCCGTGCGCTGGCTTCACGGCCCAGGACAGCGTCGACGTCTTCAAGGCGGTCCAGACCGCCGGGCTCGTCGACCCGGACGGCTGGGTGGCGCGCGACCCGGCGGCCGGGTTGCCCCCCGCGCTGCCGGCCGATCTCGATCGGGCCTGGCCATGTGTGGCCGAGCGTCTGACATCCGGCTGGGCGGGGCACGGCCTCTCGGCGCGCGCGGCCGAAGCGGTGCTCGACTTCGCCGAGCGTCAGTGGCCGGCGCCGCTGCCCGCACCGACGCCCGAGCCGACGCGGATGGCGTATGCGGCTCAGGTCGCCGTCGTCAACGGCAGCCGGGGCAAGAGCGAGCAGTTCGGGACCACCGAGCGCTACGGCGACCGTGACGTCGTGCACATCTGGGCCGACCCGGACCCGGAAGGCCAGGTGTTCGACCGCTGGGCGGGGGACGCGGACCGGTTGGCGGACGCGCGGGCGCGGCACACGACGTTCATGGTCACGACGGGCCGGCTCGTCTTCACGGCCACGTACCGCGCGGCGCCGGCCTGGCGCCCGGCCGAGCGCGCGGTCGATGGCCGGCAGGTGTTCTTCCACGCCCCGCCCGATCCGGTGGGGCTGATCTTCTTCTTCCACGGCGCGGGCGGTGGCGCGGCCGGCTGGGTGGCGCCGCGCAACCTCGAGCAGCGGCGGATGCTGCGCGACGCGGTGGCGCGCGGCTACGCGGTCGCGATCTCGGAGAGCGGCGACCGCCAGGCGCGGCAGTGGAGCCCGGATCCGCCGGAAGCCAACGACGACGTCCGACACATCCGGCGTCTGCACGACCTGCTGGTGGCCGAAGGCGCCGTCGGGGCGGACGCGCCGGTGTTCGGGGTCGGCATGTCGAACGGCGGCGGCTTCGTGTCGCGCGTGGCCGACGCGCTGGGGTGGCGGGCTGCGGCGGTCTACGCCGCCGCCTGCCGGCCGGCGCTGGCGGAGACGACCACGGTGCCGCTGGCGTGGCGGCTGGCGGAGAACGACCGGCGGGTGTCGAACCTCGACGCCTTCGCCTGCCACGCGCGTCTGAAGGCGCGCGGGATCGATACCGAGCTGTCGGTCAACGCGCCGTCGCCGGTGTACCCGGAGCGTTTCGCGGCGGCGCCGGGCGCCACGCGGGCGGAGAGCCGGGCGGTGCATGACGCGCTGCGCGCGGCGCGGCTGCTGGACCGGCTCGACTTCCAGGTGCTGCCGCCGTCGGAGTCGGACTGGGCGGCGGCGATCGCGGCGGCGGCACCGGGCATCGGCCCGGCCGTGGTCGGCGAGCAGCTCGACGTGTGCTGGACGGAACACCAGCTCTACAGCGACGCGGACCACCTGACGCTGGACTTCTTCGACCGGCAGCGCTCGGCGCTGCCGCCGACGGTGTCGCCGCCGCCGACGGGGACTGCGACGGCGCAAGGCACCCCGTCGTCTCCGCCGACGGCGACGCCGAGCCCGGCGCCCATGTGGCGGGTTGCGTTGCCGGTGGCGCACACGGGTGGAGGGTGATGCGCGGGGCCGGCGTCGGAGGCGGGGTCGCAGACGTGTGGGCGATCGCGGGGCACTGCGTGCGCGTGCCGCTCGGATGGCACGCCGCCGCGCCCCGCCCCGCCCGAGACGGTCCAGTCGCGCCTGGGCTCGCGCCCGATGGGAGCTCCGCCGGTGCGCGCGATGGTGAAGCCCGAAGCCCTTGCACGCTTCCAGGAAGTGGCTTAGACATACCGTCACAAGTTAAGCTGGAAGGCGGGACGTCAAACGTGAGCAGGGCGAGGGCGACAAGAGGGGGAGAGGCTCTATACTGGTCGAATGAACCAGA
>QEVT01000370.1 GCA_003576755.1 bacterium | reverse complement strand
GCCGCCGCCACCGGCGGTGCGGCGGCCGCCACGCCTGCCCCGTCGCCGGCGTCCGCGGCATCGGCACCGCTGCGCGCCCCGCGTGGGTCGGTCGCCGCAACCGCGCCGGGCACCACCACGCCCGCCGGTCCCGCAGCCGGCGGCTGCGGGACGTCGGACGCTTCCGACACGGCCGCCAAGGCCTGGGCGAGCACGTCGACCACGGGCTGGTCGATCGCGCCGGCCTGCGCCGCGTCCAGGGCCGCTTCGAGCGTGGCGGCATCCACGGTGTCGTCGCTGGCCGCGCCGATCAGCCCGGCCGCCGCCGCCATGGCGGCGGGCGACACGTCGCCGGCCTCCCCGGCTCCGGCCATCGCGCCCTGCGCACCGCCGGCAACGCCCTCCGCCTCGCCCGACCCCGCGCCGGCCTCGCCGACGGCGACCGGCACCGAGCGCAGCGCGAAGTTGACGTTCTGCAACCGGTCGCCGTCCACCGAGAGCCCGGCGTACTCCGCCTGGCTGAGCGACTGCCAGCCCGCGCCGGGCTCGACCGCGACATCGTAGGTGCCCGGCGGCAGGTCTTCGAAGCGGAACGCGCCGTTCATCGTCGACAGGACGGTGCGGTTCACCGGCCCCTCGAGCCGGATCGGCACGATGCGCACGCCGGTCTCGTCCGGGTCCAACCGGCCGTCCGCGTCGCTGTCGAGGAAGACGAAGCCCTCGATCCCGCCGCCGGCGTCGCCCCGCGCCGTCGCGGGTTGGGCCGCGGCCGGGCCGACGCCCGCCAGCAAGCCCAAAGTCACGCCCAGCACGCCCGCGGCGCGCCTCGTTCCCGTCATGGTCTGGTCTCCTTTCGTCCCGCAAGCCGAGCCACGAACGTCCGCGTCGATGGCCGTCCCGGCGCGCCCCGCGAAGGGCTGCCGGGCGCCGCCACGACGCCCCGACGACACGGAGCCGTGCCCCGTGTCAGGCGTCCGTCGCGTCCGGTGGGGAAGACGCAACCACGCTGATGCCCAGGACCGCCAGGTCCCGGGCCGGGACCGGCGAGGGCGCGCCGGTCAAGAGGTCCACCGCAGACAGCGACTTCGGGAAGGCGATGACCTCGCGGATGTTCGCCTCGCCGGCCAGGATCGCGACCGTGCGGTCGATGCCCCAGGCGATGCCGCCATGCGGCGGGGCCCCGAACTCGAACGCCGTCAAGAGATGCCCGAACTGCGCCTGCACCTGCGCGTCCGACAGCCCGAGCAAGGCAAAGACCCGCGCCTGGACGTCGCGTTCGTGGATCCGGATCGACCCGCCGCCGAGCTCGTACCCGTTGCACACGACGTCGTAGGCCTGGGCGCGGATACGGCCGGGGTCGGTGTCGAGCAGCGGCACGTCCTCGGGCACGGCGGAGGTGAACGGGTGGTGCACCGAGTCCCAGCGCGCTTCGCCCGCGTTCCACTCGAAGAGCGGCGGGTCGACGAGCCACAGGAACGCCAGCTCGCCGGGATCGATCAGGTCGAGGTGGCGCCCGAGCTCGCCGCGCAGCCGGCCGAGGGCCAGCGCGACCACCGGCGCGTCGCCCGCGACGATGAACACGGTCGCGCCATCGCCGGCGCCGGTGCGGTCGCGGATCGCCGCGATCTCGGGCGCGGCCAGCGCGCGCGCCACCGAGCCGCGCACGGCCCCGTCGGCGTCGAACGCCAACCATGCCAGCCCGGCCGCGCCGAGCCCCTTGACGAACGCCTCGAACGCGTCGATCTCACGCCGCGTGAACTGCGCCGGCGCGGCGATGGCCTTCACCCGCCCGCCGCGCGCCACGGTGTCGGCGAACACCCGAAACGCCGAGCCGGCCACGTCCGGGCCGATGTCGACCATCTCGAGCCCGAATCGGATGTCGGGCTTGTCGGTGCCGTAGCGCTCCATGGCGTCGGCATACGTCAGGTGCGGGAACGGCACCTGGCGGATCCGCAGCTGCGGCGCGACCGCCGCGACCAGGGCCACGAAGAGATCCTCGTTGAGGGCCATGATGTCGCCGGCCTCGGCGAACGCCATCTCGAGGTCGAGCTGCGTGAACTCGAGCTCGCGGTCCGCGCGCAGGTCCTCGTCGCGGAAGCAGCGCGCGATCTGGTAGTAGCGGTCGATGCCGGCCACCATCAGGATCTGCTTGAGCTGCTGGGGGCTCTGGGGCAGGGCGTAGAAGCGCCCCGGGTGCACGCGGCTAGGCACCAGGAAGTCGCGCGCGCCCTCGGGCGTGGCCTTCATCAGGATCGGCGTCTCGACATCGAGGAAGTCGCGTGCGTTCAAGTGGGCGCGGATGAAGGCGGTGACCGCATGCCGCAGCACCAGGTTGCGCTGCATGCGCTGCCGCCGGATGTCGAGGTAGCGGTAGCGCAGGCGGGTGCCGTCTTCGACGGCTTGCTCGCGGTTGATCTCGAACGGCGGGGTGCGGGCCGGGTTCAGCACGCGGAGGGCGCTGGCGACCACCTCGACGGCGCCCGTGGGCAGGTTCGGGTTGGCCTGGCCCGCCGGACGCGGGCGGACGGATCCATCCACGGCCACCACCCATTCGTGGCCGACGTCGCGCGCCGCCTCGAACGCCGCGGGCGCCGCGTCGGGGTCGAACACCACCTGCGTCAGGCCGTTGCGGTCGCGCACGTCGACGAACACCAGGCCGCCGTGGTCGCGGCGGCGGTGGACCCAGCCGGCCAGCGTGACGGTGGCACCGACGTGCTCGGCGCGGAGCTCACCGCAGGTGTGGGTGCGCAGCATGGGATCGGCTCCTGGGGACCGGGCTCACGGGCGGTCGGGAAATACAACAGGGGCCCTTCGCAGGGCCCCTGTCGTGGTTGGCACCACCGAGTGGGCCGTTACGTCAAGCCGCCTCGGTGGTGCCCATCGTCAAGCCACTACGCATGTGACACCACCTCCTTCCTAATAATGATCGCGGATGAATCCGGATGAAGGTGTATTCAGATGTCCGGAGGGGGTCGCTTGCGTGGCACTATTATGGGCATGCCGGCGGGACCTGTCAAGTCGTGTTATCATTGCGCCCGCCATGGAGCACCCACACCGTGAGGAGAACGCGTTGAGACCCATCATCGCCCTGGCCCTGGTCGCCGCCACGACCCTGGCGGCGTGCGGCGGCGCCGGCACCGGCGGCAACGGACCGCCCGCCGCCGGCGCGCCGA
>QEVT01000369.1 GCA_003576755.1 bacterium | reverse complement strand
CGTGCCGGCCGTCGGCTTCGCGGTGCGGCGGCCGGACGAGACGCCGCTGCCGCGCGTGGCCGCCGTGGCGCGGGCCGAGGCGGCCCGGCACGGCGGGCAGGTCGCGGGCATCGCCCTGCGCGGCCTCGTCCCGCAATCGGCGCTCGTCGACGCGGCGGCCTGGCAGCTCCAGCTCACGGGCTTCCGGCCCGAGCAGATCATCGAGAACCACATCGGCCGCACGGCGGCCGCGGTGCCGGCCGCGCGGACCGCCGAGGACTTCGTCGCCGAGGTCGCCTCCGACACCGCCACGCCGGGCGGCGGGAGCGTGGCGGCGATGGTCGGGGCGCTGGGCGCCGCGCTGAACCAGATGGTCGCCGGGCTGACCATCGGCAAGCCGCGCTACGCCGCGTCGGAGGCCGAGATGCAGCGCGTGCGGTCGCAGGCCGAGGCGCTGCGGGCCGAGCTGACGCAGCTCATCGCCGTCGACAGCGCGGCGTTCGACGCCGTGATGGCGGCGTACCGTCTGCCGCGCGGCACGACCGACGAGGCCGCGGCGCGGCGCGACGCCATCCAGGCGGCGCTGCGGCGGGCGACCGCCGTGCCGCTCGACATCGTCCGCCGCGCGCTCGACGTGCTCAAGCTGACGCGGATCGCCGTCGAGCACGGCAACGCCAGCGCCATCAGCGACGCCGGCGTGGCCGGCATCATGGCGTTGGCCGCGGCGCAGGGCGCGTCGCTCAACGTCGACGTCAACGTCATCGGCCTGCGCGACCTCGAGGAGGGCGACCGCTACCGCCGCGACAACGCCGAGCTGATGCGCGAGGCGCGCCAGGTCGCCGACGAGATCGACCGGTTCGTGCGCTCCAAGATCACGGGCAGCTCGTGACGCCGTCGACCGCGCCCGCACGGCCGCCGGCCGGCCGGCGCGCCCGCCCGAACTTCAACCGCGACGTGCAGCGCACGGCGCTCACCCAGCTCACGTTCGGGCTGGCGGTCTTCGCCGCCTTGCTGCTCGGCGCCGTGTACGTCACCTACATCCGGCCGTTCATGCAGCGCAGCCCGCGCGTCGTCCAGCCGGTGATCGAGGCCTACCTCAGGGCGGGGCAGGCCGGGGACGTGGTCGCGGCGCACAGCCTGTTCTCCGAGGCGGGCATCCGCTCGACGACGCGCGACGGGCTCGCGGCCCGCTTCGACGACCGCAGCCTCTACGCCGGCTACGAGCGCCTGTTCGTCGACGCGTTCGAGATCGCGCCGGCCGGCGCGCTGGCCCCCAACGAGGTCGCGGTGGTCGACGGCACGGTGACGTACGCCGACCAGCCGCCGGCGGTGCTGCACGCCGAGGTCGAGCGCGAGAACGGCGAATGGCGGCTGCGGGTGATCGACGTGGCGCGGTCCGCACCGTGACGCTCGTCGACCTGTCCGCCGACCCGCCGGCAGCCTGGACCGCCGCCAGAGCGGTCTACCTGCTCGGCGTCGGCGGCCCCGAGGACGAGGCCGGGATCGGCGACGTCGGGTCGTTCGTGTGGCGGTGCGCCGTCGTCGAGGCCGCCGACGGGACGGCCGCCGCGCTCGCGTTCTCGTCGATGCCGCGCTTGATGCAGCTCACCCGTGCCGTCAACGCGGCCGCGCCGTTCACGCTGCCGACCGAAGCGCTCCGGGTCGATGCGGCGGCGCTGGCGCATGCTCCCGGCACGCGCATCGCGCTCGACCCGTCGCCGGAAGATCTCGCGTCCCTCGGCGGCGCCGCCGCGGTGCGCCTGCGCCGGATCCCCGCCTGGTCGGGCGACACCCCGTGATCGCCCCGCCCTCCGCGACGAGGCCGCCGTGTCGGCCGTGACGCGCCCCGAGCGCCACGGGCGTCAGATGCTGTTCGCGCGCATCGGCGCGGCGGGCCAGGCGCGCCTGGCCGCGGCGCGGGTGCTGGTGGTCGGTGTCGGCGCCACGGGCGGCGCCATCGCGCACGCGCTGGCCCGCGCCGGGGTGGGCCTGACGCTCGTCGACCGCGACTTCCCGGAGCGCCACAACCTGCAGCGCCAGACGCTGCTCGACGACGCCGACGTCGACGCCGGGATCCCCAAGGCCGTCGCCGCGGCGGCGCGGCTGCGCGCCATCGATCCCGACCTGGCGGTCGCCGCGCACGCGACCGACGTCCACGCCGGCAACATCCTGGCGCTGGCGGCGGGGCACGACGTCATCGTCGACGGCACCGACAACTTCGCGACGCGCTTCGTCGTCAACGACGCGGCGGTCAAGCTCGGCATCCCGTGGGTCTACTGCGGGGCCATCGCGGCCACCGGCGCCACGATGACCATCGAGGCGGGCGGCAAGCCGTGCCTGCGCTGCCTCTACCCCGAGCCGCCGCCGCCGGGCGCGGTCGACACGTGCGACACCGTCGGCGTGCTCTACCCCGCCGTGGCGGTGGTCGCGGGCATCGCCGCCCTCGAGGTCATGAAGCTGATCGTCGGGGCCGAGCCGCGCAACCGCGGGCTGCTGCACGTCGACGTCTGGGAGCACATCTACCAGCCGTTCGACGTGGCGGCCCGCGCGGACTGCGCCACGTGCGGGCGGCATGTGTTCCCCGCCTTCGAGGCGCGCGACGGCGGCGACGTGCTGGCCACGGCGCTGTGCGGGCGCGACGCGGTCCACGTCCGCCCGGCCGGCCGCGGCGACGCCGCGGCCGCGGTGGACCTGCCGGGGATCGCGCGCCGGCTGGCGGCGTCGGCACACGTGGTCCAGACCAGCGCCCACCTCGTGCGCTTCGAGGCCGACGGGCTGACGGTCACGCTGTTCGCCGACGGGCGGGCCATCGTCGGCGGCACCGACGACCCGGCGGCCGCCCGGTCGGCGTACGCCCGGTGGATCGGCAACTGACGCGGACCCGGCGGATGCCCGTGCTCGACGTCCCCGTCGTCGTCCTCGGCCCCGGCAAGGTCGGCCGGTCGCTCATCGACCAGATCGTGGCCGCCCGCGCCGCGCACGCGGCCCGGCTCGGGCTGCGGCTCGCGGTGGTGGCCGTGGCGGATGCCGGGGGCGTCGTGGCCGGCGGCGGGGTCCACGCGGCCGGTGGCGAGACCGACGGGACCGTCGTCGAGGTAGGCGCCGCGGTCGGCCTCGACGACGCGGCCCTGGCTGAGATCGTGGCCCACAAGGCGGCCGGCCACCCGCTGGCACGGCTGCCCGGCGCGGCGGCGGCCG
>QEVT01000368.1 GCA_003576755.1 bacterium | reverse complement strand
CGCGCTGCTCGGCGTGGCCGGCCCGGCGTCGGCGCCGCCCCCGCCGACCACGCCGCTCCCGCCGCCCCCGCCGGGCTCACCCACGGCCCCCGCTCCCGTCCCGCCCACGTCCGTCGCCTTCGCCCCGCGCGTCCCCCTCGCCCCTGCCCTGCCTGCGCCCCTCGCGCAGGATGCGGCTCGGCCGCCACCGCGGCTGCCACGCCAGCCCGAAGCGGTCGATCACGTTGTGCAGGATGTGCTGCACCGCCTCGCCCGGCGAGTCCGTGACCAGGAACCGGTCGAGGTCCGTGACGTCGATGGTCCCCGCCGGCACCATCGTGTGCCGCATGAAGTCCAACAGCGGCTCCCAGTAGGCCGCGCCGACGATGACCACCGGGAAGTTGCGGATCTTGCCGGTCTGGATCAGCGTCGCGGTCTCGAAGATCTCGTCCAGCGTCCCGAACCCGCCCGGCATCACCACGAACGCGTACGAGTACTTGACCAGCATCACCTTGCGCACGAACAGGTACTCGAAGTCCGTCCACACGTCGACGTACGGGTTGATGCGCTGCTCCTTCGGCAGCACGATGTTCGCGCCCACCGACGCCCCGCCGACGTCGCGCGCCCCGCGGTTGGCGGCCTCCATGATGCCCGGCCCGCCGCCCGTCATCACCGTGAAGCCCGCGCGCGCCAGGTCCGCCCCGACCTGCCGCGCCAGCCCGTAGTACGGGTGGTCCTCGCGGAACCGCGCCGAGCCGAACACCGTGACGCACGGGCCGACGAAGTGCAGCGTCCGGAAGCCCCGGATGAACTCGCGCGCGATGCGCAGCACCTCGACGGCCTCGGGGATGCGCGAGCGCGGACCGGCCAGGAAGCGGCCCTCCTTCTCGTCCGGGCGGACGAAGTGGGCCTCGGCGGCGGCTTCGGGGTCGGCTTCGGGGATGGGCTCGATCAACACGCGTCTCGGGGTGGGTGGGGCGGCGGCCAATGGTGGTGCGGCCCGGCGGCCATGTCAAATCGCGCGCGGGTGGGTATAATCCTTGCGCGCCGCCGGACGGGTCGACATAAGACGGATCCAGGGTCGCGCCGATGCGGGTCGACCGCCCGCGCGACGGGCATGGGCCGACGGCCGGGCGCCACCATTGGCCGCCGCCGACCGCCGGAGCCCGTCGACAGCCAGATCTTGGAGCGAAGCATGACCTACGCACGTCGCGTGCGCGATGTGGGAGACTCGGCCACGCTGGCCATGAGCGCGCGGGCCAAGGCGCTGCGCCAGCAGGGCGTCGACGTCGTCAACCTCACGGCCGGCGAGCCCGACTTCCCGACGCCGCCGCACGTCGTCGAGGCGGCGGCCCGCTTCATCGCCGACGGCCAGGTCAAGTACACCGCCACCGCCGGCATGCCCGAGCTGCGGGCGGCCGTGGCCGAGGCGTGCAGCGCGGCGTACGGCGCCCCGGTCGACCCCGCCCAGACGCTCGTCACGTGCGGCGGCAAGCACGCGCTCTACCTCGCGCTCCAGGCGCTCGTCGACGAAGGCGACGAGGTCGTGTTCGCCAGCCCGGCCTGGGTCAGCTACCCCGAGATGATCCGCCTCGCCGGCGGCCGCCCGGTGCCGGTGCCGGTGTGCGTCGAGGACGGCTTCGCGCTGCACGCCGACGCCGTGCGCGAGCGGCTGACCGCCCGCACCCGGGCCATCATCGTCAACTCGCCGTCCAACCCCACCGGCGCGCGGTTGTCGCACGCCTGCCTGCGGGCCGTCGTCGCCCTCGCGCTCGAGCACGGGCTGTGGATCCTCTCCGACGAGATCTACGACCGGCTGTGCTACTCGCCCGAGCCCTACCTCAGCCCGATGATGCTCGGGCCCGAGGCCCGGGCGCGCACCATCGTGTCCAACAGCTTCTCCAAGACGTACGCCATGACGGGCTGGCGCATCGGCTACAGCGTCGGGCCGGTCGACGCCGTCCGCGCCATGGGCCGCGTGCAGGACCACGAGACGTCCAACGCCAACACCGTCGCGCAGGTCGCCGCCCTGGCGGCGCTCACCGGCGACCAGTCGCACATTGCCGCGCGCCTGGCCCGGTTCGACGCGCGCCGCCGGCTGATGTACGACGGCATCCGCGCGCTGCCCGGCTGGGTGTGCGCCGAGCCCCAGGGCGCGTTTTACGTGTTCCCCAAGGTCGAGCACGTGTTCGGCGCGCGCACGGCCGGCGGGCACGTCATCGACGGCTCGATGGACCTGTGCGCCGCGCTGCTCGACGAGGTCCAGCTGGCCACCGTGCCCGGCGCCGCGTTCGGCGACGACCGCCACATCCGCCTGAGCTACGCGACGCCGAGCGCCGTCATCGCCGACGGGCTCAAGCGGCTGACGACCTTCGTCATGGGGCTGTGGTGACGCGCGGGCTCATCGTGCCGATCGGCGGGGCCGAGGAGAAGATCCGCGACCCGGCCATCCTGCGCCGCTTCGCCGAGCGCTGCGGCGGCCCCGCGGCGCGGGTGGCCATCATCCCCACCGCCTCGATGCTCCCCGAGACCGGCTGGACCTACCAGGGCATCTTCCGGTCGCTCGGCGTGGCCGCCGCGCACGTGCTGCCGCTCGAGTCGCGCGCCGACTGCCGCGCGCCCGAGGCGCTGGCCGTCCTGGGCGACGTCGACGGCGTGTTCCTCACCGGCGGCAACCAGCTCAAGCTGTCGACGACGCTCGGCGGCACGCCGGTGGCCGAGCGCCTGATCGCCGGCAACCGCGGCGGGATGCACGTCGCCGGCACGTCGGCCGGGGCGGCCTTCCTGTCGGAGCACATGATCGCGTTCGGCGACGAGGGCGCGACGCCGCGCGCCGACAGCGTGCGGCTGGCGCCCGGCCTCGGCCTGACGCGGCTGGCCATCATCGACCAGCACTTCCGGCAGCGCGACCGGCTGGGGCGGCTGCTGACGGCGCTGGCCTACAACCCGCACTCCATCGGCATCGGCCTCGACGAGGACACGGCGGCGTTCGTCGGCCCCGACGACACCCTCGAGGTCGTCGGCAGCGGGGCCATCACCGTCATCGACCCGTCGGACATCAGCTACTCGTCGATGGACTCCGCCAAGCGCCACGACCCGGTGTGCGTGCTCGACGTCCGCCTGCACGTGCTGATCGCCGGCGCGCGCTACGACCTCCGCGCGCGGCGCGCGACGCCGCCTCCGGTCGACCCCGCGCCCGACCCCGCGGTGGGCTCGGCGGGCGTCA
>QEVT01000367.1 GCA_003576755.1 bacterium | reverse complement strand
CGGCGCGGCCGTCGGAGGCTTGTCGCGGTCGCGGCCGCGGTTGTCGCCGCCGCCCGGCGCCGGCGTGGCCGTGGCCACCGCTTCGACGGTGGGCGTCTCGACGGCGGTCGGCGGCACCGGCGTCCACGTGATGCGCGGCCGGTAGGGGACGGTGGCGGTGGCCGGCTCGGGGCCGAGGCTGACGGCGATCTGGACGGTGGTCCCGGCGGCGACCGGCACGCCGGCGTCGGGGTTCTGGCTGATGACGAAGCCCGGCGCGACGGTCACGGAGTGCTGGCGGATGGCGTCGACCTCGAGGTAGTTGCCGCGGATGAGCTGCTCGGCATCGTCCTGGGTGCGCCCGACGGTGTCGGGGACGGGGATCGACGTCGGGATGACGGGCGTCGGCGACTCGGCGGGCGCGGGGGCGGTGACCGACGGGATGGCCGTGGGCAGCGCCGGCGCGGTGAGCGGTACGGCGTGGGCCATCTGGGCGGTCGGCGGGGCGGCCGGCGGGGCGGTCCGCAACCGCGCCACGCCGCCCTGGAGCGCCCCCAGGATCTCGCCGCGGAACAGCACGAGCGCGGCCAGGAGCGCCAGGGTGCCGGCGCCGAGCAGCACGGTGGGCCACGAGATCTCGGGAAGCGGCATGGCCGGGGCGGGGACGGTCACCGGCTCGAACGGCCGCACGACGAGCGCCGTCATGTCGTCGGCGGCGCCGGCGCCGCGCGCGTGTGCGACGAGCTCGGCCGCGGAGGCCTCCGGCGCGCCGCCGGCCACGATCTCGGCGATCCGCGCATCGGGCACGAGGGCATGGACGCCGTCGGTGCACAGGACGACCTGGTCGGCCATGCCGAGCGGGATGCCGTCGGAGATCACGGGATGGGGCGGCATGGGCTGCCCGAGGCTGGCCGCGCCGTCGGCCGGGTCGTCGGTGAGCCGGAAGGCGCGACCGTCGCGCACGAGGTAGGCGCGCGCGTCGCCGACATGGCCGACGATGAGCTCGTCGCCGCGGACGACGACGGCCACCGCGGTGACGCCCCCCGATGGGTCGGGCTGCGCGGCGAGCGACTCGCGCAGAGCGTGGTCGGCGACGAGGAACGCGCTGCCGAGCGCGTCGGTGCGGCCATAGGACTGGACGGCGCCGTAGTAGGCGCGCACGAGGGCCCGGATGACCTGGTCGGCCAGGGCGGTGCCGCGCTCGCCGGTGCCGGCGCCGTCGGCCACCACGTAGATGCTGCCGGCGAGGTCGGCCAGCCGGGGGTCGTCGGGCCGGTAGAAGCCGAGCTTGTCGTGGTTGACCGTGCGATGGCGGCCGGGCTCGCTGGCGTAGCCCAGCAGGGGGTCGGTTCGTGCGCTCACGTCAGCCTCGGATCTGGGGACACGGGTCGGCCATGGCGTGGGTACGCCGGCGCGTGCCCGGCGAAGTGTAGATGAACCCAAATGCCATGGTCAAGGCACGCGGGGCGGGGAATCGACACGGGCCGCTTCCCTGTCCGGCCCTGCCGATGCCCTGGGTGGGGCGCATGTCGTTCGTGTGACCGCGGGCCTCCAGCCCGCCCGGTCGTCCAAGCGGGCTGGAAGCCCGCGCTCCCACGGGATCCCCGACGATGGAATGCGCCGCCCGGGGTGTTGAGCCGTTCACGCGGAGGGAAGTGCGAACCGTTGTGCTATACTATTTGTTGTCGATATCGGTGATCGTGAGAGGAGAACGCGTTTGGCGAACCCGGAGGACAAGCTCGAGATCGAAGGGGTGGTGACCGAGGCCCTGCCCAACACCATGTTCAAGGTGCGGCTGGACAACGGCCACGAAGTGCTGGCCTACCTGTCGGGCCGCATGAAGAAGTACTACATCAAGGTGCTGCTCGGCGACCGCGTGCGCGTCGAGCTGACGCCGTACGACCTCACGCGCGGGCGCATCACCTATCGGCACAAGGCGCAGGCGGCCGTCCGCGTCGAGTCGTGACGTGACGGCGGCAGGATCGGTGCGCCCGAAGCGCCGGGAGATGCCGGACGGGGGCGCCGGCCTGCTGGACGACCGGATGCGCGGCCGGCGGGCGTGCGCGCTCGCCGCGGGCTTGTGGCTCGCGGGGGCCCTGGCCTTGGCCGGCTGCACCCGCGCGCGCCCGTTCCCCACGGGCGTGGCCTCCTCCACCGCCCTCCCCCCGCCGGCCGCCGCGGCGGCCTCTCCGGCGCCCACCGCCGTGGTCGAGCTCGCCGAGCCGACCGCGGGCACAGCGGTGACGTCGCCGATCCGGATCAGCGGCACGGCGCGCCTGGCGGCCGGGCGCACGCTCGCCGCCCAGGTCTTCAGCCGCTCCCCCGACGGCGGTTTGCGCTGGCGCGGCAACGCCCGCCTGGACGTCGACGCCGACGGCCGCTTCACGGGCACGGTCACGTACACGCTCCCCATCGCCAGCCCCGGGCTGCTCGAGCTGGCCGTCGTCGACGCCGCCGACGGCCGGGTGCTCGAACGCCGCGCCTCCGAGATTGCGCTCGCCGCGGCCCCCTGAGACGGTGGACGCCGGCGCCGGGCACGGCCCCGCGTGAACGCCGCGCCGCCCGTCTCCGGCCCCGCGCCCGGCGTCTGGGCCGACGGCGTGGTCTGCCGCTTCGGGCCGCTGACGGCCCTCGACCGCGTCGACCTCGCGGCGCCCCCGGGGCGGATCACGGTCGTCGTCGGCCCCAACGGCGCCGGCAAGACGACGCTGCTGCGCGTGGTGGCCACGCTCGTCCGACCCGAGGGGGGCACGGTGCACGTGGCGGGCGCCGACGCGCTGCGGGCGCCGGCGGCGGTGCGGGCGCGGATCGGCGTGGTGATGCACCGGCCGCTCCTGTACCCGGACCTCACGCTCGCCGAGAACCTCGCCTTCTACGCCCGCCTGTACGGGCTGGACGAACCCGCGGCGCGGGTCGAGGTCGCGCTGGCCGCGGCCGAGCTGACGGCCTTCGCGCGCCGGCCCGTGCGGACGCTGTCGCGCGGGATGGCGCAGCGCGCCGCCATCGCGCGCGCGGTGCTCCACGACCCGGCGGTGCTGCTGCTCGACGAGCCCTACACCGGGCTGGACCCGCGGTCGGCGGACCGGCTGGACCGGGCGCTGGCGGCGCACGCGGCGGCGGGCCGCGCGGTGGTGATCACGCTGCACGACCTCGACCGTGCGGCGGCGTTGGCGGGCCCGCTCGTCGTGCTCCGCCGGGGCGCGGTGGCCTGGGCGGGCGAGGCGGCGGGCA
>QEVT01000366.1 GCA_003576755.1 bacterium | reverse complement strand
GGCCCCCGCGAACGCCAGGGCCGCGGCGAGCAGCGCCGCCCGCGGCCGGGCGCGGGCTACCGCCAGCTCTCCAGCCACGGCAGGCCGATGCGGAACCCCTCGCGCGTCGGCCCCGCCGTCGGCGTGGCCGTCCGCGGGCGCGCGGTGGCCGTGGCCGTCGCGGGCGGCGTCGTCGTCAGCCGGGTGCTCGGGTCGCACACCGCAGGCCGGCCCATCGCCGCCGCGATCGCCCCGAACTCGGTGTACGGCGTGATCACGTCGCCGCCGAACGGCAGCTCCCAGAACCCGCCCGGCTCGGCGATGCCGCGCAGGAGCGGGTACTGCGCGATCGATCCGACCGCGATGTGGTAGTGCTTCACGCCGAGGAGGTTGAGGGCCGTCGCACGTGCGCTGGCCACGCCCGGGTTGGGCATCATCGGGCCGTCGGTGATGCTGATGGTCAACACCTGCGAGCCCGGCCGGTGCCGCGGGGTCTTCATCTCGCGCCCGACCTCGACGTACGCCAGGTCCAGGCGCGCCGTGTTGTCGCGCATGGTGATGCGGTCGACGCCGGTGAGGATCGCCTCGCGGTCGTCGGTCAACACCTGGAACACCTGCGCCGTATCGCCGTAGCCGATCACGGACGCGGTGTCCTTGCCGAGGCTGAGCTGGTCGAGCACCCGCTCGACGCCCCGCCGGATGGCCGTGCGCGAGTCGACGCCGTTGAGCGTGGCGCCGGCGAGGCAGTTGCTGTCGTCGATCAGGAAGAACACCTCGAGCTGCATCGGCGGGCAGTCGGCCTTGACGATGACCTGCGGGATCGGGAACAGCACGCTCCCGGGCAGCCCCTTGCGGTCGACGATCTCGGCACGCGCCTCGACGTTCGTCGGCCACGTGCCGACCTGTTGCGGCTGGAGCGTGTAGGTGATGCCGCCGGCCGGCATGGGGCCGGCGAACGTCCAGACCAGCACGGTCTCGCCCGACGGCTGCTTGGTCATGGTCGTCGGCGCCGGCACGGCCGAACCGTCGACATAGCGCATGTTGGCGGGCACGACGTCGGTGATGGTCAGGGCGACGACCTCGTTGACCTGCAAGCGGATGGCCAGCTCGGCGTAGAGCTCGGCGAGCTTGCTGGTGTCGCGGACGTTGAAGTACAGGTCGGGGCGGCTGGCGGCCGGCTCGAGGCCGGGATCGCACTCGCCCCCGGCGCAGAACGTGACCACCGTGACCTTGGCGTCCTTGGCGCGCGCCGCCGCCACCGGCACCGGGTCCGCCGGCACGGTGTTGACGCCGTCGGTCAAGACGATCATCGCCATCTCATGGCCCTGCGGGTCGCGCAGCAGCTCCTTGAGCGCCACATCGATGGCGCCCGAGATGTTGGTCCGGCCGCCGGGCTGGAGCAGGTCGATCTTGCCCTCGATCAACGCCTTGTCGTGCGTCAACCCGCTGAACAAGCCCGCGGTCTCGTTGAACGCCACCAGCCCCACGCGCGACACCGTCATGTCGGTCTTCTCGAGGAACCGCCGCGCGGCCACCTTGGCGTTGGCGAGCTTGCTGTCGTCGCCCATCGAGTTGGACTGGTCCATGACGAGCATGACGTCGACCGGCACCGGAGTGCTCTCGCGCTCGCACGACGAGGCCAGGGTCAGCGTGACCTGCACGGTCTCGCCGAGGTTGATCCACTTGGGGGGCGCCGGGGCGGCATGCTTGTCGGGCGTGAGCAGGCATTGGCTGCGGTCCTGCGCCGCGACCGGCACCACCAAACCGACGACGAACGCGGCCGCGAGCGTGGCGGTCACCGCGGCGAACGTCTTGAACGACGGGGGGGTCGAGAGCGCTGTCCGCATCCATGCCTCCTGGTTCTGACGGCAAGGGCCGATGGTCGTTGAGGGGACGTGATCGACGTCCGCGCGGTTGCGCGTGCAATAACGCTCGAAGGTGTTCAATTGTGACACGCCCGGGCGTGCCAAGCAACCCCACGCGCGACGGCCTACAGAGGGAGTTTGACCCGCCGTCGGCGCCCCTCCCTACTCGCCTGCCGGCCCGCGTCGGCGGAAGATCGCGACCCCGTCGCGCTCGTACACGGCCACGAGCCCGGGAGCCCGACGCAGCCGCGCGGCCGTGAACGCCCCGCGCGTCCCGCGGGACGCCGGGCCGACGTAGATGTACTCGGCGCCGGAGGCGGCCATCGCCGTTGCCAGCCGCGCGTCGTCCAGGCCGTCGCCGCGCGCGATCACCGCGGCGGTGGCGTTGACGGCGTGTACCGCTGCCGGCGCGCCGTAGGTGTACAGCGCGGGCGGCATCGTCGTCGTGCGGCCCGCCAGGAGCGGGAGCCAGTAGCCCCCGTCGAGCCCGCGGTACGTGCCGAGGTGCCACGGGGCGGTGGCGACGACGAAGCGCGCCGAGGGCGGCGTGTTGGCGCGGATCCAATCGGCGGCCGCCACGTCCGCGGCCTCGACGATGACCGTGCGCGGGTTGACGATGTCCCGCATCCGCCACGCGCCGACGAGCGCGATGCCGACGACGGCGAAGGCCGGCACCAGACGGGCGCCGCGCCGTTCGGGTGGATCACTGCCTGTCCGGGCTCGCCGGAGCGCCCAGCCCACCAGGGCCGCGCCGGCCACCTGCGCGACGGCGGGCCACGCCCCGTCCATGGAAGGCGCCGTGCGGGTCCACGGGTTCTCGGCACCGCCCAGGGCCGCGGCCAGCCAGCCCGGCGCGCCCCGCGCCGCCCATGCGCCCACCGCCGTCAGCGTCCCGCCGGCCACGGCCATGGCCCGCGCCCGCGGCGCCGTGCCGCCGGCGCCCGCCATGGCCGCGTCGACCACCGCTTCGAGCCACCACGCCGCCCCCCACGCCACCGGCAGGTAGAGGCTGATGGCCAGCGAAAAGGGCGGCAGCATCCAGCTCGCCGCCAGGCCGATCCAGCCGGGCGCCACCAACAGCATCGCCGCCGCCAGGCCGGCGCCGACGGCCCACGCGGCGCGGCGGCCGCGGCAGGCCGCCAGCAGCCAGCCGGCCCATGCCAGCCGCTGCCAGAAGCCGCTGGTGCCTTGGGTGAAGAGCCAGCCCTGCCCGGCGGAGAGCCCGATGGCGTCGACCGTCTCGGCAGGGCCCCTCGCCCAGTCCGGCGAGACCGACGCCAGGGCCGCCATCCCGGGCGCCAGGTGGCGCAGCGCCCACGGCGCCGCCAGCGCCAGCGCGGCGCACGCGACGAGGGCGAGGCGCCCGAGCGGCGCGCGGGCGCCCGACGTG